>NZ_JAOART010000082.1 GCF_025210435.1 Anaeromicrobium sp.
ATACCACCTTTCGTTAGAGTTTTTGGGAAAACACTACTTCGATAAGGGATATGGTATTACCTTTAGTTATTTTTTGCCTAAAATACCAAAGAATAATTATCCAAAAGAATAGACTATTTTTGTACAAAACTTACGTAGTTACATTTGTAACAAGGGATAGGGGGAAATATTGTGGATTTTAAATCAAAGGTTGTGCTTAATGATGAAGATTATATTATAAAGATAATCAATTCAGATTATGAAGATATTCTTCAACAATTATGTGAAAGATGTTCAGATTATTTTCAAATAGAAAGAGATGATTGTCCATCTATTAATGAAGGGTATGAAATTTTAAATATGTTGCCTCCTGACAAAAAATATAGTGATAAATTTGTATTCGGAGTTTTTAATAAAAAATCATACTTAGTAGGGGTTGTTGATATAGTTAAGGACTATCCAGTGAAAGGTGAATATATGCTAGGGTTAATGCTAATTGATCCAATAGAAAGAGGAAGAGGACTAGGAAAGAAGCTTCACCACTTTTTAATAGAGTGGAGTATTAATCTAGAAGCAGATAAATTGAGGATAGGTGTAGTTGAAAAAAACTATAAGGCATATGAGTTTTGGAAAAGTAGAGGTTATGAAGAAGTTAAAAGAACCAAGTTAAAACATGGCAATAAAGAGAATAATGTAATTGTAATGAATTACTTAATATAGAGAATAATTATATTGTAAACTATAAAAATAATGATATCCTTATTAGTTTTTTAAATGCAGTACTAAAGGAAGAAATGAAGGTGAAATGAAAAAAGCTTTAGAGATAGCAACCAGCTTAATATCCATGGGAATAGATATTGAAACTATAATAAAGGCCACTGGTCTAGACAAAGAAACAATAGAAAATATTAGAATTAATTAAAAAAAGCTTCCATCTATGTGATTGTAGATGGAAGCCTTCTTTTCATAAAAATCTCCCCAAATAGGTAAAATAATTTAAGCTTAAAATTTATTTTACACAATGGAATATTTGTCTCACAGACAGAATAGTATTTACTATAATGTTTGATTAAGTAAGGGGAGGTTAATATGGGAAAAATCGTAAATTGGTTCAGCATGAAGAAAGTTTTAGTACTAATTTTTATTATGATTTTAATTATAGGTGGAGTTTTTATGATGAAAAAAATCCTTAAAGGAAACAACAATGTATCTTTTGAAACAGTAGCAGAAGAAAATATCCCTGAGAAGATAAAGGAAATACTTCCTAGATACAAAAATTTAGAACGAGCATTGGCTTGTAAAGTTGATGATGTAGTATATGTGATTGCTACAAGGGGAGAAAAGCCAACAGGTGGATATACTATTAAAATAGATAAAATAGTTAAAGAGAAAATAGATGAAAAGAATAAAGTTGTAGTTTACACTACTTTTAAAGACCCTAAAGCTGGCGATGTGGTTACTCAGGTAGTTACATATCCTTATTCCATAGTTAAAACAGATCTAGACGAACTTCCAGATACTATTGAATTAAAAGTTAAATATGAAGATTAATTAAAAAGATTAACCACTAGTGGTTAATCTTTTTGATCTCTTGTGACTAAATTTATGTCTATTAGAAAATACTAAATCTTGTATAGATAATTTTAAAACTGGAGGAAACCTATGAGTTTAGATAATTATGAGGTGAGTGTTGAAAACCTAAGGAAAAAATGTAATATAGATAAGATAAAATTTAACACCACAGAAGATATAGAAGTTTCTAGTGACATAATAGGTCAAAAAAGAGCTGTGGAGGCTTTGGAGTTTGGCCTTGAAATGGATAAAAGGGGATATAACGTATTTGTAGCAGGAGAAATTGGAACTGGGAGAAGCACTTATACGGAGGCAATTGTTAAAGGAAGGTCTAAAAAAGTGGGACCACCCTTTGATTGGTTATACGCAAGAAACTTTAAAAAACCTGATGAACCCATGGCTCTGTATGTGAAAAATGGTATGGGCAAAATGCTTAAAGAAAATGTGGACAAGATTATAGAAAGGCTAAAAAAACAAATTCCTGAAATATTTATGAGTAAAGAATATGAAAATCAAAGAAATATACTCATAGAAGAATATCAAAACTATACTAAGGAGGCCATAGATAAGTTAAACGAAATAGCTAAGGATTATGGATTTATATTTCAAAAGACTGAGAGAGGCCTAATAAGTATGCCCGTATTAAATGGAAAAATTTTAAATGAAATGGAATATAGGAATTTATCAGAAGAAGAAATAGATTATTTTAGAAAAAATTCTTCAAAACTCAGTATAGAAACTATAGAGAGATTTAATGAACTTAGGATGTTAGAAGAGGAATATAAAATAAAGGTAAAAGAATTAGATAAAAAAATAGGATTTCATGCAGTGGATTATTACATAAGAAAATTAAAGGCGGAATTTTCTCGCAATGAATGTATTAAAGAGTATTTAAAGGAATTAGAGGAGGACATAATAGAAAACATCAATCACTTTAAGGGAGATAATATGGCACCAAAGCAGCAACTACCCTTTTTAAGTAAAAGTTCAACTAATTTCTTTGAAAGATATGAAATTAACTTGCTTGTGGATAATTCTTCCCTAGAAAGTGCGCCCATAGTTGTGGAAACTAATCCAAGTTACTATAATCTAATAGGACGAGTAGAATATAAAAATGAGATGGGTCTTTTGAAAACTGACTTAATGAAAATAAAGCCAGGAGCATTCCATAGGGCAAATGGGGGCTATTTAATAATTCAAGCAAAGGATTTACTAATAAATCCCTTTGCCTTTAGTGCATTAAAAAGAGCGCTAAAAACTAACAGAGTAAATATAGAAGGATTAGATAAACAATATGGATATATTATAACTTCAACCTTAAAGCCTCAGCCCATAGAGTTAAATGTGAAGGTAATATTAATAGGTGATATGTATACTTATCAACTTTTATATCACTATGATGAAGATTTTAGAAAATTATTTAAGGTAATGGCTGATTTTGATATAGAAATGAAAAGAAATGATAAAAACATAATGAAGATGGTAGAGTTAGTAGCCCTCCATTGTAAAAAGGAAAAACTATATGCCTTTAACAAGGAAGCTGTAGAATCCCTCATAGAGTATAGTTCTAGGATTTGTGAAAATAAAGAAAAATTAACGGCCAAGTTTAATAAGGTAGTAGATATAGTTTATGAGGCTGACAAAATATGCAGAAAAGAAGGGAAAAAACTAGTAGATAAAAAACATGTACGGGAGACTATAGATAGGAAAATTAGTAGAAATAACAAATATGAAGAAAAATTATTAGAAATGATAGAATCAGGAGATATATTAATTGATATAGAAAATGAGAAGATAGGACAAATAAATGGTCTTGCTGTAATAGGCAATGGAGAATATTGTTTTGGAAAACCAAGTAAAATTACTGTTACCACATACAAGGGGAAAAAGGGAATAATAAATATAGAAAGGGAAGTTAAAAAAAGTGGAAGTATCCATGATAAGGGAGTTATGATATTAAATGGATATATAGGACAAAAGTTTGCACAAAAAAATCCCTTATCCTTAAATGCCAATATAGTATTTGAACAATTATATTCAGGAGTAGATGGAGACAGTGCATCCTCCACAGAACTATATGCCCTATTATCTAGCTTAGCAAAGGTTCCCATAAAACAATCCATAGGTGTAACAGGATCTGTAAATCAAAATGGAGAAATTCAACCAATAGGTGGAGTTAATGAGAAGATAGAAGGTTTTTATAAGGTATGTAAATTAAAAGGAATAAATAAGAATCAAGGAGTTTTAATCCCCCATCAAAATGTTAAACATTTAATGTTAAATGATGAGGTGGTAGAAGCAGTAGAAAAGGGAGATTTTCATATATATGCCATAAAAACCATAGAAGAGGGAATTGAAATACTAACAGGAGTAGAAGCGGGACAGGTAGATGATAATGGAAATTATCCAGAGAAGAGTATATTTTACTTAGTTAATAAAAAATTAGAGGAATTTGTAGATAAGGAAGAGGACGAGAAGAAAGGTGATTAATTGCCTTTCTTTTTTGATTTAGAAATATTTGTTTGTTGACTAGGCAGATGAAAGTAGATAGCATTATAATATGTGAAATTATGAGTATTAATATATAAGAAGGAGAAAGGTTACTATGAGAAAACGGAAATTATTTGTGGAATTAATGAAAATAAGTTTAATTATGACCATTGTTGTTACCTTGATCCTAGGGGGACGAGTAACAGTTGAGGCTCAAAAGTTTAACATGTCCTATTTGTATTTTGGTAATTCAAATGATTACATAAATTATGTGGATAGAACTAATGATTCATTGCATGTGGTGGCACCTAGCTACTTGGATATAAATGTTGATGGAACTTTAAATACACAAAAACTAGATGAAAACCTTATTCATGAAATGCACAAAAGAAATGTGGATGTGGTGCCTTTTTTAAGTAATCATTGGGATAAAACAGCAGGAGAAAAAGCACTGGAAAATAGATTTGAATTGGCTGACCAAATTGCTAATACTGTGTCAAAGTACAACTTAGATGGAGTTAATGTGGATATTGAAGGGTTAACAGAAGTGAGACGTGATGATTTTACTGACTTTGTGAGAATATTAAGAGAAAAAATACCTAGTGAAAAGGAAGTATCTGTGGCAGTAGCTGCTAATCCTTTTGGTTGGACAAAGGGGTGGCATGGAATGTATGATTACGAGGAACTTGCCAAGTACAGCGATTATTTAATGATTATGGCATATGATGAAAGTTGGAGTGGAGGAGATCCAGGACCTGTTGCGAGTATTTCTTTTGTGGAAAAATCCATACAATATGGATTGAATGAAGGGGTGCCTAGCCATAAAATGGTTTTAGGAATTCCCTTTTATGGACGTATTTGGAATATAGATGATACATTAGATAAGACTAAAGAAAAGAGTGAAAAAATCTTAGGAAAGGGCATTTCTTTAAGTAGGGTGGATGCTATTTTATCAACCTATGATGGTAACATGGAATATGTGAAGGATGAAGAAGTAATAAAAGCTACTTTTCAAATAAAAGAAGAGGACCCTAAAGTAAAATTATATAGTTGGGGAAAACCCTTGAGTGTTGGAAATTATGAAATATGGTTTGAAAATGAAAAATCCATAAAGAAAAAATTAGAACTTGTCCAAAAGTACAATATTAAAGGAACTGGAAGTTGGAGCTTAGGACAAGAAGAGGAAAATCTATGGGAGTACTATACCATGTGGTTAAATGGTAAATACTTTGTAGATATTGAAGACCATTGGGCAGAAGAAGAGATTTTAAAAGTAAAGGAAAAGGGCTGGATGGTAGGCATGTCTGAAAGTTATTTTGGACCTGATGAATCTTTAACTAGGGCCCAAGGAGCTGTCATACTAGTGAAAGCCTTTGATTTAGAAGAAAAGGAAAATTCCCCATCTTTTAAAGATGTTCCCTCTAGCCATTGGGCTAAGAAAGAAATTGAAATCCTATACCAAAATGAAATCATGAAGGGTAAGGGTAATGACATATTTGATCCTGACGGGGAGATTACAAGGGAAGAGATGGCTGTGGTCCTATATAACCTATTAGGAAATAAGGAAATTGCTCAAGAAGATAAGAATCCATATGGGGACGTTTACCCAGGCCATTGGTCATATGATGGAATTGTAACCATGAGTGAATATGGAATTTTTAGTGGATTTGGTGATGGAACATTCCGCCCAAAAGAAGAAGTTAGCAGAGGCCAAATGGCTGCTTTGATGAATAAAATTTTAAATAAACAGCTGTAAATCCCAGCTGTTTATTTATTACAATGGATTATTTTACTCTCCGTAAGAATATAATCTAATTTCTGATCAAATTCATCTATTGGAACTTTTTCTATTATCTGTAAGTCAAAGGAAAGGCCTATAGTAGAAACTTTCTCTTTTAATGAAGATAAGAAACGATCATAATAACCAGCACCATAACCTACCCTATAACCAAAAGGGTCAAAGGCTACCCCTGGAACTAATATTAAATCTAAATTATTAGGATTAAAGGGTCTAATACTATCTTCTCTAGGTTCTAATACTCCATAAGTACCTTCTGTTAAATCCTCCTTAGGATTTTTTAACTGGGATAAAATCAAGGTTTTAGTAGATGGAATAGATATTGGAATAATGGGTCTTTTGTCCTGTTTTAGCATGTGATTTATTATTTCATTTGTTTGTACTTCATTCCTAAAGTCCATATATATCATAATAGACTTACTATTTTTAAATAGATCCATATTACATAAGCTCGTAAATATTTTGTGGCTTTTACTTTCTACTTCTGATTTTGTAAGGTTTCTACGCATTTCTAATAGATCTTTTCTAATAAGTTTTTTCACAATATCACCTCTAATTAGAAATTCTTTTAATATATTTATAATCCTCCCAACGGATGAAAAAAATACAAAAGTTGCCATAATGTAATTTGGAAAAAGTAGAAATTAATAATATAATATATAAGTAGAGTGAACTATGAAACTGGCTTAAAAAATAAAGAGGAGTTTTAATATAATTTGTAGAAATTAATTGGGTAGGAGTTGATATGATGATAAAATTTATTAATGTGACTAAACAATATGCAGAGAACTCTGTAGCATTGTCTAATATAAATTTAACTATAGATAAGGGGGAGTTCCTTTTCTTAGTAGGGCCTAGTGGTGCTGGGAAATCTACTTTCATTAAATTATTGTTAAAGGAAATAGAACCAACTTTTGGAAAAATAATAATTGATGGCACAAATATTACAAAATTAAGCCAGAGAAATACTCCAGTCTTGAGAAGAAAATTAGGAGTAGTATTTCAAAATTTTAGGTTGTTAGAAGATAAGACCGTATATGAAAATGTGGCATTTGCCATGGAAGTAATAAATGCTAGCCCTAGGGAAATAAGAAGACAAGTTCCTAAAATATTAGGATTAGTAGGAATTAGTGATAAGGCTAAGTTTTTTCCAAATCAATTATCAGGAGGAGAACAGCAAAGGGTTTCCATAGCAAGGGCTATAGTTAACAATCCATCCCTTTTAATAGCCGATGAACCTACAGGAAATCTGGACCCAGAAACTGCTTGGGAGATTATGAGATTATTAAGGCAAATAAATAGAAGGGGAACTACCGTATTAATGGCAACCCATGCAAAGGACATAGTAGACGTGATGAAATTAAGAGTTGTGGCAATAGAAAATGGGAACATTGTGAGAGATGACATGAAGGGTGTGTATGGTTATGAGGATTAGGACTTTGTTCTATTGTATAAGGCAAGGTATAAGGGGTGTGTGGAGAAATAGAATGATGAGTATGGCATCCGTATTTTCCATAACATCAGTACTGATCATTTTAGGAGTGGTCTTCACCATTGTCCTTAACATAAATAGTTTTACTCAAATCACTAAGGATGAATTTGATTCAATAATGGTGGATGTAAGTGAAAGTGCCAGTGCCTATGAGATGGAATCTTTAGGGAAAAAAATAAAGAACATGGAAGGGGTTTCAAGTGTATCTTTCATATCTAAAAATCAAGCTCTTAAGAATATGAAGAAAAAATGGGGAGAAAATGGATATTTATTAGAAGGATTATCAGAAAATCCTCTTCCTAATTCCTATGTGATAGAGGTATCTAATATAGAAAGGGCAGATGAAATAGTTAGTAAGGTAAAAGGGTTACAAGGCATTGAAGAGGTTCGCTACTATAAGGATATGGTAGATAAGATACTATCTGTAACTAATTTTGTTAAACTAGCAGGTCTAGGTGTCATAATAGTTCTTGTTATAATATCCATGTTTGTGGTGGCTAATACTATAAAGCTTACTGTAATAGCTAGAAAAAAGGAAATTGCCATAATGAAATATGTGGGGGCCACTAACTGGTTCATAAGATTTCCATTTGTTATAGAAGGGATAGTATTGGGTACTTTTGCCATGGGAATATCTGTCATAGTTGTTGGGTCTGGGTATAAGTATTTATACCATATGATAACTTCAGGAAGTTATATTATGATATCGGCTTATATGATACCTTATGAAATATTAGTTAAAAGTATAGTTGTAATATTTGCAGCTTTAGGAATTGGAATCGGGTCTTTAGGTAGTATTGTATCTATGAGAAAGTTCTTAAAAGTATAAGTAAACTAGGGGGGGATAAAAATATGTTGAGAAAAACTATTAGTTTATTTTTAATACTCATTATTTGTTCCACAAGTTTTGTGTATGGGGCAGATACTAGGAAGGAACAAAATGAACTTAATGGTATACAAAGGACTATTAGTGACATAAAGAAAAAATTGTCTGCAAATAGGAAAAAAGAAAAAGATGTGGCTATACAAATGCAAAATTTAGATAAAAAAATTGATAGTAGGGAAAAGGAAATAGAAAATTTAGAGTTTAAAATAAAAGAAACTCTAAATCAAATAGGTAAGACTAAGGAAGAATTAGACCTGGCTGAGAAGAATATAACCTATCAGGATGATATGATGAATAAAAGATTAAGAGCCATGTATAAGAACTCAGATGTGGGGTATTTACAAGTTTTAATGGAGTCAGATGGAGTAGTAGATCTTTTATCTAATATGGATATGGTAAAGAAGATTTTTAATCAAGATGTGGATATATTAAAGGATATGAAAGTAAAACGGAATAGTGTGGAAAGTGTAAAGAATAAACTAGAAGAATACAAAAGAAATATGTCCATAATGAAGAGTAATGCTAGGACTAAGCAAAAGGAACTAGAAGTTTCTAGGGGAGAGATGAGAAAAGTTAAAAGCCAAATTGCCAAGGATGGAAAGGCCCTAGAGAGACAAGAAGATGCCCTTAAGAAATATGCAGATCAATTAGAAGCAGAAATTTTAAGGAAACAATCTGGTGGTAAGTATGTGGGAGGTAAATTCACATGGCCAGCACCAGGATACAATAGAATAACATCACCCTTTGGATATAGAATACATCCTGTTTTAAAGAAAAGGAAACTACATACAGGTATAGACATAGGAATTCCCTCTGGAAGGAATATAGTGGCAGCAGCTGATGGGAAGGTTATTCATTCTAATTGGTTAGGTGGATATGGAAAGGCTGTTATGATTGACCATGGTGGTGGTATAGTGACACTATATGGTCATACATCTAGGTTATTAGTTAAAAATGGACAAAGGGTCAAAAAGGGTACTCCTATAGCTAAGTGCGGTAGTACAGGCATGTCTACAGGACCACATCTACATTTTGAGGTTAGAAAGAACGGTAAATATGTTAACCCTATGACTTATTTGAAAAAATAACAAGAGTTTTCAACTCTTGTTATTTTTTTGCTATAATTAATACATGAAAATTACAGATCAGCGGAGGGGGAGAAAGTATGTTTGAAACTACTTGGGAAGTATTGAATAAGGAAGATATTAATAATATAGGTACTGATGAAATAATAAAAAATATATTGAAAAATAAGGGCATATTAGAAGAAGATCAAATTAAAGAATTTTTGTCACATAAGCCTCAAAGGACTTATGATCCTTTTTTATTAAAGGATATGAAAGAATCTGTTGAAACAATTGTAAATCACATAGAAAAGAAAAATTCCATATGGATATATGGGGATTATGATGTTGATGGAATTACAAGTATATCCCTTTTGATGGACTTTTTAAGTAACTTTACAGACAACTTAAATTACTATATACCCCTAAGGGAAGAAGAAGGGTATGGTCTTAATTGTGATGCCATAAGGGATATAAAAGAAAAGGGAGCAGACCTAATTATTACAGTGGACTGTGGCTCCACATCCATAAATGAAGTTAAATTAGCAAAGGAATTAGGCATGGATATAATAATAACTGATCACCATAATATAGGTGAAGAAAAGCCTGATTGTTTAATAATAAATCCAAAGCAAGAGGATTGTAAATATCCATTTAAATTATTATGTGGTTGTGGAATAGCTTTTAAGTTAGCCCAGGCCATTCAAAAGACCTTAGATGGACCTAAAAAGTATTTAGCTCAAGTGCTAGATTTAGTAGCATTAGGTACAGTGGCTGATGTGGTTCCCCTTGTGGATGAAAATAGGACCATGTTAAAGCATGGATTAAATAAAATAAACAAGGGAAGTAGAATAGGTCTTAAAACCTTAATAGATAAGATAGAACTAAAGTTAGGAAACATAACATCTACTAATATTGCCTTTATAATAGCCCCCCACTTTAATGCCAGTGGAAGAATAGATGATGCTAGGGCTAGTGTAAGACTTCTATTGTCACAGGATATGAATGAGATTAACAGGTTAGTGTCCCATCTAATAGAGTGTAATAATGCAAGAAAAGAACTACAAGAAACTTGCATAGAAAAGTGTAAGGATATAGTAGAAGAAAACTATAGGGATGATTTATTTTTAGTGGTAAACTCCCAAGATGGACATGAAGGAGTAATAGGCATTGTGGCAGGGAAGGTTAGGGATGCCTATTATAAGCCCACATTAATTTTAACAGGTAGTTCAGAGGATGGAATATTAAAAGGTAGTGGTAGAAGTATAGAACATATAGATATATATGAAGAATTGAAAAAGCATGAGGATTTATTTGTTAAATTTGGTGGACACAAGAATGCTTGCGGTTTTTCCATTAAAAGTGAAAACTTAGATTTATTAAGGGAAAAACTAAATGAAGAGGCAAGTAAAAAGGACAAGGAAATATTTATAAAAAGAATAAAGATAGATTGTGAATTGATGCCTTCTCAAATAACTTTAGAAATGATAGAAAAACTAAAAAGCATAGAACCCTATGGTATGGGCAACGAAAAACCCAAGTTCCTAATAAGTGATGCCCAGGTGAGTAACCCCTATGAATATAGGTTCATGGGAAAGGAAAAGAAGCATATTAAATTAAAGATAAAATCTAATAAGTATAATGATAATACTAAACTAGATTTAGTAGGATTTAATATGGCAGATACATATACAAATAAATTAAATGGAACAAATCAAGTACAAGTAGTAGGTTTTCCTGATGTTAATCATTGGAATGGAAATGTGTATATACAATTTAAAATAGAAGATATTAAAGAATAGGTTTCACATAGGATATTCTTTTAAATTTAATTTATGTATAGATTTCATAATTATAAACCAGATTTATGTGTGGCTACTTCAGGAAAATATATTGAAAATTTTTTCCATTGAAGTCCTTGTCACATGTTAAAGTGTGAATCTTCGTAGATAGGTTCATGAGATTTGTTCAAGTAGCATAGGATATTGTGACGTTCCTCAATCACAAAAAAAATTAATATATTTGCCCTTATCGGCAAGTTACAGTATAAAGAAAGCTTAGTGTTACGAAATCTATTTTAGAACTAGAAGCTATTAGATTAAGGTGAAAATTAAAATATAATTATGAAAAAGTGTTGACATGTACAAATAAAAATGATAACATATATCTTGTCCTTAAGAAAAAGGCAAAGAAAACTTAAGGATACTAGATATGATGTGGCGGCGTAGCTTAGTTGGCTAGAGCGTTCGGTTCATACCCGAAAGGTCGGTGGTTCGAGTCCACTCGCCGCTACCACAAATGAGGGCGTATAGCTCAGCTGGGAGAGCACCTGCCTTACAAGCAGGGGGTCGTAGGTTCGAGCCCTGCTACGCCCACCATTTAAATAATGCGGCCTGGTAGTTCAGTTGGTTAGAATGCCAGCCTGTCACGCTGGAGGTCGAGGGTTCGAGTCCCTTCCAGGTCGCCAATTAAATTTAAAGGAAACTCAGAAACATGAAGTTCCTGAGTACTCCAGATTACACCAAATGTGAAATTTGGGTAATTGAAGCATGCGGATGTAGTTTAGTGGTAAAACTCCAGCCTTCCAAGCTGGTTATGTGAGTTCGATTCTCATCATCCGCTCCAATGGGTTCATAGCTCAGTTGGATAGAGCAACGGCCTTCTAAGCCGTGTGTCCGGGGTTCGAATCCCTGTGGACCCGCCATTTAAATAATGGGGTATCGCCAAGTCGGTAAGGCACCAGATTTTGATTCTGGCATGCGTAGGTTCGAGTCCTGCTACCCCAGCCATTTGTGACCCATTAGCTCAGTCGGTAGAGCACTTGACTTTTAATCAAGGTGTCCCGCGTTCGAGCCGCGGATGGGGCACCAAATACGG
>NZ_JAOART010000083.1 GCF_025210435.1 Anaeromicrobium sp.
ATAGGCAAGTTACTGTATAAAGAAAGCGTAGTGTTCATAAATCTATATAGATTTATCATTTTCAAACTTGCTTTATGTGGGCCTACTTCAGGAAAGTATATTGAAAATTTTTCCATTGAAGTCCTTGTCACAAACGAAAGTATGAATCTTCGTAGATAGGTTCATGAGTCATGTTCAAGTAGCATAGGATGTTGTGACGTTCCAGGGTTCCAAAGATTTTCAATATATTTTCCCTTGTAGGCAAGTTACTGTATAAAGAAAGCCTAGTGTTGATAAATCTATAAAGGTATATTTATAATAGGTTTTATTATGTAGAAAATAAAAATAGGTTGCCATATGACAACCTATTTTTATTCAGGGCGGTTAGTGAATTAGATTTGATTTTTATTTAATTTGTTTATGTAAAGTAAAAGTTTTTTATGAAAAATAATGGAAATAACTAACCGTCCTTTTGTGAAATTTAGATAAAGATTCAATTAGTCATTTAAATATTTAATAATTAAACTTTCTTAGAATAAGGATTCGCTACAAAATAAGATAACTAATAGCAAGAAGAAAAATAATAAGGTACTACCATCTTCAAGGCAAAAATCACCAAATCCACCATCAAAGAATGATCCAAAGTATGGTGCACAGAATAAAATGATTAATAATAGGAAGAAGAAAAGTAATGCTGAATTATCTTCAAATCCTAATTGTGTAAGTAAGCCTTTTGTAGTTTCTTCAGACAAATGTGACACCCCCTTAAAACTAATTAATATAATATGTTCATTAACTATATGATGAAGAATATTGGGAAAAGAATTGGATATCCAATTCTTTTAACATTCTTTTCCCCAGGATAATCCACCAAAGTATACAACAAATAATAATAAGAAGAAGAATAAAAAAGTGTTATCTCCAGCAAACCATTGTTTATCTGCCAATTATTACACCCCCTTCTTCACATATGAATTTAGAAAGAATCGGGATTTTATCCCGAATTCTTTATCTAATATCCGCCGAAGAAATCGCCGAATCCGCAAAAACCTGGACAGCAGAATATGACTACTAACAATAAGAAGAAGAATAACAAGCTATCTCTAGATCCAAATAATCCATTACACATAGGTGAACAGAACAATACTACTAGTAATAGGAAGAAAAATAGTAAACTATCATCACATCCACCAAAACCATCACATTTTTTATCAGCCATACATTTCCACCTCCTTTGTTTATTATGTAATAGAAGAGGCTAAGGTTTTCTAATATAGGTTATGCATTTAGAATAATATGTGTTACAAGATTAATAATTTATTAGGGAAACTTCAGTTATTTATGGTATACAAACTTTAAAATATAAGGTAAAATATATGAAAACTTAATTTTAATAAGTGAATATATGAAAAAAGTTAAAAAAACAAAAAATATACTTGTATATTTTCCAAAAATGATTATGAAATTACTAAAAAATTTGTTAGAATTAAAATTATATATTTATAACACACTAGAAATAGAGTGATTATCATAGGAGGAGATGACGTGAAGAAGTTTAAAAGAGTATTGGTAGCTAATAGAGGGGAAATAGCCATACGTATCTTCAGAGCATGTAATGAGTTAGGCATTCGTACGGTGGCAATTTATTCTGAAGAAGATAAAAACTCTCTTTTTAGGACTAAAGCTGATGAATCTTACCAAATAGGAAAGAACAAAGGACCGGTAGAAGCATATCTAAATATTGAAGAAATAATAAAGATAGCCATTAAAAAGGGTGTAGATGCCATACATCCAGGTTATGGTTTTTTATCGGAGAATACGGAATTTGCTAAAAAATGTGAAGAAGCGGGAATAACATTCATAGGTCCTAACTATGAGATGATGGATCAGTTAGGAGATAAAATTAAATCTAAAAAGGTTGCTAGTAGGGTAGGCGTTCCTACTATTCCAGGAGTTGAGAAGGCTGTAAAATCAGAAGATGAAGCTATAGAGTATGCTAATATATGTGGATATCCAGTAATATTAAAAGCCTCTGCTGGTGGCGGTGGTAGGGGAATGAGAATAGTAAGAAAAGAAGAAGACCTACTAGATGAATACAGAAGTGCTAAGAATGAAGCGAAAAAGGCCTTTGGTATAGACGATATATTTGTGGAAAAATACATAGAAAAACCAAAGCATATAGAAGTACAGATTTTAGGAGATAACTATGGAAACATAGTTCACCTATATGAGAGGGATTGTTCTGTGCAAAGGAGACATCAAAAGGTAATAGAGTTTACTCCAGCACTATGTATCACTGAAGAACTAAGACGAAATATATGTGATGATGCAATTAAAATAGCTAGGGCAGTGGATTATAAGAGTGCAGGAACTGTAGAATTTTTAGTTGATATGCACGGAAATCACTACTTTATAGAGATGAATCCAAGGATTCAGGTTGAACATACAGTAACGGAACTAGTTACAGGAGTAGATATAGTTCAGAGTCAGATTTTAATAGCACAGGGCCATAGCCTTCATTCAGACGAGATTAATATAAAATCACAAGATGACATTAAACCAAGGGGATACTCTATACAATGTAGAGTAACTACAGAAGATCCTGTAAACAATTTTGCACCAGATACGGGAATAATAGATATATATAGAACAGGTTCTGGAAATGGAGTAAGACTAGATGGTGGAAATGGATTTACGGGAGCTGTAATAAGCCCCTATTACGATAGCCTATTAGTTAAGGTTAGTTCTTATTCAAGATCCTTTGAAGATGCCATAAGAAAAGTAAGAAGGGCCGTAAAAGAGATTAAGATAAGAGGGGTTAAAACTAATGCGGGATTCCTGGTAAATGTTCTTAGTCATGAGGAGTTTAAAAAGGGATTATGTGATACGGGATTCATTAAGGATAATCCTGAACTTTTCGAAATAACTCCTAAAAAAGATATAGAACTTAAGGTATTAAATTTCATAGGTGAAAAGGTAGTTAATGAAACTAAGGGTATAAAGAGAGATTTTGATGTACCTAAAATTCCAAAGGTGGGAAATATAAGTCATTTAACAGGTACAAAACAAATATTAGATGAAAAGGGTCCAAAGGCTGTTGCTGACTGGGTTAAGAATCAGGAAAAATTACTTCTTACAGATACTACCATGAGGGATGCCCATCAATCTTTAATGGCAACTCGTATGAGAAGTAGAGATATGGTAAAAATCAGTAAGGCAACGGCCGCTTTAAGCAAGGATCTATTCTCCATGGAAATGTGGGGAGGAGCTACCTTTGATGTGGCCTATAGATTCTTAAAGGAATCTCCTTGGGAAAGATTAAGATCCATAAGAAAAAGAGTTCCTAATGTATTACTTCAAATGTTAATAAGGGGTTCAAATGGAGTTGGATATAAAAACTACCCAGATAATGTAATTAGGGAATTAATACAATTATCTGCTAAAAATGGAATAGATGTATTTAGAATATTTGACTCTTTAAACTGGTTAAAGGGTATGGAAGTATCATTAGATGAAGTATTAAAAACAGGTAAAATAGCAGAAGCATGTATTTGCTACACAGGAGATATACTAGATAAGACTAGGGATAAATATACACTAGAATATTATGTGAAAAAGGCTAAGGAAATAGAGAAGATGGGAGCACACATACTAGGTATTAAGGATATGTCAGCCCTACTTAAGCCCCATTCAGCATATAAACTTATTAAGGCCCTTAAGGATGAAATATCCATACCAATTCACCTACACACTCATGATACAAGTGGTAATGGTGTGGCAACTATCCTAATGGCAGCAGAAGCGGGAGTAGATATAGTAGATACGGCAATTAATAGTATGTCAGGACTTACTAGTCAACCAGCCTTAAACTCTGTTGTGGCAGCCCTAGAAAATACTAAGAGAGATACGGGGATGGACCTAGATCACATTCAAAAGATTTCAGATTATTGGGCAGATGTAAGACCCGTATATGAAGGTTTTGAATCAGGTCTTAAATCTGGAACGGCAGAAATCTATAAGTATGAAATACCAGGTGGTCAATATTCAAACTTAAAACCACAGGTGGAAAGCTTCGGCCTTGGTCATAGATTTAATGAAGTTAAGGAAATGTATAAGAGAGTTAATATCATGTTAGGTGACATAGTAAAGGTAACTCCATCATCAAAGGTTGTGGGAGATATGGCAATCTTCATGGTTAGAAACGATTTAGACGAGAAAAACATATACGAAAAGGGTAAGGACATGGCATTCCCAGACTCTGCAGTATCATACTTTAAAGGTATGATGGGTCAACCTATGGGTGGATTCCCTGAAGATTTACAAAAACTTGTATTAAAGGGAGAAGAACCTATTACGTGCAGACCTGGTGAATTATTAGAAAGTGAAGACTTTAATAAAATTAAGAAGGATTTAAAGGAAAAATTTGAAATAGAAGCAACAGATGAAGATGCAGTGAGTTTTGCCCTATATCCAAAGGTATTTGATGAATACTTAAGTTACATGAAAGAAAATGGAGACTTTAGTAGAATGGGAAGTGACATCTACTTCCACGGACTAGGGGAAGGTGAAACTTGTAATGTTGAGATTGAAGAAGGTAAGGTACTAGTTATAAAGCTTCTTGAAATCGGTAGAGTAGATGAAGAAGGAAATAGAACCCTACTATTTGAAGTAAATGACTCTACCCGTGCTATTAAAATCCATGATAAGGATAGTGTAGTTCAAAATACCCAGGCAGTAAGTATCCAAATGGCAGACGTGGATAATCCAAATGAAATAGGTTCAAGTATCCCAGGTAAACTAATAAAAGTATTAGTTAAAGAGGGAGATAAGGTTTCTGAAAATGACACAGTAGCCATAATAGAAGCCATGAAGATGGAAACTAATATTACAGCATCAAAGGATGGTGTGGTAGAAACCATCTTTGCCAAAGAAGGAGATCAAGTAAAGTCAGGACAATTAATATTAAAAATTGAAGAATAATATGAAGGCCATCCAGTAAAATGGGTGGCTTTTGTTTGGAAAAATTTCCAAATGTCTATGGGTGTAGTATAATTATGAAGAGGAACTATAGGTGAAGGAATTGAATAGTTATAGGAAATGATGATATCGGGAATGTATTTGTGGCTATGTTTGATAAAAAGATGCGTCAAGAAGATAGATATTATATCCTTGAATTTATTTATGATGTATTTGTAGAAAAGTACGTCCTAAGAAGATATACTGTGTTAACCCCCTGTGGTAAGATAGTTGTCGTAGGAGAGAATTAATGATATTCTCGAATAAAAATAACGAAGGAGATTAAACCTATGGCAAAAAACAATAATAGATATTCAATAGAAGAAAAACAGAAATTGATAAAAAGAATGCTAC
>NZ_JAOART010000084.1 GCF_025210435.1 Anaeromicrobium sp.
AAAAAACTCAGTCTCAAACTTTTTGCAAAATAACAACTTAGTCTCAAACTTTATAGAAATCAGTCTCAAACTTAATGAAAAATTATACTAAGAAATGTAGGGTATAGATATACTCAGTCTCAAACTTTATGAAAACTCATAAAATCTTTTTCTTAGGAGTTTCCACATAGTCACACGGATTTTTTTCTATAATCTGCAACATAACTGCATTTTTCAATGCCTTCCTAAGTATCCTATAAGTTTGTATCACTGTTTTAGGATTCAGTGGTTTTTTACCATTCATACGACCATTTTTAAGTAACTCACAATACATAGTTTGCACTTCTATAGGCCTTAAGTCCACTATTTTCATATGTCCAATCCTAGGGCATATATAATTGTCTATGTGTTGTCTATAGCCTGTATATGTGGTTAATTTAAGGTTATTTAGACAATATGTTTCAAACCAATTATTTAAATATTGCTCAACTGTTATATCTGAACTATCTATTTTTAATATGTTATTATCATATTTGTATTCTAATTCTCTCATATATTTAAGAGTCTCTTTTTTTAGATTGTCCTTGACAAAGGTACCATTTTATAAGTAAACTCTCTTTTTCCATTGTCTATTATATACGTTCCATTTTAACTATCACATCATTCCCTTTTTATGTTTATTAACCCTCGAAGGACAGAACTCAGGATTTAAGACAAAAAACATTATCATTCCAATAGCCGCTATCCTCCAAAACACCCAAGCTGAAAAAGGCCAAACAGGAACATCCAAGTGGATTTTTTCAACTTTTCCATTTGATTTATCCTCGACACTTACAATATTTAGGGATGAAATATCATAGGTTTTACTACCAGTAGAAAATGTGTTTTCTGCCGTCATATGATACTCTGTCTCTAATTCTCCACAACGATTATAACCAATCTCTTTTTCAGAATAAATTAATTCACCCTTGTCAAATATAAAATAGCTATCAGTACGCGCAGTGACTATATTAATTTTATCTTCTTTAATGCCAAAAGCAAACCAACCTCCCCCACCTGTAGGGAAACTAAATCCATATTGAAAATTACCAAGACTATCGTACACTTGGATACTTTCTGTTTCGCCTTCCCCAATATATATATTTCCTTCAGAGTCTACAGCAATTCCATTCTTATCATTGAGAGGATACTGCTTGTAATATTTATGACAACTAGAAACACTCCCCATCTTACTACAAAATCCAACACCTCCAAATACTAACATACAAACTGCTACAAAGGTTAGAACTCTTTTTATAATTAATATAGAAACTGATACAAAGGCTAACACTCTTTTTATAATTGTATTATTTTTTAATTTCATATTCCTCTCCTTTTAAACCAATAATAGTTATATAGATATTGTTTTTTGCTTAAGTTTCAATACCTTAATCTTATAACTTCGAAACTCATCTCCCATATTGACATTGCTCATAAACTCATTTCACGAACCAGTTTCACTTTTATCCATATATGGTGGTGTTTGCGTACTCATTTAGTAATATTTACCAATCCGCAAACCTATATATTTTGTGACCGTAGAACCAGAATACTCATATCCTGAGTGCACTACCTTTATCTTTTTTGCCCCCTCGATAACACCACTTATCTCATATTGAATATGAGGATCACCTAAATATAATATTTGAAATTCAGCACCATCATTTTCCTCAAATATATTGAATTCTAGTGTATAGGATGTACTAAATTCATTAACTTGCTTAACTTCAGCTCCAACAACATCTCTTGTTTGTCGAATTAATGAAAAATCCAATATTTCTGATTTCGACTTGTTAATTGTAATTACCAGCTTTTGAAGAACATCCTCCTTCTTAATTGATTCTCTGCCTATATTTCCAATAGCAATTTAACATTTCCATGTTTGTTGCCAACCATATGATTGAAGTTTACAATTCTTTTCAACTTCTGATACTATAGATTCTGCACTTTCTTCTGATTTTGCATTAAAGATAGTTATACTAGTTATGTTTGAACCACTAATGCAGTGTAAATTTTTAAGGTTTGTTGCATCAATTCCAATGCTTTTTAGATTTATACAATGTTTTAAAATTTTCATATCTCCAATTGGATAAATCAGTTCTTTTAATCTCTGCATATTTTCAACAACTCCTATACTAGATTCATCCTCTGCCTTTCTATCTGTCTCAAATACTGTTAGTTTTTCTAAGCCTTGTAAAAATTCTAAATTAGGTATACTTACTTTTCTTAGTTCCAAATTTGTTAATTTCTTAAGAGTTGAAATGTAGGATAAATCACCAACTTCCATATCTTCCAAACTCAATTTTGTTAAATTTTTCAAATTTCCTATAGAATCCCTATTAAGTTTAGTTATTTTATATAGCCTTAGATACTTTAAAGTTTTTATATTTTTTAAGATACTTATATCACTTAATCTAAGTTTTACAAAGGTTAATTCTTTTAACTTCCCTTGATTAACTATATATTTTAAATCAGAATCTTTAAAAGATTTACTACCAATTACAAGCTTTGTCAGAGAGGATATTTCTTTAATGGGTTCAAAGCTACTTATATAATCAGCATGAATAATCAATTCCTTCAGATTAATCATATGCTTTAAAATATCTAATGATATTGCCCCAAATTTTTTAGCCATATCCCCCTTTATGAATATGATTCTGTTTTTTGCTAATGCTTCAGTAGTAATACTTCCATTAACAATTTCATCTTTAAAATATTCTGCCCAAAATCCATTGACCAAAAAGGAATCTTTCTCTATTGCTGTACCTGTTAAAGTCATCACATCATCCAAAAGATGCCGCTGCTTCCAATCTATTACCTTCTCATTGTCATCTTGCCAAATATTCAAATCTCCACTTTCAAAACTTTTCACAATAAATTCAAATAACATTTGAATATTCTCTGAAATAACATAAGAAATTGATGAATTATGATCTATCGTTATAATTTGTCCATATTTCCCTTTTATTCCTGGATCTAAATCCATTACCAAAAACGAGCCTCCACCATCTTCTGCAAAAGGTATCCACCCTTTTTTAAAATTTCCATCCTTAATCAATCCATCTTTATCGGATATAATATCATAGGCCGATTCTTGAAGTGATCTCCATTCGCTTATAACTGTCTCTATGTTCATCCACCTAAAGCCTGCCATTAGTCCAAAAATCAAATTTCCTTCACCGTTATATTTTAAATAAAGGTTTCTAAAATCTTTAGGTATCTTTTTACCACTAAGACTTTCTAATTCACTTATTTTTATATCATCAGTAGGTTCATTGAGTAACTCTTCAATGTTAGGAATGTATGCTCTTATTTCTTTTATATTTTTATTTAATATTTCCATATATTTTCTCCTTCATTTTCTATAATATATTTTCAAATTCTATTAAATGAGTATATATCTCTTTATCTTCCATTTTTCAGCTTGAAATTTTTTTCATTAGATTTATTCCCATTATATGGTTATAACTTATAGGAAAATAAAAATAGGAGATAGCCTTATGGCCATTTCCTATTTCTTATTTATAAAACTCATATGGAAATTATGTAAATAACCTGGGCTTTTTGTAATCCATATTATTCTTCCCCGTAGCCCTTTTCATACAATATATTCAGTTTATCCTTAGCATCTACAAGACTTTGGTCTGCTGACTTTTCATACCATTCTAATGCCTTTTGATAATTTTGCTCTACTCCATTACCCTCGTAGTACATATCCCCAAGATTGTTTTGAGCAAGTATATCTCCTTGGTCTGCTGCCCTTTTATACCATTTTAATGCCTTTTCATAACTTTGCTCTACTCCATTACCCTCATAATACATATCTCCAAGATTATTTTGAGCACATGGATCCCCTTTGTCTGCTAATTTCACATACCACCCTAATGCCTCTTCATAATTTTGTTCTACTCCATGGCCTTTTGCATACATATAACCAAGATTATACTGTGCTGTTTCATTTCCCTGTTCTGCTGATTTCTTATACCATTTTACTGCTTCTTCGTAACTTTGTTGTACTCCGTTGCCCGTTGCATACATATACCCTATATTACATTGTGCTGCCGCATCACCTTGCTCTGCTAACTTCTTATGTAATTTTACCTCTACACTATTTTCATAGTCCATTGCATTACTTATTATTGGTGACATAACCATACTCATAAAAACTAATACTACTGATAAAATTTTTTTCAAATTTATTCCCCACTTTCTAACCCATTGTTTTTTAATTTTCCTTATATTAACAGTCTATATGAATAATAGATATATTTCAAGATGTAGCAATCCTTGGATTTTTATCCAAAGACTTTGTTATCTTAAATACTAAAGACAACCCACTAACACCTTACGACTGGTTCTGCTCCATGCAACCATGCACTAAATATTACATATTCATTTGCCCCCCTATGAACCCATAAGGTCTCCTCTTGAGAACTAGCTGGTTCAGCTTTAGTAACATAATTATATAGGCCTAAATATTCTTGCCCCCCATAGAAATTTCTACTAACATTACTTTGTCTAACTGGTAAAATAGCAACTTTTCCTTTTAAGCCATCAAAGTACCCTAACTCCCAGGGCATCCATTTAGAATTTTCCCTATCACTAAAAGTAGCATAAATTAAGGATTTACACGACTTCATTCTTTCTCTCAATATATGTGCCCTTTCCTCATTTATTCCAGTTCTATCTAATTTTGTACTATCAGTCCAGTGGACATATACTGAAAATCCCATCTTTTCAATTGTTTCTTTCAAGTTCAATATTTGCACTGCATCTGAAGAATTATGAGAAAGGAAAATATCATATTTAGTTTCAGCAGAAAAATTCATCTCTAATTTCCTCAATCTTCCCTGTGCTTTTTTCTCCACAATGGCACGTTCATATCTATTTTTATAAATTCCTCGTAAATCAGACTCTTTAAATAATGCCATTTTATCCCCCCTATTTCAAATGAACTAATGCTAATTATACCATAATATGTAAAATTCTACATGCTTTCCTACCTTTAATAGACCCAAAAAGCTAGGATTTAGCACCCTAGCTTTTAATATTTCTATGAAACTACTTTACCTATCTAAAAAATATACCCTTTCTCTTCCTTGGATTTCTTTGATTTCTTGGATTAGAAGCTTGGGATTCCATTTCTTTTAATTTTCTTCTTAGTCCCTCTACTTCCTGCTTTAATAATAAAATCTCCTTTTCATATCCTTCATGTTCATCTTCTATAATCTTTACATTATTATCATTTACTATTAAAAAGGATTTAGTACCGTCATCCTCTTCCCTATCCTCTTTATCATCTATAATTGCATCTTTTTTTTTTACATTTACCTTAAAGGCATCCTCTACCTTAGAAAATCCTAAAAAAGAAAAGTATGGATAATCCTTACCAAAGGCATGATTAAGAGTATACTTATCTCCCCTGTTAGTCTTATATTCATATCTGTAAAACCTATCCTCATGGGTTTCTTTCCACTCATAGGGACCTTCCCAAGTTAGTCCCTTATCCTTAGAGTAGGAGCTAACTACCTTATCAAACTCTGTCCATACATTCCAAAGCTTTCCTTCTTCTAATATTAAAGTAGGATGCATAGCCGTTCCTATATTAGATACTAATTCTTCTGCTTCTTTTTTAAAAGTATCTAGTTTGTATTTTTCAAATTTAATTATCAAATTATCATCCACATATTTTGAATAAGTAACATATAGACTCTCCTCATCTACTAAAGTATCTAAACATAATTTAGCACTTTTATCATTTGTGATTTTCCTTCTATCACTCCATTTTTCTTCTTCAAAATCAAACTCTTGTACAAATACTTCTTCGTATTCTCCATCTATATCATAGAAAAATAACATTAGTTTTTCATCCCTTTTTATAATATTAAAAGGATTAAGTATATTTTGTCTAGTTATCTCACCTATTTTAACACTTTTCCAATCTTCATCATAATAATGGTGGTATATACCATACTTATGATCCTTCTTGTTTTCAAAGGTACAATAGATTATATTTAGGTGATTTTCATGAATTAATAAATTCAAATTAAATAGGTCAAGTCCATCTACATTTCCCAAACTATCCTTTGACCAAGTACCCTTAATACATTTCCCTAATATTATTTCCTTATTTCTTTTTTGGTATATGGCATATAATCTATCCTCTTCATCTATGTTTCCATCAAACTCCAATAATACATTTTCATCTAATATTATATTTTCATGCTCCTTATCCTTTGAAAATTTACTGTAGCACATGTTTGCCTTATCCCAATAAATATTGTGAACATTACCTTTTTTGTCTGTTAAGAGTATGTTTCTCTCATTTACAAAGGACATAACTTCACCATCCTTAATATATATTCCTTTTATTATAATATTAAAATTTTTTAAAATATATGACATTAAATCGCCCTATGTGTAACACAAATTTCTATTCAGAATATAATAATATTGACAACAAGATTTATGAATATTAAGAAAGGGGGTAACAATATATGACTAAATCAGCACCATTAACTCTTGCACTTTCAGATAAATGTTGTGAGGGGCATACTGGATGCGAGTTTGATGGAACATTAAAGAGAGTTTGTGCTGAGTCTGTATATCTTCAAAAAGTATATGATGCAACTCTATTTAATCTACAAGGACTTAAAAATGCAGCTGGTCACCACTTTAAACCTTATTTAGGTGATGATGTTAGAATCATTAGAGTATTAGACATAAGATGTAAAAAGGTATTTAATCCTCATGACATAAATGATCCTGATAACTTAAATGTAGATCTTAACACTACAGTCTCAGGCGCTTCCTTTGTTGAAAATGAACATGGTCCTATTAGGGTAGTAGGTCCTGATGGCAGAAGATCTGAGTTTATTCTTTATACAGACACTAGTGAATGTGACGACGAATATAAAGGCACTCCAATTTTCGGTACTCAAGTTATAAATATTACTGGTAAGGTATTAGTAGAAATAGACGTGGTATATTCTGATGATTGTGACTGTGAATGTACTGCCACACTAAGGGGAGAAGTTCCAATAGGAACTGAATGCGATCCTCTTGTTCTAACTAATTTCTTCGAATTATGTATGCCATCAGTATTTAACTCAGCATTTTTACCAAGATTTACAGAGTTTTGTAATGTAGGGTGTGAAGCTAGATTAGCTACTAACAGCATTACTAGAGACATAGTAATAGACCCATGTACAGGATGCATTAAAGTTAACCTAATAATCGCAATCTGTGTTACATGTGAAAAGAAAATAATTGTACCAGTTCAACTTTGTGTATTATCAACTGGTTTCCCATGCTTAAAACCTAACAGAGACCCAATTTGTTCTTCATTCCCACAACTTTTCCCAGACAATATAAATAGACATTGTAAACCATGTAAACCTTGTGCTTCAGATCAATCCCTTGAGGAAGAACCTATCTAACAAAAAAACCTTCTTTAGAAAAACTAAAGAAGGTTTTTTAACGATCTTATGGACCCTTTAAATTTAATTACAGAATTCATTACTATATTTTTATATCCACTAACAGGATTATCTATTTTATCTGAAACCACTTGTCCTGCTACTCTACCCATTTCAAATGCATCCTGAGTTATGGTAGTTATCTGAGGGTGTATTAACTGTGGTACACTAAGTTCTCCAAAGGATCCTAAGGATATATCCCTTGGTATATTTAGATTCATTTCTTTAATGGCTATTATGGCCCCTTCTGCCATTTTGTTACTAGTTGCAAAAATCATTGTGGGTAAGTTCTTTCTATTTTTTATTATCATATTTTTAACTTCCTTATATGATTTTTCCATTATGAAATCACCACATACAGAATATTTAGGGTTAAAGGGAATATGATAGTCTTCTAAGGCCTTTCTAAAAGCTTCATATCTTTCCCTTGCAGTACTTACCCTCATAAGACCATTTATAATTCCAATTTTTTCATGACCCCTTTTTATGGCATATTCAATGAGCTTATAACTTGCTTTAAAATTATCTATAACTATGGAATTAATCTCTAAATACGGTAAATATCTATCTATTAAAACAATCTTCATTCCCTTTTTGATTAATCCATTAATTCTGTATGAATCATTAATAGTTGGGATCAACAATATATATTCAACCCTTTTTTCATTTAATGCATTTAATAAATCCATTTCTCGTTCAGTATTTTCATTACTACTACAAAATATTAAATTATATCCTAGTTTACTAACTACACTCTCTACCCCTTTAGCTATTTCCATATAGTAGGGATTTGATATATCTGGCACAACCATACCTATCATATAAGTCCTATTCACTTTCAGGCTTCTAGCTATAGCATTTGGTCTATAACCTAATTCTCTTACAGCATCCATAACCCTTTTCTTAGTCTTATCACTTACAGGATAATTACCATTCATTACCCTTGATACGGTGGCTATGGATACGCCAGCCCTTTTAGCCACGTCTTTTATCGTCATCATCCATATCCATATCCCTTCATTTCTAATTATTCCCTTTACTATATGTTACCATAATATTTGAAATTTTAACATATCTTTAGGGTTTTAAATAAATGTAAAACCTCTCATGATATCTAAAGTCTTGCTCTTTTCCATTCTCATGTATAAATTTACTTATTTTACAATCTTGTACAAATTCTTTTATTATAACAAAGAGATTAATATGTAACATATGTGCCCCATGTTGCATACCTTGTATTAGGGAAAGAGATAAAAGCCCTTTAATAATATGTAACATATACATAATAAGAAAAGGAGGTGTTTCATAATGTGTATTGGTGGACCTGTTGGTGGCGTATTTGATGGATGTGATAGCAGCTTACTATTCTTCTTCTTACTTCTTGTTATCTTATTCTGCAACTGTGGACTTTTTGGAGGCTATGGTGGCGGTTGCTAAAAAAAGAATTGGGTATTTTACCCAATTCCATATACATAAATGTCCATCTAAAAACTATAAAATTTCCAATGAAAAAATCAGCCATATGAAGCATTTCTTTAAAGGACCAAGTTTTATCTTGGTCTTTTGTATGTAATTTTACCTATATATTAAAAAAAACTCAAGGAAATTAATCCTTGAGTTTTCATATCTTAAAGTGACCAAATCTATAAGCCGAGTTCTGTATTTGACAATCATCTATCTAGGCCTATTGTTGCCAATAGGCTCAAGCGACCTACCACGGGACACGACGGGCCGTCGTTACCAAATGTCCCTACTTGGTCTTGCTCCAGGTGGGGTTTACATAGCAGACTAGTCACCTAGCCCCTGGTGAGCTCTTACCTCACCTTTCCATCCTTACCAGTAAAACTGGCGGTCTATTTCTGTTGCACTATCCTTCAGGTCACCCTGACTGGGTATTACCCAGCACCCTTGCCCTATGGAGCTCGGACTTTCCTCGTACAAGGCATGCCTGCACGCGATCATCTGACTTACTCACTTTATTCACTTTTCTTGAGAACAAGATATATCTTATCATAATATATGGCCTTTGTCAAAATCCTTTTTTTTAATTATTGTCCTAATATTACCACTATCCTTCTACAATTAGGACATAATTTCATGTTCCCCTTATTGATTTTTTCCATTATTTCTATTGGTAAGTCCATATGGCATCCACTACATATTTGATTATGAGCATAAGCCATTGGCTTAACTTTTTTCTTCTTTATAGTATAATATAATTCTAAATTACCTTTTGGTATGATTCTTTTTATATCTTCCCTTTCCCTTTCTAAGTTATGTAAATTCTCTTCTACTATTTCCTTTTTACTTTTTCTTTCTTTTAATAGTTCATTTATCCTAGCCCCCATATCTTTTGCCTTTTTCACATACTTTTCTAATTCCATTTCCACCTTTTCTTGACTCTCAATTTTTTCTACCATTCTCTCCGTATAAGTATCTATACTTGTTTCTAATCTTTTTTCCTTTTCCATTAATAATTCTAATCCCTTGGAGTCCTTAATTTCTCCTCCGTATAATTTTTTCTTCATTTCCTCTTTTGTCTTTTCTATATCTTTTATATGATCCTCTAATAATTTGGACTCAGTTTTATATTTTTTCTTAAGGCATTTAATTTTTTCTATATGTTTTCTTACCTTTTTATCTTCCATTATATATTTTTTTATCTCCTCTGCTTTATCTATTCCTTCTAGTTCCCTTTCCTTTTTTAATATATTCATCTCTATTTCTTGAAGCTCAAATAAGTATTTCACCATTGAAATTTCCTCCTTTTATATATACAAAAAGAATAGGCATATGCCTATTCTTATATAGTCTTAAATGGATTAATATTTAATTTAGATACTAAAACTTTCACATTATTATTAAGCTCTTTAGTTAAATACTCGGCAACTAAATCGCATACTATATTTTCAGTTTCAAAATGACCAGCATCAATTACACAAATACCTAATTCTTTGGCATTTTGTGCATCATGATATTTAACATCTCCTGTTATATAAAGATCACAACCTAATCTATGGGCATTTTCAATAAAGCTAGCTCCACTTCCTGTGCATAGGGCAACCTTCTCTATTTTTCTGTCCATATTTCCCACTACTTTTAATGACTCGATGGCAAGTTTGTCCTTTATATTTTTGCAAACTTCTTCTAAAGTTGACTCTTTTATAGTCCCAACTCTACCTAATCCATATTTTAATATATTATTTTCTAATTTAAATATGTCATAGGCCACTTCTTCATAGGGATGAGACTCAATCATTTTGTTTATAACTTTATTTAAATGATTTTTAGAGACTATGGTCTCTAATTTAGTTTCTTCCACATACTCTAGTTTATTACTCTCTCCTATAAAGGGGTTAGCTTCCTCTGAAGGCTTAAAAGTCCCCTTACCTATACTTTGGAATGTACAATGGCTATACTCTCCTATATGGCCTGCTCCTTGGCTACACATACTGTCCATAACCTTTTCTTTATGACTTGTGGGTACATATACTATTATTTTATAATAATCTTCTTTCATAGTAGGTACTAATACATTTTTATTTTCTAACCCTACTAGTTCTCCTAACAAATCATTAGTTCCCCCATAGGCCACATCTAAATTTGTATGGATAGCATATACACTAATATTATTTTTTATTAGTTTATGTATCATACTTCCTATGGGATTGTCGTTAACTACAGCTTTTAATTTATTAAAAATAAGAGGATGATGAGTTATTATCATATCCACATTATTATCTATAGCTTCATCTATAACTTCACTAGTCGCTTCTAAAGCCACTAGTACAGTATTTATATCACTCTCAATATCTCCCACTAAAAGGCCCACATTGTCCCATTTTTCCGCTAACTTTTTAGGGGCTATCTTTTCTATATTTCTTATTAGTTTCTTTAACTTCCTAGGCATTTTAGCACCCCTTTAAGCTTTTTTAATTTTTCTTTATGAATTATATACTTCTCATCTTCTTCAAAGGATTTTTGCTTACTTAGATTATATAATAATTTTTCATATTTGGCTATTTTATTTGTAATAAATTCCTTAAGTAAAGGGTCCTTATCTTCTATTAACCTTTTTCCCACATCATAATATATGGAATCTTCTATCTCCTCAAAACCCTTCTTTGTCACTATTACTTCATACATTTTTCCATCATCTATAACTAATCCTTCCTTTTCTATGATAAATCCATTTTTATTAAGCCAGATTCTTAATTCTTCTTGGGCTACCATAGGTTGTAGGATTAATCTATCTAAAGACTTGGCAATTTCCATACTTTCCTCTAATATGGTACTTATTAATAGGCCTCCCATGCCAGCTATTATGGCCGTATCTACTTCCCCCATTTTTAAGGGTTTTAAGCCACTACCAATTCTTGTTTCTATCTTGTGTTCTAATCCATTTTCCATAATATTTTTTTTAGCTATATTAAGTGGTCCTTCATTCACATCACAAGCGATGGCCCTACTAACTATATTTTTCTCTGCCAAATATACGGGTATATAAGCATGATCCGTTCCTATATCAGCAATTTTTGCTCCTTCTTTTACAAATTTTGCTATCTTATCTAATCGTTTAGTTAATTTCATGTATATCTCCTTTTTAGTACTTTATAGTATTTTCTATTTTTAAATATATTTTAACTCATTTTAATTAAAAATAATTATAGGGAGGTTTTAATATGGATAAAACTAAGAGTAACAACCCTAAATCCTCTGTTCATTTTAAATGGGGTGGAACTACCTCTGATTGGCAAGCAGAAGCTGAGGAACTTTATGAAGAGACCAAACCCAAAGAAAGCCCTAGGGAAAAGAAACATGATATAGAATATGGTTCCTCAAAGCAACGTTGGTCTCCTCTTTAGATGTTCTATGTGACAAAAAAAGTGTGACTAAGGTCTAAAACCTTTTGTCACACCCTATTTTAGGCATATTCAAAAAATAAATTAGGCATTTCACTGGTTATTTGAATTATTTTCTTCGTTATGGAGTCGCTTACATATGCCTTATTCTAAATAATCCTTTAGTTTTTTACTTCTACTTGGATGTCTAAGCTTTCTTAAAGCCTTTGCTTCTATCTGACGTATTCTCTCCCTTGTTACATCAAACTTTTTCCCTACTTCCTCTAGGGTTCTAGCTCTTCCATCATCTAATCCGAATCTTAACCTTAGTACCTTTTGCTCCCTTGGAGTTAAGGTATCTAATACTTCTATTAATTGTTCCTTTAGCATGGAGAAGGCTGCAGCTTCTGCTGGTGCTGGTGCATCATCATCTGGAATAAAGTCTCCTAAATGACTATCTTCCTCTTCTCCTATTGGAGTTTCTAAGGATACAGGTTCTTGAGCTATTTTTAAGATTTCTCTTACCTTTTCTTCTGGAAGGTCCATCTCCTTAGCAATTTCATCTGGCTTAGGCTCTCTTCCTAATTCTTGAAGTAATTGCCTAGATACTCTTATTAATTTATTTATAGTTTCAACCATATGTACAGGAATTCTTATGGTTCTAGCTTGGTCCGCAATGGCTCTAGTTATTGCCTGTCTTATCCACCAAGTGGCATATGTACTAAACTTATATCCCTTTCTCCAGTCAAACTTCTCAACGGCCTTAATAAGACCAAGATTACCTTCTTGTATTAAATCTAAGAATAACATACCTCTTCCCACATAACGTTTAGCTATACTTACAACTAATCTAAGGTTGGCCTCACAGAGCCTTTTTTTAGAGTATTCATCTCCAAGTTCCATTTTCTTTGCAAGTTCAATTTCCTCTGTGGCAGATAAAAGGGGCACCTTTCCAATCTCTTTTAAATACATTCTTACTGGATCATCTATGTTAATCCCCTTAGGGACAGAGATATCTATACTAACAGTTTCTTCTTCCTCTTCTTTTTTTTCCTTTACAGTTTCCTTCTCTCCTACGATTTCGATTCCCATAGAAGATAGGTTATCATATACCTCTTCAATTTGTTCCTTATCTATGTCAACTTCTTCTAAAGTATTCATAACTTCCTTATAAGTAAGCATTCCAGTTTTCTTACCCTTATCTACTAATTTTTTAACTAGTAGTAATTTTTTACTATCTATTCTCTTGCTCATTTTAAGATTCCCTCCCTTCAAAGGCCGCTAGATCTTTTTTAGTTCCTTCAATATTTTTTCGTAATTTATGCATAATTCTCTTATCCTCACAATCTCTTCCTTAGATTTATTTTCTCTTTTTTCTATGATTTTAAGTTCCTTTTCTATGCCATTTTTTTCTAGTATGAGTCTGTGTTTTTTTATAGTATTTACACAATCTATTAACATCTTATGGGCATTATCCTCTGGAACAATAATTTTGTTTATTTGGTGAAATAATCTTATTTCCTCAATTTCCAATTCCTTTAGGATTTCATCCTTATCTAAAGAATTAGTTTCATAAGCCCTATATATGGATTTTGCTATATTTTTTATATTAGAACTTATAAACTTGTCATAAGTGAAATTATTTTTTATTTCCCTATACATGTTTTCGTTCTCTATGATTAACTTTAAGAATATTTTTTCAGCTTCAAAATACCCTTGCTTTTTTATTGGTTTTTCAGGTATAATATTATATTTATTATTATTCCTATCTTTTTTGCTTCTATACTTTTTAAAACTTTCAGGATTTTTCTCTTTATTATTGCCATAAAATTCTTTATTTATAGCCTTTCTAGAAATTCCCGTTTCCGAAGAAATTTTGCCAATGTATGCATCTACCTCCACTGGACTTTTAAGATTTTTAAGTATGGGAGTAATCTCTTTAACAAACTTAATAGACCCATCTGTAGTTTTAATATTATATTTTTCTTTAGCTAAACTGATTTTATATTCTACTAAAGTTAAAGCATCATCTACATACTTTAAAAAAGCCCCTTTGCCATGCTCTTTAACTAATTCATCTGGATCTTTGGCTCCTTTAAGGCTTATGACCTTAACTTCACATCCCACTTCAGTTAGTGTGTCAAGACCCCTTAGGGTAGCCGTTTGTCCCGCCACATCCGAGTCATAGCATATATAGGTTTTGTCTGCATATCTTTTTAATAACTGTCCTTGCCCCTTAGTTAGTGCCGTACCTAAAGATGCAACAGCATTTTTAATTCCCTTTTCATATAGGGATATTACGTCCATATAACCTTCTACCACTATTATCCTTTTATCATTGCTTATTTGGTTCTTTGCCACATTTAATCCAAATAAATTGTTACTCTTATTAAATACAGGCGTTTGTGGTGAATTTAAATATTTAGGCATTTCATTTCCTATGGACCTAGCTCCAAAGCCAATAACTTTGCCTGTAGTATTAATTATTGGAAATATGGTTCTGTTTCTAAATCTATCATAAAATCCTTTTTTTTCTTTTTTTTGTAAAACTAGACCAGATTTATATATTAATGATTGATCATACCCTTTTCTTAATAAATATTTATTAAGAGCATCCCAATTATTTAAGGCATATCCTAATCCAAATTTTTTTATTGTCTCCATACTTAGACCTCTTTTTTTTGAAAGATATGCTAAAGCCTCTGGTCCCCTTTTATGTAAATTCTTATAATAAAAAATAGCTGCTTCCCTATTAATTTCATATATTTTTGTTTTTTCTTCTACAGCTTTTTTTTCTTCCTTGTTTAAAGTCTTTTCTTCTATGTTTATACCAACCCTATTGCCAAGGAATTTTAATGAATCTATAAAATCCAAATTTTCTTTCTTTGATATGAATTCAATCACATCTCCAGCTTGGCCACATCCAAAGCAATGGTACAATTGCTTATCCTCAGAAACTATAAAAGATGGTGTCTTTTCATTATGAAATGGACATAAGCCCTTATAGTTCTTTCCATTTTGCTTTAGTTGCGTATAGGCTGATATTATATCTATAATATTATTTTTACTTTTAATTTCATCTATTAAATGTTCGTTTACACTCATTTTTATCACCTACATAGTCCCTTTATGTACATTTTCTCCAAATAGATTAAATTTCCTTCTTCATTTAGGAATTACTTATTCATCACCTCTAGGACTATGTTTAAAATATATTCTAAACACATGGGCTCAAATTGTTTATTCTACACCTTATTTGTTAATATTCCCTCCTTTTAAGAAACTTCTTTCTTAAATTCTTCGAAGAAGTAATTTCCATTTTCTTTCTAACTTCTTTTGTATTTATGGATTGAAAAAAGTTTTCCTTAGGAAAATATTAAAAATCCAATACTAGCCTTCACTAATAATAGTCATATCAAAGGCCCAAGAAACATATTTATACATATTCCTTTTGTGAAGCACTCGGTGACATGACTTATATTAATAGGATAATTGTGTATATTATTTTTACTAAATCTACATATATTTGAAAAACTGTTATCTTACATTTATTTCCTTTTTTCTACATTATCTTTAATCCATATCTTTCAATATTCGACACCCAACTTATTAATCCTTCTTTAATTTATATAAAATATAAAATCCAAAATTTTCAGAACTATTTTCTCCACACTTTAGGAACAAATATATCCATATATTTTTTTAATGCATATTTATCTGTCATACCTGCCACATAATCCTTCACAACCTCTTCTATCCCCTGGTCTTTTCCCCTATGAACTATTTCTATTGGCAATTTTTCTGGCCTTTTGACAAAGAAATAATATAGTTCTTTTATAATATTTTGAGCCTTTTTCTCTTCCTTCTTAGCTTTATGATTTAAATATACTTCTTTAAACATGAACCCCCTTAGTTTATCCATATATATTTTCATTTCCTTGCTTATATGTATTCTATCTTTATTTCCACTATTATTAATTATATCTAGTATCATATTATTTATTCTCAAACTATGGGTATTTCCTAATTTTTCAAGACAATCTCCAGGTAGCTGAGATTTTTTTAATAAACCTCCCCTTATGGCATCATCTATATCATGGTTTATATAGGCTATCCTATCACTGATTTTTACAATCTGCCCCTCTAAAGTAACAGGTTCTTTATCTCCTGTATGATTTAATATGCCATCCCTCACTTCATAGGTCAAATTTAAGCCAAATGTATCTTCCTTTTCTAGGAAGTCTACTATTCTCAAACTTTGCTCATTGTGTTTAAATCCATTTTCATGGATTTCATTTAAAATCACCTCTCCACAATGGCCAAAGGGAGTATGACCCAAATCATGACCAAGGGCTATAGCTTCTGTTAAATCTTCATTTAAATTTAAGGCTCTTGCAATAGTTCTTGATATTTGTGCCACCTCTAGGGTATGGGTTAATCTAGTCCTATAGTAAGCCTTCTCTGGTGCTATAAACACTTGAGTTTTATCCTTTAGCCTTCTAAAGGATTTTGAATGTATTATCCTATCCCGGTCCCTTTGATATACGGTTCTTATGTGACATTTTTCTTCTGGTTTTCGTCTTCCCTTTGACAAGTATGATTTAGCTGCATATTTAGATAGTTTTTCTTCTCTTTCTTCTATTAAGATTCTACTATTCACAAGCATACCCCTTTCATACCCTCGTAATATAATGTTATACAATTATTTTTCTTTTATTCCTTTTAAAATACCCATAAATTTCAAATTCTAACAAAATAAAAGGGACATGACTAAAAATCCTCTTTAGCCATGTCCTTTATAATATTAGGTATATTATCTATTTTTTTCTTTTATTACAGCTACTGCTGCTGCAAGTCTTGCCTTTGGTATTCTATATGGTGAGCAAGATACATAATCTATATCTAGTTTATTTATAAACTCTATAGATTGTGGATCTCCTCCATGTTCTCCACAAACCCCTAGTTTAATATGTTTCTTTGTATTCCTGGCTAAGTTTGAAGACATTTCTATTAATTTGCCTACACCCTTTGTATCTAATACTTCAAACGGATCCTTCTCAAATATATTTTTATTTCTATATTCGCTTATAAACTTACCTGAATCGTCCCTAGAAAAAGCCAGAGTAGTTTGAGTTAAATCATTAGTTCCATAGGAGAAAAAGTCTGCTTCCTCTGCAATTTCATCTGAAGTAAGGGCAGCCCTTGGCACCTCAATCATAGTACCAATTTTATATTCTATATTCATGGCCTCTTCTTCAAAGACTTTTTCAATTTCTTTTATTGCTAAATCTTTTATAATCTTAAGTTCAGTCACATCTCCAACTAAAGGTACCATGATTTCTGGATTTACTGTAAATCCACTGCATTTACTAACTTCTATAGCAGCTTCCATAATGGCCCTTACTTGCATTACGTATATTTCAGGATAAGTGATTGCAAGCCTACAACCTCTATGTCCTAACATAGGGTTAAATTCCTTTAAACTGTCTACTCTCTCTTTTAACATTTCATAATCATATCCTAATATATGTGCAAGATTTTTAATCTCCTCATGTCCATGGGGTAAGAATTCGTGAAGTGGTGGATCTAATAACCTTACAGTTACAGGGAACTGTTTCATCACATTAAATATTTCTACAAAATCTTTTCTTTGGAATGGCAATAACTTATCTAGAGCTTCTTTTCTTTCCTCAAGATTTTCTGCTATGATCATATGTCTTACCGTATTTATTCTTTCCTCATCAAAGAACATATGCTCTGTTCTACAAAGGCCAATTCCCTTAGCTCCTAATTCTATTGCTACTTTTGCATCACGTTCATTATCGGCATTAGCCCTGATTCCTAATCTCTTAATCTCATCTGCCCAATTCATGATTGTCTCAAAATCATCAGATAATTTTGTAGCTTCTGTTTCTACAAGACCCTTATACACAACACCACTAGTTCCATCTATTGATATATATTCCCCTTCTTTTACCTCTATATGATTAGCTGTTAAAGTTTTAGCCTTTTCATTAATAGTTAATTCTCCACATCCTACTACACAACATTTTCCCATACCTCTGGCTACAACAGCCGCATGGGATGTCATTCCTCCATGAACTGTTAATACTCCTTGTGCTTTTATCATTCCTTCAATATCCTCTGGAGAAGTTTCTTGTCTAACTAAAATAGTCTTTTCTCCCTTTTCAGCTTCTCTAACCACATCTTCTGCACTAAAATATACTCTTCCACTTGCAGCTCCTGGAGATGCTCCAATTCCTTTAGCCATTTTAGTACCATTGTTTAAGGATTCTTCCTTAAAAGTAGGATGAAGAAGTTGATCTAATTTGTCTATCTCTATTCTTAAAAGTGCTTCTTCTTTATTTATTACATTTTCTTCAACTAAATCTGCAGCTATTTTTATGGCAGCCTTTGCAGTTCTTTTTCCCGTTCTAGTTTGTAATAAATACAATTTTCTATCCTCAAAGGTAAATTCAATGTCTTGCATATCTTTGTAGTGATCCTCTAATAATTTTGTAACACCAACAAACTCTTCATATAATTTAGGCATAAGATCCTTAAGTTGTGATATGTCCTTAGGAGTTCTTATTCCTGCCACCACATCTTCACCTTGAGCATTAGTTAAGAATTCTCCAAATAATACCTTTTCCCCTGTGGAAGGATTTCTTGTAAATGCCACACCAGTTCCTGAAGTTTCTCCCATATTTCCAAATACCATAGCTTGTACATTTACTGCTGTTCCTATTTTATCAGGTATATTATTAATCCTTCTATAAATTATAGCCCTTTGATTGTTCCATGAATCAAAAACTGCCCTTATAGCCATCATTAATTGTTCCTTAGGATCTTGAGGAAACTCCTTTTTAGTTTCCTTTTTTACTAATTTTTTATATTTTTCAATAATAAGCTCTATTTCATCCCCACTGCCACTTATAGAATCAAATTTATATTTTTCAATTCCCAATACTACATCAGAAAACATTTGGATAAATCTTTTATAACAATCATAGGCAAAAGACTTATTATTAGTTTTTTCAAATAAAACTTTCACAGTTTCGTCATTTAGTCCTAAATTTAATATGGTATCCATCATTCCTGGCATGGATATGGCTGCCCCTGATCTTACCGATACTAACAGTGGATTTTCCTTTGATCCAAGGATTTTTCCAGTTTCTTCTTCGATTTTAACCACATGTTCTAATATTTCAGCAACTATATTATCCTCTATCTTCTTTCCGTCTTCATAATACTTATTACAAGTTTCTGTAGTTACAGTAAATCCATGGGGCACAGGTAAGCCAATTTTTCTCATTTCAGCCAAATTGGCCCCTTTTCCACCTAATAAGTTTTTCATAGATTTATTTCCTTCTGTGAAAGAGTATACAAATTTGTTCATTTAACTAATCCCCCTAGTAATTTTTATATTCTCATTTTATTATTTATTAACTGTTCTTATTATATTCAAAATTATGTTTGCACTTTCTTCTACTGCCTTGTTAGATACATCTATAATTGGGCATCCTAATCTTTTCATTAGGGACTCGGCATAATCTAATTCTTTTAGTATCCTATCCATACTAGCGTAATTTGCTTCACTGCCTAATCCTAGTGCCTTTAAACGCTCTTGTCTTATTTCATTTAATTTTATTGGGTTTGTAGTTAGGCCTATTATCTTTTTAGGATCAACCTTAAAAATCTCTTCTGTAACAGGAACTTCTGGTACTAATGGCACATTAGCAACCTTTATGTTCTTATGAGCTAAGTACATGCTAAGGGGAGTCTTTGAAGTCCTTGATATTCCCACTAATACAATGTCAGCCTTTTTTAATCCACGAGGATCCTTTCCATCATCATATTTAACTGCAAATTCAATGGCCTCTACTTTTTTGAAATATTTTTCGTCTAACTTTCTTATAAGTCCAGATTCATATTTAGGTTTTTGATTCAGAACTTTCTTTAATGGATCCATAAGGGGTGTCATTATATCTACAGTTTCTATATTATTTTTTTTAGCCTCACTAATTATTAAATTCCTAAGTTCTGGTACTACCATGGTAAATACGATTATACTTCTTTCTTCCTTTGCTTCATTTATAATGTCCATTATGTGTTCTTCATCAGAAATGTATGGAAATCTTTTTATTTGAAAGTTTTTGCACTCAAATTGGCTTATGGCTGCTCTAAGTACCTGTTCCCCCGTTTCCCCAATAGAATCAGATAGTATGTATACTGATAAATTTTCTTCCATCTTTAGTCCTCCTTGTTACTTTTTAATTCTGCAAATAACCTAGTTATGTTAGTTTTAGATATTCGTCCTACTACTTTTAAATATTCTTTGTCTCCGTCTTTTATTGTGTCCACCACAGGCATGCTATCTACTTCATGTTCTATTAATTTCATAGCAACCATTATGGCACTTTCTTCTTGGGATACGGTTATTATATTAGGCATTCTAGTCATGATGAAGTTTATAGGCACCTTATGCATATCTATTCCACCTATTATTGCCCTTAAAAAGTCTTTTCTAGAAGCCACTCCAACTAAATGGCCCTTTGATATTACAAATATGGTTCCCACATCTTCTAAGAATAATTTTGTTACACCTTCATATACACTGTCCTTTTCATCTACCAATATGGGAATAGACATTATGTCCTTCACCCTAATATTTTTTATATAATCTAACTTCATACTAGCACTATTTTGGCCAGAGTAAAAATATCCAACCTTTGGTCTTGCATCTAAAATACCAGTCATAGTTAAAATAGCCAAATCCGGCCTTAATGTGGCCCTTGTTACATTTAAAATCTTTCCTATATTTTCACTAGTTATAGGCTGGTTTTCTTTAACTATATTTATTATCTTTTCTTGTCTACTTGATAGTCCGATTTTTACCACCCCTTAATGTGTTATACTTTTTATTATTTATGTTACCCTACATATAGAATTCTAGCAAATTTTTCATGCTATTTCCACCCTTTTTTCATATTTTTTTAAAAAATACAAAAAATATGACAGAAATATTATTTCTGCCATACTAATTAATTAAAATTTAATTTTATCTTCAATGTATTTATCTAACTCATCTATCTTTATTCTTACTTGTTCCATAGTATCCCTATCTCTAATTGTTACTGACTTATCTTCTAAGGAATCAAAATCAAAGGTTATGCAAAGGGGTGTTCCTATTTCATCTTGTCTTCTGTATCTCTTACCAATACTTCCTGTCACATCATAATCTACCATATACTTAGAAGCTAACATGGTATATACCTTCTCAGCCTCTTCACCTAACTTCTTAGCAAGTGGTAATACGGCTGCCTTAAATGGAGCTAATGCTGGATGGAATTTAAGAACAGTTCTTGTCTTTCCATCTTCTAATTCCTCCTCTTCATAGGCTTGTGTTAAAAATGCAAGTGTAACACGGTCTGCACCTAAGGATGGTTCTATACAATAAGGAACATATTTTTCGTTAGTTGTAGGATCATGATAGACTAAATCCACACCAGAATGATCAATATGTTGTTTTAAGTCAAAATCAGTTCTATCTGCTATTCCCCAAAGTTCACCCCATCCAAATGGGAATTTAAATTCTATATCAGTAGTAGCATTACTATAATGAGATAATTCATCCTCATCATGATCTCTTAATCTGATACTATCTTCACTTATATTTAAATTTAATAACCAATCTTTACAATAATTTCTCCAGTAGTTAAACCACTTTAAATCTTCCCCTGGTTTGCAGAAGAATTCAAGCTCCATTTGTTCAAACTCTCTAGTTCTGAAAGTAAAGTTACCTGGTGTAATTTCATTTCTAAAGGATTTACCTATTTGTCCTATTCCAAATGGCATCTTCTTTCTACTAGTTCTAGCCACATTTTTAAAGTTTACAAATATACCTTGAGCCGTTTCAGGTCTTAAGTATATTTCTGACTTAGAATCATCTGTAACCCCTTGATGAGTTTTAAACATTAGGTTAAATTGTCTAATAGAAGTATAGTCTAACTTTCCACACTCAGGGCACTTAATTTCATTTTCATGAATATATTTTTCCATAGCCTCATTAGACCAGCCATCAACTACAGCTTCGTCTCCCTTTTGTGCCATAAAATCTTCAATTAGTTTATCTGCTCTAAATCTTGAATTACAATCTTTACAGTCAAGTAGTGGATCACTAAATCCACCCACATGGCCTGATGCAACCCAAGCTTGTGGATTCATTAAAATCGCCGCATCTAAACCTACATTATAAGGAGATTCTTGAATAAATTTCTTCCACCATGCTTTTTTTACATTATTCTTTAATTCCACACCTAATGGACCATAATCCCAAGTATTTGCCAATCCGCCATATATTTCTGACCCTGGGAATACAAAACCTCTATTTTTACTTAAAGCAACTATTTTTTCCATAGTCTTTTCCATAGCCATATGAATTCCTCCTTTAAATTATTCATAATTTTACAAATAAAAAAACTCTCTCATCCCTAAAGAAGGGACGAAAGAGTTACTTCCGCGGTTCCACCCTTATTGATACATAATTCTATGCATCCTCTTTTCATTAGTAGCTCAGAAGCTCCCTTCATCAAGGTGTCATGTCGGCTTTCCACCATCACCAACTCTCTTTTATAACAGTACTTGACTACTCTTCTTCATCACGGCTTTACCTATTACTTTAATAGATTTTAACATATACCCCACAAAATGTAAAGTTACTTATTTTCATCTTCTTTATTAAATTCACTTTCTTCTTTTTTTTCAGGTTGAGAAGATCCATTAGGCTCAAATTTGTCCTTATATTCATTTACCTTATCTACCACATTGTCAATGGATTCCTTGGTCATCTCATTAACATCTATTACTTCCCCATCATCTTTAACTATCTCAACTCTACATTTAGAAACTAGAGCTGTAGCTAGACCTAATACTGCTATAGGAGGAGAAATGATTGCTCCTATGGCTCCAGCTGTTATGGGAATATTCATAACTATCTCATGATTTCTTTTTAATTGAATCCTAGTTACATTTCCCTTTTTAAGTAGTTCTTTAACCTTATCCATAACTTCATTTCCCTTATCAGATAGGTTATTTCCCCAAGTACCACCATTTTTCTCTTCAATGTGAATTATAGTATCTATCACATCACCATTACACATTTCTAGTGCCTCTTTAGCTTCCTTGTAACTAACTCCTGTTCTGTCCCTTACTGCATCCACCTTTTCTAAGTTTATCTCCATTCTAACACCACCTTATTTAAATTTTTAAAGATTTTATAGATTCAAGAAATTCTAGACTATTAAAAGTACTTTTCCCCAAATGGGTTAGTATGTAATTCTTAATAATCTTATCTAACTCTTTTTTAGCATCATCTTGAATTTTTAATTTTATAATCTTTTCTAAAGGACTTTGTATCAAATATCTCATCACATTGATGGATAAACTTGATATGTTCATTGAATAAGAATCCTTTTTGAGACACTTCCTACATAAAATGCCACCTTCTCTAGAACTAAACTTATATGAGGAATCATTAGGATTCCCACAGGATACACACTCAGTTAAAACAGGCATATAGCCTGCATAAAGCATGAGTTTAGCTTCATAGGCCTTTACTAGAGTTTCCACATCCACCTTCTTATTTCCTAGTATATCCAAAAAATCAATTAATAAATTAAAAAGTTTAGGATTATTTTCACCTTCACTTATACTACTCTCTGTTAATTCTAAAATATATGAGCCATAACTTAATTTAATTACATCCTCATGGATTTTATGAAATGATTTTTTAAAATCTACTTGAGAAATTTGATATAGATTTTTGCCCTTATAAAGTAGGAATTCTCCATATGTAAATGCCTGAATATTTGAAGATCCCTTTCCTTTAGTTTTTTTAAATCCTCTTGCAACAGATTGTACTTTCCCAATTTTCTTAGAAAAAATAGTTAGTAAAGCTTCATTTTCTCCAAACACTTTTTTTCTTAAGACAATTGCTTCGGTTTTAAAAAGCATTCCCCCACCTCAAATTTTTAGTACTCTTCTTCTGTTATTTTTTCTTCATCCCTAATTATTATACTTTCTTCTAAGTCTTTATAGGCCAGATAACTATTTAAATCTCCCGTGTTTAGAAATACATGCCAAAATACACTATCTAACATTACCTTATGCCCCTTTCAATTTGTTTTTAGGAAATTACATTTCCACAGACTTATATGAAAAGCAAAAAACTATTATAGATTTCGTAACACCAAGATTTCTTTATACAGTAACTTGCCTATAAGGGAAATTTTTTTCAATATATTTTTCTGAAATAGGCACACATAAAGCTTGTTTATAAATACGAAATCTATAGTAAAGAAAAATCTAAAGATTTTCCCTTACTATGAAAAGTAAATTTAAAATACTTTACTTCATTTATTATTTTTTTTATATTTAGGGACGAATATTCATTGAATTTTTTTCTTTTAATTAAATAATATGCCTATTACTTATATCCTAGATAGTTTAGCATATTTTGTTGATCTCTCCAGTCTTCCTTTATCTTAACCCACAGTTCTAAAAACACTTTAGAACCTAAAAGTCTCTCTATATCTTCACGGGCACTTTTTCCTACACCCTTTAATTTCCTTCCGTTTTTCCCTATTATTATTCCCTTGTGTGATTTTTTCTCACAATAAATAGTAGCACTAATATCCACTATATCCTTTTCTTTTCTCTTTCTCATTTTTAATACTTCCACAGCCACACCATGGGGAACTTCTTCATGTAAATAGTGTAATAATTTTTCTCTTATGATCTCACTTACTATTATTTTTTCTGGCTGGTCTGTTATCATATCTTCCGGAAAATATTGCGGTCCTTCTGGAAGATTTTCAACTATAGTATTTAATAACATTCTAACATTTTTATCATTTAATGCAGAAATACCTATTATCTCCTTAAAAATTCCTAATTTTTTATACATATTGTATATCTTTTCAAATTTTTCTGGCGGAATTTTATCAACCTTGTTTATTACCAATATTACATTAGTTTTAATATTTTTAATAGTATCTATTATATATTGGTCTCCTGGCCCCATATCTGTAGTATCATCTACCACTAATAGGACCACATCCACTTCGTTTAGTGTAGTGACTGCTGTCTTTTGCATGTATTCACCTAATTTATTTTTAGGCTTATGCATACCAGGTGTATCTAAAAATATGATTTGAAAATCCCTCTCCGTGTGTATGGTTTGTATCCTATTTCTAGTAGTCTGAGGTTTATCTGACATGATGGCAATCTTTTCACCGATCATATTATTCATCAATGTGGATTTTCCCACATTAGGTCTACCTATTATTGTTACAAATCCTGATTTAAACTTCATCTTATCCATCCTTCGTATTTATTTTTTCAAGTCCTTCTCTGTGAAGCTATGAGGTAGTAACTCCCCCATTGAAAAGGTTTTTATTTTTCCATCCTTATTACTTAATATTATCTCAATGTCTAACCCAAATTCAACTATTACCTGTCTACAAATTCCACACGGGAAGGTATAGTCATCTAAATCACTCGTTATGGCTATCTTTTCAATATCCTTGTGCCCTTCTGATACTGCTTTGAATATGGCCGTTCTTTCAGCACAATTTGTGCCTCCATAAGATGCACATTCCACATTACAACCAGTATATGCCTTACCACTCTTAGTTAAAAGGGCTGCCCCTACTCTAAAGTTTGAATAAGGTGAATGGGAGAATTCCTTTGCTCCAATTGCTTTTTCCATTAATTCTTCATTTGTCATAGTATGTCCTCCTAGTTTAATATTGTGTGTAATTCAAAGATTTTGGTATAACCTCAACCCAAGTCACACCTGGATTTAGTTTAACTTCTTCTCCATTTTTATAGAAAAATCTTGTAATAGATCTTCTTGAATCCTTTTTCCATGTTACTTCCTTCATTTCACCATTTGTTATATATATACCGTCACCCGTTCCTACTAAACCTATTTTTAATCTTCCTGCACTGTCTAAAACTTTCTTAGAAGCCCTTTGAACTATTATATTTTTAGCACTTAGCTCTACCTTAGATATTTCATCTAAATGGGGTTTGTTATTTATATGTCTATCATATAACTTAGTATTTTCATCATATTTAAATGTAACCTTGTAGTTCTTTGAGTATGGTATATCTATATTCTTTAATTCATTACCTTCAATAGATGTATCCTTATCATAATACTTCCACATATCTATATTCACAGTTTTTTTATAATTACTTACATTAGCTGCCTTTCTGATGGCATCTGCACTAGTATATTCATTATGAGGTCTCTTCTTATGAGATTTTCTCCAAAATGTATTTTTTCCCCTTGATTGAGCACTTATATCTGCCATTTTTAATCTTATTATATCATCTAAAGCTTGAGGACTTCCTCCATCATGGACATATAGGGCATCATATTCTAGAGCCTTATCTATAAAATATGGCCTTGCACTTCTTACAGGTCCTATTAATTTTGGCGATTTGGTTGCAAATATGGCCATATATCTAGTAATATTCCCCTCTGCTAGAATTTCATATACTATTTCAGCTCCATCAAGGCCTGCCTGAGGTCTAGCTTGAACCTGATTATCTAGCATTACAGCAAAGGGTCTATTATTAACTTGATTCTCTTCACATTCCATATGACTAATTGGAGATAGATTTTTTTCTTCTATTACTTCTATCACTGGCTCTTCCTTCTTTATCTCCTCTTTTTTAACTTCTACTATAGGGTCCTTTTCCTTTAGGGTTTCTACAACCTTTTCTTCTTTAGAACACCCACTAAAAGCAAGAGTGCTCATAATAATAGTTAAAATTACAAATTTTTTCATGTCCCCCTCATCCTTTCTTATGTATCTCTCTTTTCATCCTGAATAATATCTGGAGTTATTATTCCTCCTGATACGATTAACTTAATTGCTGCGTCTACACTTAAACCTAAATATACTATATCCTTTTCTCCAATCATTACAAACATTCCAGAAGTGGGATTGGGTGTAGTAGGTACAAATATACTTTTCATTTTTTCATTTGTTATATCCGTTATAACTCTAGGTGCATCAGCTGTTAAAAAGCCTATAGTATAAATACCTTTAGATGGGTATTCTATGGCCACTGCACTTTTAAAATTATTATTCTTTTCTGTTAAAACAGTATTTATAATCTGCTTAATAGAAGAATATATCATGCTCACTAAGGGTACCTTGCATATGGTTTTTTCTAAACAATGGATTATTTTCCTTCCCAAATAATTAGTAGCAAATAGACCTGTCCAAAATACTATGACTAAAGTTAGTATTACTCCTATTCCCACAATTTTAAATCCTAGTATCTTCTCAATGGGATCCCTAAAAAAGGAATCTACCACATTAAATAGCCACACAATAGTAAAAAAAGTAGCTGCTATAGGTATTAACACTATTAATCCTGTAAAGAAAATATTTCTAGCATCTTTTATCTGCATTTTATTATTCTTCATTATTAAAGTTACCTCCAGTAAAAACTTCTTAAATCTGTACTTTAATGTGGTCACAAAGGGGAAGTAATGATTTTATTACTTCCCCCCTTAATATATTATATAATATAAACATACTCTTTACTATTTATTTTCTATAGAATCCCCTATCTACAAAGGAGGGAAACTACCATTTCCTAGAAAGTAAAAGAATAATAATGTGATTCCCACACCTAATATTCCCCCTATGAAAACTTGAAACCAAGTATGAATTTTCCCCTCTATTCTACTTTGCCCTACTAATAGGGCTAATATTAATCCAAGGATTATAACATATATATTACTGGATATGAATATTATTGAGGTTAAAATGGAAAAAGCCACTGCCGTATGTCCACTAGGCATACCACCCTTTAGAGGGGTTCCTATGCCCTTTTGTAGCTTTATTATTATAACAGATATTATAACTATAAGAAAGCTCAAAAAACTAATATGTAGGCTAGTCTTTCTAATTTTATTAAATAGAATTTCTGCTATGGGTATGAACTTGTCATAAAATACAATATATGCTACCAATACACTATTAAGTGCAGCCAGTAATACACCACCTGCTGCAACATTTTTAGCTATTTTAGCTAGTGGATGATATTCCCTTGTTATTAAGTCAATAGTCACTTCTATGGAAGTGTTTATCATTTCTGTTATTATGACCAAAAATATGGAGAATAAAACCAATGCCAAATCCCATTTTGTCAAATCAAAAAACATACTTCCCACTATGACTAATATGGCCATTATCATATGTATCTTCATATTTCGCTGAGTTTTAATACTATAAAATATGCCATCTATTGCATAATTAAAACTATCTATTAGTTTTCTTACCTTCATTATCCATCTCCATTAATTTCTTAATATACCCATATGGGACAATACTTTTTCTTCTTTCATTCTCATTTCCTTTGTATTTTCCTCTGTATCATGGTCATATCCCATTAAATGAAACATACTATGTACTGTTAAAAACAATACTTCCCTTTCAAAGGAATGATTATATAAGATTCTTTGTTCTTCTGCCTTTTCTAAGGATATTACTATATCTCCTAGGCACATGCCCATATTTATTTCATCCATACTATCATACTGTGGAAATGATAATACATCCGTTTCACTATCCTTATTTCTATATTCCCTATTCAATTCTCTTATGGATTCATTGTCCACAAAGGTAATGCTCACTTCTACTTCTTCACTTACACTTTCTTCTTTTAAAGATTCTTTTACAGCTTGTACTATTAAATTTTCCATGTTTTCATCATATTTTATTTTCTCTTGTCTATCATCAATTATTACATTCATTAAAGTTAGTCCTCCTTCTTATCCTTGTCCATATCTGGGTATTCTATTCTCTCATGAAATATGCCCATAAGTATGGTCATAAAGGATTCTGAAATCATCTTTAAATCCTTTAGGGTCATATTACATTCATCAAATTGACTATCATTTAATTTATCTTTTACAATCTTGTCAATCAAATCTCTTATTTTTTCTTCTGTAGGTTCTTTTATACTTCTTACGGCAGCTTCAACAGAATCGGCAAGCATTACTACTGCCGCTTCCTTACTCTTAGGTTTTTCACCCTTATATCTATAGTCTGATTCATTTATAGTTTTTTTAGAATTTTGAGTTGCTTTAAAGTAAAAGAATTTTACTAAAGTAGTTCCATGATGTTGAAATATTATATCTACTATCTCCTGAGGTAATTCTTCTTCCTTAGCAAAATCAACCCCATCCTTTATGTGACTAGTTATAACATTCACACTTCGTATAGGTTTTAATTTATCATGGGGATTTTCAGAAGTCAGTTGATTTTCCTTAAATAAATAGGGTCTTCTTAATTTCCCTATATCATGATAATAGGCTCCAACTCTAGCCAGCAAACTATTAGCACCTATGGACTGGGCAGCATTTTCACTTAAATTTCCCACAATTATACTGTGATGATAGGTCCCTGGAGCTTCTAGTAGTAACCTCTTTAATAATTTATTATTAGGATTAGAAAGTTCTAATAATTTAAAAGGGGTTAATATCTTAAAAGCCCATTCCCAAAGGGGTAATGATCCTATAGTAATTACAGCACAAAATATACCGTTTAAAAGGCCATTGAACACATTGGAAAAAACTAATGAAAAATCATAATGGTTTATAAGGCCAATTGAAGTTAGTATTATTATATTACTAAAGCTTATCATCAATCCAGTTAGGAAAATAGTACTTCTTTGACTAGCTTTTTTTATACCACATGTGGCCACTATAGATGCCATTATATTAGTATATATAAACTCCACATTATAACCTTTAGATATGGATAGCATGATAGTCATAGATATACTTATAACTAAAGCTAGTTTTGGTTCTATGAGTATACCTACTAAACATGTAAAGGCCGCCACAGGACCAATATATGGTGATAGGTAAAATAAACTCTTACTTATATAAAATACAAATACATAAAGTATTATTAATAAATATAGCTTTCTTGGAGATTGAAGTAAGGGTCTATTGAAAAAATATATGTATAATATTATAGTTAGGAATGTCATTAAGATAACTCCTAAAGCTCCTAAATATAGGAACATATCCCTTTTGTTATCTTCTTTTAGTACCCCTAAGTCTTTCAATACACTTATATGGTCTGGTGTTATTATTTCACCTTCCCCCACAATAATACTTCCCCTTTTTATCATTACCTTTTCTACACTATTTCTTGCCTCTTCAATTTTCTCCTTTGTAGTTTCCACATCTACAAATCTATTTGCCTTAATAGAATTATTTACAATCTTAGTTCCAATACTTTTCGTATCATTAGAAAAATCCTCTAATCCCTTAAAATATTCTTCTATTTCCTGTTTCTTATTTTCAAGTTCATGGGGCCTAATACCACTTGACATTATCTGAGATACAATTTCATATACATAGCTCTCCACATTTTTTAATTCAGTTACATCTCCATTAACTAAAATCTCTAAATCTTCATCATCTAATAAAAATTTATTTTTACTCTTTAATAATCCTATTTTTTCATAATCAAGTATTTCTTCTGCCCTTATTTGATATAGGTTATTAAAAAACTTTTCTATATTTTTCTTAACGTCAATTTGAATGGTAGGATAAAACTTCTCAATATTTTCAACAGAAGCTATTTCCCTTTGTATTAGCCTTTGTGTGGCACTCTTATCTTCCACGTCCCTAGGAGCTTTTATATCTGCTGGAGCCTTATTTCCTGCTTTTAAATCATACTCATTGGGAGTAAATTCAGATATTATGCTAAAAAACATACTTCCTATAAAAATAAAAGTTATAAAAAAGTAGGCCATATTTTTATTCTTTAGTATCCTTATAAAAAAACTATTTTCCATAGCTTTTTTCATATGTTTTATGAAGGTCATACCTTTGCCTCCTAAATTTCCTCTTTAGTATTTTCATATTTTTCATAGGCTTTTATTATCCTTTGGACTAAAGCGTGTCTAACCACATCAGCTTCTCCTAAGAATTGAAATGATACGCCCTTTACGTCCTTTAAAATTTTTACCACTTGATTTAATCCAGATGCCTTTCCCCTTGGTAGATCAATTTGAGTTATATCTCCTGTCACAATGGCCTTAGAACCAAATCCAAGTCTAGTTAAGAACATCTTCATCTGTTCCTTTGTAGTATTTTGTGCTTCATCTAATATTATAAAAGAATTATCTAGAGTTCTTCCTCTCATATAAGCTAAGGGAGCAACTTCTATCATTCCCCTTTCCTTATATTTTATGAAAGTGTCTCCTCCTAAAATATCATATAAGGCATCATATAAGGGTCTTAGATAAGGATCTACCTTTTCTTGTAAATCACCTGGTAAAAAACCTAAACTCTCTCCAGCTTCCACAGCAGGCCTAGTTAATATTATCTTATTTACTTCCTTATTTTTAAATGCATTCACAGCCATGGCCATGGCCAAATAGGTTTTTCCCGTTCCTGCAGGACCTATTCCAAATACCACATCATGTTCCCTAATAGCCTGTGTATATTTCTTTTGACCTACAGTCTTTGGTTTTATTTTCTTTCCTTTAGATGTAATACAAACCACATCATCCACTAACTCATCTATTTTATTTTCGTCTCCCTTTTCAAATAATTCTATGGTATATTTTATCTTTTGTTCGTCTAAATTTTCCTTGGCCTCTAATAGTTTCATAAATTTTAATATTATCTTTTCTACTTTTTTAGTAGATTCCTTTTCTCCTATAATAACTACTTCTCCCTGTCTTGAAACTATATTTACATTAAACCTTTCCTCAATAAACTTTATATTCTCATCAAAATTACCAAACAATTCATTTGTATAATTGAATTCATTAATGTCAATTCTCTTTTCTTCCAAGTCTATATCCTCCTTAAGTTTATTCTTCCAAGTCTTTTTTTTCCTCTATTATTTCTTCTTTCCTAATAGGTTTTTGTATAGATATATTTTCTAAGACCTCAACTATCAACTTGCCTTTAATTATACTATTTTCCTCTGTAAATACAATGTTTTTATTGATTATTTTTCCATCCTTGGGTATTATTTCATATACATTTACCATCATTTTATCAAATAACATCTTTTTCACATTAGACTTATTAAGTTTATTTTTTCTAATATTAACTTCATAATACTCTTCTATTATAACTTCTACAGGAAAGTTACTATTCCTCCACTTTGGTAAAGTTTTATGTTTCCTTTCCATTAATACATTTTTATAGGGTATGTTTTCTTCTCCCCATATAATTTGACTATTTCCAAGTTTTATTATTCTCTTAGTTTTTTTCTCTCCTGTTTTTATTTTTTCCACATTTATTAAGCTAATTTCATCCCTTTCCTCATAATAGGTTTTTGCCATTACTTCACCAAAGGCATGAACATATCTATTTTCCACACCTTCTCTTGCTATAATTCCTGTAACTAGACATTGACCTTTTTTTACTATATCTCCCTCTTTAACTAAGGCGTCACCTTCTTTAGCTATTACCCTTTTTATTACTCCATCCTTTTTAGCTATTATATCACATGGCATATGTTTATTTATTTTAGGAGGTGGCTCTACCTTTTCCACAATCTCAATTAAGGCTTTCGTTCCCTTAAATTCCATACCTACCCATGCTATTTTATTAAAATCAATAATTATTTTTTTCTCTAATTCTTCCCTATTAACATCATATTTCCACTCACCAATTTTCACTCCATGGTTTTTTACATAGTTCTTTATTTCAGAAGGGTTTATGGTCTCACAGCCTTTAACATCAATACTCCATATGAAAGATGTCATTATAAAAATACTTATTAGAAAAAATATAAATCCTCCCATAAAAATTTTTCTCTTTTTAATTTTGTACATAAAAAAAGGATATCCTATCTTTACTTTTATTTTTACCCTGCAACCTGCCTTTTTCACAACATGTCTTAGTTCTTTATATGCCCTAAGACCAACTTTAGCCTCCATGGTAGTGTAGTCTATCCTTCTTATATCCCAAAGAAAAATCCCCCTTGCAATAGCATAGTTTATAAATTTTTCCAAGGATAAGCCTTCTATTTTTATTAAAACATATCCTCTAAAGTAATTCCATAATCTCAAAACAAGCAAAAGCTCTCCCCCCCTATTTCATAAACTCTATGCTATGAAGTTCTCCACATATTACTATCTCTTCTTCCATTATATTCTTTATAGTAAGGTCTTTTCCTATAACCCTTAAGGAACCTTCCCTAAGTTTAACCCTTATCCTAACTTTAGTATATTCTATTATACCCTTGTGATTTTCTATGTATAGCTGCAAATTACCAAGCATGGTTATTCTAGGAAGATCCAGTATTATATCTTTGGGAAGCTCTAGTAATTCTGCTAAGCTCTCTCTTATTTCCATATTTTTATTTTTCATGAAACTCCCCCTTTTTATATAGTAATTTTATGCATCTGTTCTATTGTCTATGACACAATGTTCTATGGGACAATTTAAGAAAATAAAAATATCACGAGTAAGATTACTCGTGATATTTTTATTTTCTTAAAGATTTTGGTTTATTTAATATTTCATTCCAAACTATACCTTGTGCAATATTTTTCCTGTTCATATTTAGTTTTGATTTACTCTTTCCCATTCTCTTGCTACGGGGTTTCACTTCTACTAGTCTAGGTTCTTCTATCTTTTCAATATGTGTTTTATCTTCTACTACTTCCTTTACTTCTTCAATTATATCCTCTTCTTCACTAGTATCCATATATGGTTTTATCATTTCTTCCACATTAATGTTCTCATCTATGTGTTTAGTGTTTTTTACTTTTTTATTTTTTTTACTAACTTGATTTTTCTTTGGCCTATTAAAAAAATTCTGGAAAAGATTCACAATGGCCACTATGATAATCATTATAATTAACTTCATAAAATCACATCCTCAAAAGATGTATATCTATTCTTCGTCTTTGCTTATTGACGAAATAGATTTTCTCATTTCAGTATCTGCCATTACATTTTTCATATTGTAATAGTCCATAACTCCTATTTTACCTTCTTTTAAAGCATAAGCCATAGCCTTTGGCACCTCAGCCTCGGCTTCCACAACTTTTGCTCTCATTTCTTGTACCCTAGCTACCATTTCCTGTTCATTAGCAACGGCCATAGCACGTCTTTCCTCTGCCTTAGCCTGTGCTATTCTCTTGTCAGCCTCTGCTTGGTCCGTTTGAAGTTGTGCTCCTATATTTCTACCAATGTCAATATCAGCTATATCTATAGATAGTATTTCAAAGGCAGAACCTGCATCTAGGCCCTTTGTTAATACAGTTTGAGATATACTATCTGGATTTTCAAGTACTGCCTTATGGGATGAAGAACTACCCACAGTAGTTACAATACCCTCTCCAACTCTTGCTATGATAGTTTCTTCTCCAGCTCCACCAACTAATCTTTCTATATTAGCCCTTACTGTGACCCTAGCTTTTACCATAACTTCAATACCATCCTTAGCTACGGCTGCCACTTTAGGCGTTTCAATAACCTTAGGCTTAACGGACATTCGAACTGCTTCAAGTACATCCCTTCCAGCCAAATCAATTGCTGCCGCCCTTTCAAATTCTAAAACTATCTCTGCCGTGTGAGCTGCAATAAGTGCATCTACCACACTATTTACATTTCCACCCGCTAAATAATGGGCTTCTAAACTATCCGTGCTTAAATCAATACCAGCTTTAGTAGCTTTAATAAGTGGATTTACAATTCTTGATGGTGCTACCCTTCTAAATCTCATACCTATTAAAGTAAATAGTCCTATTCTAACGCCTGAGAAAAAGGCTGTTATCCAAAGGCCTACTGGAATAAAACTAAATAAAAATGTCAACACTAAAAAACCTACGATAGCTATAATCCCAAATGATATTAATGGTCCTGTCATACTAATCATCCACCTTTTTAACTATTATTTTTTTACCAATTACCTTTATCACTTGTATCTTTTCTCCAGCTTTAACAAAATCTCCTTCTGTTATTACATCATACCTATTATTATTAATTTTAACACTACCTGCTGGCCTTAAACTAGTAATTGCTATTCCCACTTCATGAAGAAGTATTTCATATCCTAAATTTATTTTTTCATTTTTTACACTTAACTTTTCATCTAATATTATATGATTTAAGTATTTATTTTTAGGTCCATATTTAAATAAAAATACCCCTACTACTATACATAATATTAAAGATACTAAAAGAGCATATACGCCCACCAGGATGGAGTTAAAAGATAATATTATACTGGTTATAATAAGTATAATACCACTTACACCAAAGATTCCAAATCCAGGTATTCCAACTTCAATTGCAAATAGTATAATCCCTAGGACAAATACACTAACGATTATAACACTTGAATCTCCAGAAAGATTTTTCCCAAAGAAAAAAGTAAAAAATCCTACAATCCCCACAAGACCTCCAATACCAAAACCAGGAGTCATAATCTCTATTATTATTCCTAAAAAACCAATTAATATTAAAAATGTGGCCACATAGGGATTACTCACCACTTGAGCAACTTTCAATGTGAAATTTTCACCTATCACTTCTATGGAAGAATAATCTATACTAGCTATGTTTAAAACCTCTTTGTGAGTGGAGCCTATTCCATCTATTAGTTTTGCATCTTTAGCTTCCTTACTAGTTAAGTTCAATAATTCTCCCTTTTTTACTATATAATCCCCTGAACTTTCATCTATAATCTCATTTCTCTTATCTGCCATGGCTTCTATCAACTCTGGATCTCTATTTTTCATTTGGGCTACGGCTCTTAATTCCCCCTTCCAATAACTTAAGTTTTTCTCCGTATGGGGAATAGTCTCTGCAGAACCTATTGTTGCACCCTTTGCCATAACTATTTTGTCACAGGATATGGTGAGAAGTACCCCTGCCGACTCAGCTTTTTTATTCACAAAGGCTATAGTTTGTAAATTAGATTCTAATATGTAATCTTTTATTTTAACAGCCTCTTGTATAAAACCTCCGAGTGTATCAATTTCAAATATTATTGCAACTGCATCTTCATCATTCTCAGCTCTTTCAATATTAGCTTTAATATGAGTAGTTACAGCTTTATTTATTTCTCCTTTTATAGGTATCACATAAATCTTTCCAGTGTCATTCCCATAAGACATACTTGTTAACAAGCTATATACTAATAGAACTATTAGAAACTTTACAATACGTTTCATAGTATCCCTCACTTTTTCTATTTTTTGGAAGGAAAATAGAACAAAAAAATGACCTAATAATTAGGCCATTTCTTACTATAATGAAAAGTTTTTTCGTAAAAGATTTATATGAACTCTCTAACGATATTATTTACCACTTTTCCATCAGCTTTGCCCTTAACCTTTGGCATTAATGCCCCCATTAATTTTCCCATGTCCTTAGGACTAGTAGCACCGACAGCTTCTACAGCTTCCTTTACTAATACCCTAATTTCATCTTCAGTTAATTGCTTTGGTAAGTAGTTCATTATGACTTCTATTTCTGCTTTTGCTTCGTCTACTAAGTCTTCTCTATTTCCTTTAGTAAATTCCACAATTGCATCTCTTTTCTGCTTAACTTGCTTAAACATTATCTCTAAAATTTGCTGTTCAGTCATTTCAGCTCTATTATCAACTTCAAATTGTTTTATTGAAGCTCTAATCATAGTAATTACAGATTTTTTTACCTTGTCCTTACTTTTCATAGCATCTTTTAGATCTGCCATTAACTTTTCTTTTAGGGTCACATTATTCACCCCTTTTTTAATTAAAATCTTTTTTTCTTTCTTCTTGCTGCCTCTGCTTTCTTTTTACGCTTTACACTTGGCTTTTCATAATGTTCTCTCTTTCTTACTTCAGAAAGAACTCCAGATTTAGCACATGAACGCTTGAATCTACGAAGAGCATTCTCAAGAGTTTCGTTTTCTCCTATTTTGATTTCTGATGCCATCTACTTCTCCCTCCCTCCGATAGATACTTGTGCTGATTAATCAACGTTTTTAAACCACGATTACACAACACTATGCTATTATACATTAAATTTATAATTAATGCAACAGTTTTTAGCTATTTTAACCAGCTGGCCATTCCAGTTGTCTTCCACCTAATAAATGGAAGTGAATATGACCTACTGTTTGACCCCCCAGTTTGCCACAATTGTTAACAACTCTGTATCCACTTTCACTTATGCCTAACTCTTGTGCAATTTCCTTTATACAAAGGTGAATATGCCCTATAAGTTCCTTTTTTTCATGATTAATATGATTTAAGGACTCTATATGCTCTTTAGGTACTACTAGCACATGAACAGGTGCAGTAGGAGAAATATCATGAAAGGCTATTACATGATCATCTTCATATACTAAATTAGCAGGAATCTCCTTAGAAATTATTTTACAAAATATACAATCAGACATGAGTTTCACCTCCTTTTCTTTAACAAAATGAAACATTAAATAAAGTATTCCACATATTGTTGGAATTTCCTTCTATTTATTTAAAATACTTCCAAATACTATTTCATTATGTATTTTTTCTAGTTTTGTATTTAAAACTTTACCAGAAATATCTTCATTAGACTTACACAATACCTTTATATAATTTTCTGTTAAACCTTCATAATAGCCTTCTTCTTCAGCTGATTTAGTTTCAAACAGTACATGTTTATTTTGTCCTATAAACTTATTATTATATTCTTTAGTTAATTTTTCCACTATAGAAATCAACTCTTCACTTCTCTTGTTCTTAATAATTCCATCCACTTGATTTTCAAACTTTGCAGCTGGAGTTCCTTTTCTTGGAGAATATTTAAAAACGTGAATTTGACTAAACTTTATGTCTTTTACAAATTTTATAGTTTTTTCAAATTCTTCATCCGTCTCTCCTGGGAATCCTACTATTATATCTGTAGTTATGGATACTTTAGGCATATATCCTCTTATTCTATCCACCACTTCCCTGTATTCCTTCGTTGTATACTTCCTATTCATCCTCTTTAAAGTTTCATCGCAACCACTTTGTAAAGATAGATGGAAGTGTTCACAAACCTTATCTAGTTCAGATAAAGTCTTTACAAATTCTTTAGTCATTATGGTAGGTTCTATAGAACTTAATCTAATTCTCTTTAATCCTTCAATCTTATTGACTTCCTTAATTACATCAAGTAGGGTTCCCTCCTCTAGATCCTTTCCATAGGAGGCCACATGAATACCTGTGAGAACCACTTCGTCAAATCCATTTTCCACAAGTCTTTTTACTTCTTTAATAATATCTTCAAGTTTTCTACTTCTTATAGGACCCCTTGCATAAGGAATTATACAATAGGAACAATATTGGTTACAACCTTCTTGGATTTTTAAAAATGCCCTAGTTTTTCCCTTTATATTATGAATAGTCATTTCTTCAAAATCTTTAATTTCCATAATATCCGTTACTACATTTATTTTTTCCTTTTGCTTTTCTTTCTTTTTAACATACTCTACTATTTTATTTCTGTCACTAGTTCCTAAAATCACGTCTACTTCTTCTATCTTAGATACTTCATCAGGTGCAGTTTGAGAGTAACATCCTACTACGGCCACTATGGAATCTGGATTTTTTCTTTTACATCTTCTTATAAACTGTCTCGATTTCCTATCCCCTAAATTAGTAACAGTACACGTATTTATTACATAAACATCTGCCACTTCTTCACTTTCCACCAGATCATATCCATTTTTTTCAAATAATTCTGTCATTGCTTCTGTCTCATATTGATTAACTTTGCACCCTAGAGTATAAAAGGCTACTTTTCCCATTTATCTGCCTCCTAAATCGCCTATTTCATACATTATTATACTTAAAGCTGTAAAACCAGCTGTCTCAGTTCTTAAAATTCGAGGTCCTAAAGTAATAGACTTTCCATGGTTATTTTTTATTATGTCTATTTCTTCTTTTTCAAATCCACCTTCTGGTCCTATGATTATGGCTATTTTTTCATATTTGGAGTTTCTCAATAAATTCTTTAGGCCATGAGTTTCTTCATCTTCATAGGCAACTACTGCAATATCATATTCCTTTAATTTATCTATTGCTTCATTTAATCTATGTAATTTACCTATTGTAGGTATTTTACCTCTTTTACATTGTTTAGCTGCAGATAAAGCTATTTTTTCCCATCTTTCTAATTTTTTCTCTTCTGATTTTTTATCCTTTATTTGTGCCACACATCTTTTAGTCAAAATGGGAATTATTTTATTTATTCCTAATTCTGTACATTTTTGTATTATAGTATCCATCTTAGTAGCCTTTGGAAGACCCTGATATAGATCTATTATCACATCTGCTTCCCTATTTGATTCCTTTTCCCCTATTATAGATACCCTTATATCCTTTTTAGACATATATTCTATTTCACATATGTATTCTTTATTATGTCCATCACATATTTCTATCTTTTCTCCTATATCTAGCCTAAGGACTTTAGAAATATGTTTCACATCTTCCCCTTCATTTATGAGGACACTTTTCTTTTCCCTATCTATATTGTGTTTTTCTACAAAGAACCTATGCATTTTATTTCTCTCCAAACTTTTTTGATACTATGGCTGCCCATTCTCCCTGTTTATCCACCCTAATAATCTCTAAATTATTTCTCATTAGAGCTTCTTTTACCTCTTCTACTTTATCTAGTATAATTCCCGAGGAAATAAATACGCCATCATCCTTTATAAACTTTCCTATATAGTCTGAAAGTCCAATTATTATATCTGCTATAATATTAGCCACAACCACATGTGCTTTTCCATCTATAAGTTCCATTAAATTTCCCTCTAAAACTGTAACTTTATCCTTCACATGGTTAAGTTCCACATTTCTTTTAGATGACTCAACTGCCACTGGATCTAAATCTACAGCTATAACTTCCTTAGCTCCTAGTTTAGCTGCTCCTATGGATAAAATACCACTACCACAACCAATATCATATACTAATGAATTTTCGTCCACATGTCTTTCTAAGTTTTGTATGCACATCATTGTAGTTTCATGGGTTCCCGTTCCAAAGGCCATTCCAGGGTCTAATTCGATAATAACTTCTTCATCCTTTTTCTCATAATCTTCCCAAGTAGGTTTTACAACCACCTTTTGTCCAATTTTTTTAGGTTTATAATATTTTTTCCATCCATTAGCCCAGTCTTCCTCATATACTTCACTTGTAGTTACTTCTCCTAATCCCTTGTCTAGATTATATGTAGGTATCTTTTCAACATTTTGCTTTATGAGCTCCACAATGTCTATTAAACCTTCACCCTCTTCTAAATATCCTTTTACTATGGCACCTTCATAATCTGTAAGTAATATGGACTCATCAAAATAATCCCATTCATTTTCACACTTAGACTTTAAATAGACATCATTTGGGTCTTCTATTACAACTCCAGTAACACCTGATTCATATAATATGTTTGATACTGCCTCAACTGCCTCCGTAGTAGTTTTTATTTTTACTTCGATCCATTTCATATAAAAAACCTCCGCACCTTTTACTTTACCTGTTATTATACCCTATATAGGGTTATTTACAACGTTAAAAAGTTATATTTTTACTCCCTTTAACCTCCTATGGGTTAAAAAAAAAGGAGGAAGATAATAGGTTTCAAACCCAAACTGCCTCCTTTTTAAATCTTAATTATTAATTTTTATTTAAATATCTCTTTTACCTTATCAAAAAAAGTTTTTCTTTGTTCATGAACATCCTCATCCATTACGTCTGAGAACTTCATTAGCATTTCCCTTTGCTTAGAGTTAAGTTTCTTAGGAACTTCCACTATGATCTTAACATAATGATCTCCCCTACCATAACCTCTCATGTTAGGGATTCCCTTTCCTCTTAACCTAAATATGGTTCCACTTTGAGTTCCTTCAGGAATTTTATACTTGACCTTTCCGTCTAAAGTTGGAATGATTAATTCATCTCCCAAAGCTGCTTGAGTAAATGTTATAGGTACGTCACAAATTATATCATTGCCTTCTCTTTTAAATAGTTCATGGGGTTTAACCCTAAGTATAATAAATAAGTCACCAAAAGGGCCTCCCTTTTCACCAGGCTCACCTTCTCCCCTAAGAGATATGACAGAACCATTATCAACACCTTCTGGTATATTTATTTGTATAGTCTTATTCTTAAGCTCTTTTCCAGTTCCATGGCAAGTATCACAAGGTGATTCTATTATATGACCTTCTCCGCCACATAGGTCACATGGTTTTACATTTACAAACTGGCCTAGAGGTGTCCTTTGTGCATATCTAACTTCTCCAGTTCCATTACAAGTAGAACATGTCTTTTTAGCTGTTCCTTCCTTTGCTCCTGTACCACCACATTTTTTACAACTTTCATGCCTCTTTATATTTACTTCTTTTTTAGCTCCAAAGGCTGCTTCTTCAAAGGTAATATTAAGTTCGTATCTTAAGTCAGCACCCTTTTTAGGTCCGTTTCTTCTTCTAGATGAAGAAAACCCGCCTCCAAACATGTCAAAAATATCACTAAATATATCGTCAAATCCACCTGCTCCGAATCCACCTGATCCGAATCCACCTTGACCATCAACACCTGCATGGCCAAATTGATCGTATCTAGCCTTTTTTTCACTATCACTAAGAACTTCGTAGGCTTCGTTGATTTCTTTAAATTTTTCTTCTGCTTCCTTATCCCCTGGGTTCTTATCCGGGTGATATTTCATAGCAAGTTTTCTATATGCTCTTTTTAATTCTTTTTCATCTACATTTTTATCTGTTCCTAAAACTTCATAATAGTCTCTTTTTGCCACTAATTCTCACCGCCTTTCTAATTGGGTCTTGCGAGAAATCACAAGCTATATCAATTATATTCAAAATACATTATCATTGCAACTATTTTATAAATTTATCATCACTAAGCTTTTTTATAAAATAACTTGCCTACGAAGGTAAATATATTGAAAATTTTTGGAACCCTGGAACGTCACAACAGCATATGCTACTCAAACATGAGTCATGAACCTATCTACGAAAATTCAAACTTTCGCTTGTGACAAGGACTTGGGTGGAAAAAATGTTCAATATATTTTCCTGAAATAGGCCCGCATAAAGCAATTTTGTAATCAAGAAATCTATATAGATTTCTTGGTTTTAAATTTGTTTTATACAGTAACTTGCCTATAAGGGAAAATATATTGAAAATCTTTGGAACCCTGGAACGTCACAACATCCTATGCTACTCCAACATGACACATGAACCTATATACGAAGATTCACACTTTCGCTTGTGACA
>NZ_JAOART010000085.1 GCF_025210435.1 Anaeromicrobium sp.
TAGAAGTTCCTTAGATGAACTTGTGTATGACATATATAATATATATACCGAATATAGTGAATATCCAGATAAAGTTTATTCGTTAACAAATGTTAGAAATTTCCTAACATAAAACAAGGTTTTTACCAAGAAATCTATATATAGATTTCGTATTTATAAACCAGCTCTATGTGTGCCTATTTCAGGAAAATTTATTAAAAATGGAGGGATTATTATTTTTAAGGTGAAGGGAAGAACAAATTACTTTGCTGCATTTGTAAGTATATTTATAGCTCAAATGACAGGCCTTTTAAGTAGTTACTTTACTAGAGGGTCAATGGGGAGTTTTTATGCTGAATTAAAAAAGCCAGCCTTTGCTCCACCACCATGGGTATTTGGGGTAGTATGGCCTATTTTGTATTTATTAATGGGAATAGCCTCTTATAGAATATGGATGAGTAATAAATATGACAATGGAAATAAAAAAGCATTATTTTATTACGGCCTTCAATTATTTGTAAACTTCACTTGGAGTATTATATTCTTTGGAATGGAAAATATAGGGTTGTCAGTTATAGCTATTATAATATTGTTAGGTTTAATAATAATTACTATTAAGGAATTTAGTAAAATTGATAAAAAAGCTGCAAGTTTAATGATTCCCTATCTAATATGGGTAGTCTTTGCTACTATACTTAATATATCCATATGGATTATGAATATGTAAAACATAAAAACACATTTCCTGGGAAATTTAAAAGAAGAATAATGGAGAATAAAAGGGAAAAAGGAAAAGCTTAGTAAAGTTTTCCTTTTTTTATTTGGCAGATATTAATAATAATACTTGAAGGGTTATCCTATTAATATTAGAATATTAATATAGTAAAAAAATTGTGAAGAGTGAAAAGAGGTGGTAATTTTGGAAGGGATTTTAGAGATATTTTTAAACATAGGAATAAGAGACATTATGGATATGGCTATTGTGGCCTTTGTTTTTTATAAGTTATTAATGCTTATAAGAAATACTAGTGCAGAACAATTAATAAAGGGAATATTAGTATTATTAATTGCCACCAAATTAAGTGACTGGATGGGATTTTATGTAACTAACTGGATACTAAAAAATACTATGACCGTGGGAGTGATTGCCCTACTTATAGTATTTCAACCTGAACTTAGACGTGCCCTTGAGCACATTGGTAGAAGCAAATTATTCTTAAACTCTATAATGGAGTTAGATACGGAACAAATAGAAAAATATTCTGATAGTATAGTGGATGCTGTATTTAATTTGGGTAAAGATAAAATAGGTGCATTAATAGTAATGGAAGGTGAAACGGGACTCTCTGATGTAATCGAAACGGGAACTATCATAAATGGGGAAATTTCTACGGAATTATTAATTAATATTTTTATACCTAATACCCCCCTTCATGATGGGGCTGTTATCATTAGAAATGGAAAGATTATGGCAGCAGGATGTGTTTTGCCTTTAACATCTAATCCTAATATAAGTAAAAAATTAGGAACGAGACATAGGGCTGGAATTGGAGTAACAGAAAAATCAGATGCTCTAACCATTATGGTATCAGAGGAAACGGGAGCCATATCCGTTTCTAGGGAAGGTAAATTAACTAGATTTGTAGATGAAAGATTATTAAGAAAAATAATAAAAAATGCATATGAACAAGAGGAGAGGCAGCCTTTATTAAGGATGATATGGAGGCGAAAGAATGACAAAGATAAAAAATAAAACATCGAAGATGAAAATAAAAAGATTAGGATTATTTGGAAATAATACCAATCTAAAACTGGTATCAATTCTCTTTGCCTTTGTAATGTGGTTATATGTAATGGGAGAGGTAAATCCTCAAACTACTATAGAATTAAAGGGAATACCTGTTACCCTTTTAAATGTGGAAAGTTTAAGTAAGAAGGGACTTCTCCTAATGGGGGAAGAAAAATTTTTTGTAAACGTGAAAGTAGAAGGTAGACGTAATGATTTATACACAGTAAGCTCTAGTGATATTGTAGCAAATGCTAGCTTAATAGGTGTGGGAAAGGGAATAAATAGTATTCCTATCAATATAAATATGCCTAATAATATATCATTAAGTAGAATAAGTCCACCAGAAATCAGGATTACAATAGATGAAATAGTAAAGAAAGAAAAAAGAGTTATCCCAAACAAGGTAGGTACTCCTGTAGAAGGTTATAGTGCGGAAGAAGGCATTCTATCTGAAAATAAGGTTATGGTAGAGGGACCAGAGACCATAGTAAACACAGTAGACACAATAGTGGCAGAGGTAAATGTGGCTAATCTAAAAAATACTATTGAAGCTAAGGCCTTATTAAAACCTATAGATAAAGAAGGGAACGTTGTAGAAGGAGTAACCCTGAGTAAGGAATATGTAAGTGTTATTATGCCCATACTAAGGGTTAAGGAAGTACCTCTATTACCCTCTTATAAAAGTAATACTAGGGTCAGTGAAGGATATAAACTTACAGGGACGAAACTAGCATATAAAAATATAACTATAAAGGGTGAAGTTGCCCTATTAGAAAATATAAACTATGTAAAGATAGAACCCATAAACTTAAATGACCTGAATAAAAACACAACTAAGAAAATGAAAATCCTAGTGCCTAATGGTATTGAGACAATTGAAGAATATGTGGATATAGAATTGGTAATAGAAAAGATCATAGATAAAAAGTTTGTCTATTCAAAGAATGACCTGGAGCTTATTAATTTAAAAGATGGATTGAGTTTATATAAGGATGTGGTTCCTAATTGGATAGAAGTAATAGTTAAAAGTGTACCAAGCCAAAGGGTAACAGAATCTGATATAGAACTATATTTTGATGCTAAGGATTTAGATGAGGGCCTTTATGATATGGAAGTTCAATATAGGTTTAATAAGGAAATAGAAGAAATAAAAATAGAACCAGAGGTTGTACCTATTGAATTGATTAAAAGTGAATAAAATTAGGGAATATGAAAAGGTGAAGTTTAAAATAAGCTCCACCTTTTTCATATGGCTAAAAGGCCAATCTGAATTAAGTTTTATTTTATGGGTATAATATTATAGATTTATTATGTGGGAACTTGCTTTATGTGGGCCTACTTCAGGAAAATATTGAAAATCTTTTCCACCCAAGTCCTTGTCACAAGCGAAAGTGTGAATCTTCGTATATAGGTTCATGTGTCATGTTGGAGTACCATAGGATGTTGTGACGTTCCAGGGTTCCAAAGATTTTCAATCGTTTCCCTTATAGGCAAGTTACTGTATAAGGAAAGCTTAGTGTTGATAAATTTATGATGAGAACAGAATGTGTTACTTTCTTAAAAATTGTGAAATAATACTTGCCCATGTAAAGGCTCAATCTATTGAAAAATAGCCAAAAAATTCACTTATCATATGGGGGTTAAAACTACTGAACATTCTGACAATTAACAGTAAATATAGAAAATTGTGAAAATATATATTAAAATATATATAGGTGGTGGTAATTAAACATGGAAAAGATCCAAGAAATAATCTCTTATGCCCAGGGAAAGGGACCAATGACTATAGCCGTGGCTTCAGCTGAGGATAGGGACGTATTATTAGCTGTAGACAGAGCTAGGGAGTTGGGAATAGCAAGAGGCATATTAGTAGGAGACAAAGAAAAGATCGAAGAAGTTGCTAAGGATACAAACATTAATTTGACAGATTATGAAATTATACATAAAGAAAATATGCAAGATGCATCGTCTGAAGCTGTAAAACTAGTCTCAAGTGGTAAAGCCCATATTCTCATGAAGGGATTAGTAGATACGGCTGTAATCCTAAAGGAAGCTCTAAATGCTGACTATGGATTAAGGGAAGGTAAGTTACTTAGCCATGTGGCCGTATTTGAGCCACATAACTATGATAAGTTACTTTTAATGACAGATGCAGCTATGAATATTGCACCAGATTTAGAAAAAAAGAAAGAAATAATCAAAAATAGTATTAAGGTGGCAAAGGCCCTTGAGGTAGATACACCTAATGTATGTGTCATATGTGCAAAGGAAAAGGTATCACCAAAGATGGAAGCCACATTACATGCTAAGGAACTAGAAAGACTCAATAGGGAAGGCCAAATAAAGGACTGTGTAGTGGGAGGTCCCTTTGGACTTGATAATGCCATATCAAAAGAGGCAGCCATCCATAAGGGTATAGAGCACCCTCTTGCTGGAGTTGCAGATATTCTTTTAATGTCTAATATTGAGGCTGGAAATGTATTTTATAAGACTATGGTATTTTTAGCTAAGGATAAAAATGCTGGAGTAATAGTAGGTGCGAGTGCTCCTATAGTATTGACATCTAGGGCAGATAATGATGAAGCAAAATTAAATTCCATAGCTTTATCAGTACTTATGGCAATTAAGAAAGAGGAAGGGAGCATATAGGGAAATGAAATACAGAATACTTACCATAAACCCAGGGTCCACATCTACAAAAATAGGTGTGTTTGACGGAGAAGAATTAGTCTTTGAAGAAACGCTAAGACATTCTAGTGAAGAAATAGGACAGTTTAAAAGGATTTATGATCAATACAATTTTAGAAAAGATGTTATTTTAAGTGTACTTAAGGAAAACGATATTAAACTTGATAGTTTAAATGCCTGTGTAGGTAGGGGAGGTCTTCTAAAGCCCATAGAAGGAGGAACCTATGAAGTAAATGATCCTATGATAGAGGATTTAAAGGTTGGAGTTCTTGGACAGCATGCTTCAAATCTTGGAGGTATAATTGCAAAGGAAATTGCAAAGGACTTAAATATAAGGGCTTATATAGTAGATCCTGTTGTAGTTGATGAGATGATAGACTTGGCTCGTGTATCAGGAATGCCTGAATATGACAGAATGAGCATATTCCACGCATTAAATCAAAAGGCTGTGGCAAGAAAGGCAGCTAATGAGTTAGGAAAGAAATATGATGAACTTAATTTTGTAGTTGCTCACCTAGGTGGAGGCATATCTGTAGGAGCCCATGAACTAGGAAAGGTAATAGATGTTAATAATGCACTAGATGGAGAAGGTCCATTTTCACCTGAAAGATGTGGAACTGTACCAGTTCGTAAGATTATGAAAATGGCCTTTTCTGGAGAATATACTGTAGAAGAATTTAATAAAAAGGTTAGTGGAAAGGGTGGATTAGTTGCATACCTAAACACTAATGATGGAAGAGATGTAAAGAAAATGGTTGCTGCTGGAAATGTTCAGGCAGGAGTAATATATAAGGCTATGGCTTATCAAGTTGCTAAAGAAATAGGTTCCATGTGCGTTGCACTTGGGGGTAGAGTTGATGGAATTATTTTAACGGGTGGTATAGCCTATGATAGTGAGTTTGTAGACTGGATTAAAGAAAGAGCAGAATTCTTGGGAAAAATATTTGTATATCCAGGAGAAGAAGAACTAAGAGCATTGGCAGAAGGTGGTCTTAGGGTATTAAAGGGTGAAGAAGAAGCCAAAGTGTATGCATAGGTGATAATATGAAGGATCATAGAATAAAAATTATAACGGGGTATTTTGGAAGTGGTAAAACTGAGTTTTCAGTTAACCTTGCCATAAAGCTTCATAATGAAGGTAAAAAAGTTGTCATAGCTGACTTGGATATTATAAACCCATATTTTAGAAGTAGAGAAAAGGCTAATATCCTAAAAGAGATGGGAATAGAAGTAATATCTAGTAGTATAGGACACCAAAAGTCCATGGGAATTGATTTGCCAAGTATTTCAGCATCCGTATTAAAGCCCATAATAGATAAGTCTTACTACGGCATATTAGACGTGGGAGGAGATCATAGTGGTGCTAGGGCACTTAAGAGATATGTAAATCATCTTAAAGAAAAGGGATATGAAATGCTTTATGTGATTAATAAAAATAGAGTATTCTCTAATACTAAGGAAGAGGTAATAGAAAATATTAGTAAAATAGAGGCAGTATCAGGTCTTAAAGTAACAGGTCTTGTTAATAATACCCATCTACTAAAGGAAACAGATGTGGATACAGTAATGAGTGGCCAAGTATTAAGTAGGGAAGTATCTAATGAGTTAGGTATACCAATACTTTATACTAGTGCAATAAAATCCATAGTAGAAAAGTTACCCAAAGATGTAGATGGAGATATTTTACCAATAAATATGTATATGCGTGAAGCTTGGATGCTTTAATATTGCCATGCTTTCATGTTTTGAGAGGAGGACCCACTATTGGCTAAAGGAAGAGTTCATTTCAGAGAAGAAAGATGTAAAGGGTGTGAGCTTTGCACCACCGTATGTCCAGTAAACATTGTAAAGATGGATAAGGAAAGAATCAATCAAAGGGGGTACAATCCAGCAACTGTAAGGGAAATGGATAAATGTATCGGATGTGGGAATTGTGCAACTATATGTCCTGATTTAGTAATTACTGTAGAGAGAGAATAGGGGGCGAGCTTATGTCAAAAGTATTGATGAAAGGGAACGAAGCTATAGGAGAAGCTGCAATTAGAGGTGGATGTAAATATTTCTTTGGATATCCAATAACACCTCAAAATGAGCTTCCAGAATATATGGCTAAGGAAATGCCAAAGCGTGATGGAGTTTTTTTACAAGCAGAAAGTGAAGTAGCAGCAATAAACATGGTATATGGATCTGCTGGTGCAGGAGGAAGGGTAATGACCTCTTCATCATCACCAGGGATTGCACTTAAACAAGAGGGTATTAGTTATATAGCAGGAGCAGAATTACCCTGTGTTATAGTTAACATCTCAAGGGGAGGACCTGGTCTTGGTGGTATTCAACCATCTCAAGCAGACTATTTCCAATCTACTCGTGGTGGTGGAAATGGAGATTATAGACTTTTAGTTTATGCACCAGCAACACTGCAAGAAATGGTAGATTTAGTTATGGATTCCTTTGAAGTGGCAGATTATTACAGAAACCCAGTTATGATTGTGGGCGATGGTATGATTGGACAAATGATGGAACCTGTTGAATTTAGAGAACCTAAGAAAAGAGATTTAGAGACAAAGACTTGGGCAACTACTGGTACTAAGGGACAAAGAAAACCAAATATAATCAATTCCTTAGCCCTTGATCCTGCAAAACTTGAAGAGCATAACTTTAAACTTCAAAAGAAATACAATGAAATGGAAAAAAATGAAGTAATGTATGAGAACACTAACATTGAAAATGCAGAGTTAGTAATAGTGGCATATGGTACTACTTCAAGAATCGTAAAGAATGTTATAGAAGAATTAAAAGAAGAAGGAATTAATGTGGGACTAATAAGACCTATAACTCTATGGCCATTCCCAACTAAGGCTTTTGATGAAATTCCTGAAAGTACAAAGGCAATATTATCTGTAGAAATGAGTTTAGGACAAATGGTTGATGACGTTAAAATAGCATCTAATGGAAGATGGCCTGTTCATTTTTATGGAAGAACTGGTGGAATGATTCCAGAACCAGGAGATATTAAATCAAAAGTAAAAGAAATCTTAGGAGGTAGATAAGATGGCTGTAGTTTTTGAGAGAACTAATGGACTTGTGGACATACCTACACACTACTGTCCAGGTTGTACCCACGGGATTATTCATAGATTAGTAGGTGAATGTTTAGAAGAATTAGGCGTATTAGGAGAAACTATAGGTGTGGCTCCTGTTGGATGTTCAGTCCTAGCTTATGACTATTTTAATTGTGATATGCACGAAGCTGCCCATGGTAGAGCACCAGCAGTGGCTACTGGAATAAAAAGAACATTACCAGATAAGGTAGTATTTACTTATCAAGGTGATGGTGACTTAGCTTCCATAGGAGCTGCAGAAATAGTTCATGCAGCCCATAGGGGAGAAAAGTTTACAACTATATTTGTAAATAATGCCATCTATGGTATGACTGGTGGACAAATGGCACCAACTACTTTAATAGGACAAAAGGCTACAACGGCTCCATATGGTAGAGACGCAGCCAATTCAGGAATGCCCCTTAAAGTTGCTGAAATGCTTGCAACTATTGATGGTGCAGTATTTGTTGAGAGGGTTTCTGTACATAATCCTGCCAATATTAGAAAGACTAAAAAGGCTATCAAAAGGGCCTTTGAAATTCAATTAAAGGGACTTGGATTTGGTATTGTGGAAGTATTATCCACATGTCCAACAAACTGGGGAATACTTCCTACAGATTCATTAAAGTGGTTAGAAACTAATATGATACCATATTTCCCACTTGGAAACTTACGTATGCCTAAGGAGGTGGAGTAAATGAAACATTCTATCGTATGTGCAGGATTTGGTGGTCAAGGGGTAATGTCTATGGGCCAACTTCTATCTTATTCATCAATGATAGAAGGTAAACAAGTTTCATGGCTTCCATCCTATGGACCAGAAATGAGAGGTGGAACTGCAAATTGCCACGTTACCATTTCTGATAAGCCAATAGGATCTCCAATCATAACAAGGGCTACTGTTGCCATAGTTATGAATCTACCTTCCATGACTAAGTTTGAAGATATGATTGAAGAAAATGGAGCCATGTTAGTAAATAGCTCCTTAATAGATAGAAAAGTTGGAAGGGATGACGTGGTTGGCATATACATTCCAGCTAATGAAATAGCCCTAGAAATTGGAAATGCAAAGGCAGCTAACATGGTAATGTTAGGAGCTTTCTTAGAATATTCTAATATAGTTAATGAGGATTCTATAATAGAGGCATTTAAGAAGGTATTTGGAAAGGGTAAGGAACATTTAATAGACCTTAACAAAGAAGCTTTAAAGCGTGGACGTGAAGTATATAAAAAGAATATGGCATAGGTAAAATGCAGGAAGAAATTCCTGCATTTTTTATGTATAAAATTGGAATAAATTGAATGAATTCTAAATATGTGATAGAATAAAATAGATTAGGAGTATTTCTCTAAGTTATGCATTTTTGGAGAGGAGTATAATGATGGGAAAGTTGTTTGGGACTGATGGTGTTAGAGGTATTGCAAATACAGAACTAACGGCAGAGATGGCGTATAAGCTAGGAAGAATAGGTAGTTTTCTACTTACTAAGGGAAAGAAAAAGGCAAAAATAGTAATAGGAAGAGATACTAGAATTTCAGGTGATATGTTAGAATCAGCTTTAGTTGCAGGTATTTTGTCAACAGGTTCAGATGCACTATGTGTTGGAATTGTGCCAACACCAGCAGTGGCGTACTTAACTAGATATTTTGAAGCAGATTGCGGAATCGTAATATCTGCATCGCATAATCCTGTTGAGTATAATGGAATCAAATTTTTTAATGAGGAAGGGTTTAAACTGCCTGATGAAGTAGAAGAGGAAATAGAAAAACTTATACTAAATGGGCAAGATATAGAAGCAAACCCTACTGGAGAGAATTTAGGAAGAAAAATAGAAATTGATGATGCTATAAAGAAATATGCAAGTTTCTTAAAGGGTACATTAGATACGGATTTAAGAGGATTAAAGATTGCAGTTGATTGTGCTAATGGCGCATCATACGTAGCCGCACCATCCGTGTTATCTGCCTTAGGAGCAGAAATTAAAATGATACATCATAAACCTGATGGATTAAATATTAATGTAGCTTGTGGTTCTACTCACCCAGAGGATTTACAGAAGTTAGTCCTTGAGTGGGGTGCAGATATTGGTCTTGCCTTTGATGGAGATGCTGATAGGATCATAGGAGTAGATGAAAAGGGTCAATTGGTAGATGGAGATAAAATCCTTATGATTTGTGGAAAACACTTAAAATCTAAGAAAAAGCTACCCCATGACACTATAGTTGCTACTGTAATGAGTAATATAGGTTTCCACAAGGCTCTTAAAAAAGCAGGATGTAAGGCCATAGCTGCTAAAGTGGGAGATAGATATGTACTAGAGGAAATGAAAAAGGGAGGATATGTCCTAGGTGGAGAACAATCAGGTCATATAATCTTCTTAGATCATAATACTACTGGTGATGGACTTTTATCTGGATTACAGCTACTGAGTGTAATGAAGGATAAAAATCAAAAGCTATCTAAGCTTGCAGGTGAAATGACTACCTACCCACAAGTATTAGTAAATGCTAAGGTGAGTAATGCAAAGAAACACAAGTACATGGAAGATGAAAAGATTGCAGGAGAAATAAAGAGACTAGAAGAGATAATGCATGGCGAAGGAAGAGTCCTTATCCGACCATCTGGAACGGAACCACTGGTTAGAGTAATGCTTGAAGGAAAAGATATAGAAGAATTAAAAGTATTAAGTGAAAAATTAGCAGAACTAATTGAAGAGAGATTAAACTAAACTATAAAATATAGGTAAGAGGTGCATGATTGCACCTTTATAGATTTCGTATTCATAAACTTGCTTTATGTGAGCCTACTTCAGGAAAATATATTGAAAATTTTTTCCATTGAAGTCCTTGTCACAAGCGAAAGTGTGAATCTTCGTAGATAGGTTCATGAGTCATGTTGGAGTAGCATAGGATGTTGTGACGTTCCACAATTCCAAAAATTTTCAATATATTTACCCTTGTAGGCAAGTTACTGTATAAAGAGAGTTTAGTGTTACGAAATCTATAACCTATGTTAATTTAATCTAGTGGTACATATGAAAAGGCAAATGCATAAAATGTAGTGAACTCCTAATTGGGGTTGCAAGATTCCCTAAATAAATCTTGTAAAATGAAAAAAGCGCCAGAACTTAAATATGAGCGGAAAAAAATATTTAAGTTGACGAGGTCAGGGTTTATCGAAGAATTCGGCGGATGCCCTGCGGTACATCACTACCGTTAAAGATTTTACAAACCTTTTAAGTGATTAAAAGAACAAAGAAAATCAGGTGATTAAAAAATAAATATGGTGCTATAAATAGGGTAGTTAAAAAAATCCTTAAAAAACTACTCACAATATTTTATTGTCAAAAACGGCTAAACTAAATGTGAAAGTGAGGAATTTAATAATGTGTGGAATCGTTGGATATATAGGAAATAACAGGGCAGAGAATGTATTAGTAGATGGACTTAAAAAGTTAGAATATAGAGGATATGACTCGGCGGGAGTTGCTATCTTTGATGAAGGTGAAATAAAGGTAAGAAAATATAAGGGGAGAATGGCTAACCTAGAAGAACATTTAGCCAAGGAAGATATAAAGGGAAGCTTAGGAATTGGTCATACAAGATGGGCAACACACGGAGAGCCATCTGATAGAAACTCCCATCCTCATACAAATGTATCAGGAAGTATAGCTTTAATTCACAACGGAATTTTAGAAAACTATATGCAATTAAAAGAATGGTTAATCGAAATGAAGGGTGACATATTCAAATCTGAAACGGACACGGAAGTAATAGCTCACTTAATTGACCATTACTATGAAGGGGATTTATTAGATGCAGTATTTACTGCCGTTGGAAAGATGGAAGGTGCATACGCCCTTGGAGTAATCTGTAAGGATGAACCAGACAAAATCGTTGCAGTAAGAAAGGACTCTCCACTTATAGTGGGACTTGGAGAAGATGCAAACTATATAGCATCAGATATTCCAGCCCTTTTAAAATATACTAAGGATATGTATCTAATAGAAAATGGTGAAACAGTTCTTTTAGAGAAGGATAAAGTAACTATATACAATGAACTTCGTCAAGAGGTAAAGAGAGATGTGTTTGAAGTAACTTGGGATGCTCAATCAGCAGAAAAAGAAGGATATGAGCACTTCATGATTAAAGAAATAAACGAACAACCAAAGGGAGTTCATGACACATTACACAGAAGATTAAACAAGGAAGAAAAGATCGAGTTAGATGGAATTAAATTAACTAAGGAAGACTTAGATAAAATAAATAAGGTTTATATAGTGGCGTGTGGTACGGCTTATCATGCAGGACTAGTTGGAAAATATGCCATTGAAAAGTTTGCAAAAATACCAGTAGATGTGGCAGTAGCATCAGAGTTTAGATATTCAGATCCATTTATTGATGAAAACACATTATTTATTGCAGTAAGTCAATCGGGAGAAACATTAGATACACTAGCAGCCCTTCGTGAAGCGAAGAGAAAAGGTGCTAGAATCATGTCTGTAGTAAACGTGGTTGGATCATCCGTGGCTAGAGAATCGGATGATGTATTCTACACTTGGGCAGGACCTGAGATTGCCGTTGCATCAACTAAGGCATATACAACTCAGCTAGTTTCCATGTATTTAATTGCCCTATATATGGCAGATACTAAGGGAAGCATCAGTAAAGAGAAATATACGGAAATAGTAAATGAGTTAAAGACTATGCCAGTGAAAATTGAGAATATAGTTAAAAATGATGAAGAATTACAAAGGTTAGCTGATGGTCAGTTTAACAAGGAAAATGCCTTCTACATTGGTAGGGGACTAGATGTTCATGTGGCAAGGGAAGGATCATTAAAGCTTAAGGAAATCTCATACATTCACTCTGAAGCAATTGCAGCAGGAGAACTTAAGCATGGTACTATTGCCCTAATAGAAGAAGGTAGATTAGTTGTAGCATTAGCTACTCAAGATAGATTATATGACAAGATGTTATCTAACATCCAAGAAGTTCGTGCTAGGGGAGCTTACGTTATAGGGGTAGCCAAGGAAGGTAATAAGGAGATTGAAAAGACTGCAGATAAGGTTATATACATTCCAGATACTATGGATGAACTAACTCCTATATTATCTGTTGTACCACTTCAGTTATTATCTTATTACATTGCAGTAGCTAGAGGTTGTGACGTTGATAAGCCGAAGAATTTGGCAAAAAGTGTAACAGTGGAATAGGTATGGAAAAAAAGATGGGTGATTTGTAAGGTTACAAAAAAGATTGATAATTTACAACAAAGATTGATACTTTACAATAAAGTTTGATATTTTACAATAAAGATTGATAAAATCACTTCTCATAGGATAGAATATACCTAGGAGAGGTGATTTTTTATTATGTCTAAAAGGAAAAGAAATTTCACTGAAAACAGAAGAATTAAATTAATTAAAGAAGGCAGAGGCAGTGGTACTGGAAGTGAATATCTACCCTGGATTAAAATACAAGATGTATCATCAAAAGGTAGAAGTACTAGATTAAAAGGAATTAAGACCAAAAGACAGCATGAATTTTTATCAGATATGGAAAGAGACTATTTTTATATTTTGGAATTTTCAGATATAGTTATGGATATAAGAGAGCAATTTCCATTATTACCTATAGATGAAACTATACTTATAGCTAAAGAATTAGGAATTGAACATCCCAAGGATCCAAAAACAAAAGAGCTTATTGTAATGACAACAGATTTTCTGGTCACTTCTAAAAGGAATAATAATACTGTAGATTTTGCTAGAACAATAAAATCCTATGATGATTTAATGGATAGTAGGATTATAGAAAAATTTGAAATAGAGAGACGATATTGGGAAAAACGTGGTATAGATTGGGCCATAGTAAGTGAACAAGAGATAAATAAAACTGTTGCTAAAAATATAAGTTATGTACATAATTACCACTCACTTAGAGAATTAGATGCCCTAAAAGATATAGATTCTAATATAGTAGAAGATTTAATATTAGGATTTACTAGTAAGTTGCTAGATGAAGAAGATACAATACGAAATATTTCTAATAATTTTGATAGAGATTTTATGTTAATACAAGGTACTGGATTATCAATATTCAGGTATTTAATAATTAATAAAATTATTGATATAGATATATTTAAGCCTATTGACGTAAATAAAAATATAAAAGTAAGTATTTCACAGAAAGAAATTGATGGGGAGTTGAAAGTAATATGATGCTAACCAATACAGTATTACAATATAGAGATAGTGGAGATCGAATTAGAGTAATACATGAAAGTGAAAGCAAAGTTTTTATAGTAGATTTAAACAAAGATACTTCTATGCCTAAGTGTATAGATAAAGAAAAAGTAGAAGCAGAAATTTATAATGAAGTACTTATAAAAATAATTGACCCATATATAACAAATGTTGAAGAAAATACTATTCCAGAAAAGCAAAGAAAAAAAAGAGATGAAGAATGGGAATATATAAGCTATTTATGGCCTATCCATATGGAAGAATTATTATATAAAAATAAGAGAAATTATATTATAAAAAATATAGCTATTGAAATTGGAGTAAAAGAATTAAAATTAAAAAGGTTATTAACTAGATTTTGGCAAAGAGGAATGAATAAAAATGCTCTACTTTCAGATTATAAAAATTCAGGAGCAAGAGGAAAAGAAAGAAATCTTCAAGATAGGAAGGTTGGCCGCCCTAAAAAAGCTGATTTTATGGGAGATGTACAAGAAGGAATAAACATAACAGATGATGTAAAGAAAATCATAAATTTTTCAATTAATAAATTTTATAGAAAAAAAGAAAAGCCCACATTGAAAGCTGCATATAATTCTATGCTTAAGGAATTCTTTTCAGACAGATATACAGAAAATGGAGAAGTTAAGCACAGAGTGTGGAGCAAAGAAAGAATACCTACATATAGACAATTTTATTATTGGTATAACAAGTATGAAGATATAAAAAAAGATATAACATTTAGAGAAAGTAGCAAAAACTTTGACTCTAACTATAGGCCTATAACAGGTAATAGTAAAATGGAAACAGATGGACCAGGGACTAGATATCAAATAGATGCAACTATAGCAGATGTGTATTTGGTTAGTTCTGTAAATAGAAATCGAGTAATCGGAAGACCTATAGTATATATGATTATAGATGTATATTCTAGATTAGTTACAGGAATCTATACAGGGCTAGAGGGCCCGTCTTGGATGGGTGCTATGATGGCTTTAGATAATATGGTAGTTGACAAAGTAGAGTTTTGTAAAAAATATGGTATAGATATAACAAAGGAACAATGGCCATCTAATCATTTGCCAGAAATAATAATAGCTGATAGAGGGGAATTTGAAGGTTATTCTGTTGAGAAGTTAATTAATAATTTAAATATTAGAATAGAAAATACACCTCCATATAGAGGTGATGCAAAGGGAATAGTAGAGAGAAGTTTTAGAACAACTAATGAGAAAATTAAACATAAGACACCAGGAGCAATCCAAAAGGAATTTAGACAAAGAGGGGATAGAGACTATAGATTAGATGCTACATTAACCTTAGAAGAATTTACTCAGATAATAATTAATTTAGTGCTGCATCATAATCGAAAAATAGTAAGTGGATATCCTATGGATAAAGAAATGATATCTGATGAATTAACTCCTACTCCAATAAATCTATGGAACTGGGGTATTAAAAATAAAAAAGGAAGATTAAAAATTGTAGATAGAGATATTATGAGATTAAATCTTTTACCTAGGGGAACTGCCAGTATATCAAGGGCAGGACTTAAGTTTAAAAAGCTATTTTATAGTTCACAAAAGGCTATAGAAGAACAGTGGTTTATAAAATCTAAACAAAGACGAGTAGAAGTTATATATGATCCTAGAAATATGGACTACATCTATGTTATGCATGAAAATGGGATTGAATACGAAGTGTGTCATTTACTAGAAAAGAGTATCCAGTATAAGGGCAGTATATTAGAAGAAATCTTATTTCAAGAAGAATTAAATATGGAGCTTATTGAATGGGAAAGAAACGAACAAAATCAAATTCAAGTAGATGTGGACAAGGAAATTGAAGATATTATAAAAGAATCTTTAGCAAAGAAAAAAGCCACTGTTACAGAAACCACATCTAAATCTAAACAGATTAAGAATATAAGAGTTAACAGGGCTATAGAAAAAGAGATAAATAGGCAAGAAGAGAGTTTTAAAATAGGTGTTGAGAAAAAGGAAGGCATTATAAAAGAATTTAATAAATCAAAAGGTACAGAAGGCGAAGAAAAGGATACTAGAAAGAGTAGATTAATGGATAAAATCAGAAAGAAAAGGGATGAGCAGTTTGGAAGATAATAACCTAGCTCCGTTATTGAAGGGGAGAATTGAAGAAGCTCATTATAAAGAGCAAGAACTTGAAGAGTACGAAAATAATCCTTTTATAGAAGCCTTACCGCCTATTTTTTCAGAAGAAGAAGTATTAGATAGGTTTATAAAATACCCTATACCTAATGATCAAGATAGAGAAAGAAATAAAAATATAAGATTTCATATGATAAAGAGGCTAAAAAACTTTATACAGCCATTACCTGATCATATAACTATAGAAAATAAATTATCTACTATGATTAGACGTGGATATTTAGCTAGAAATCCTATGGATATAAGTTATATAAAGAGACAAAAGATATTAAATGAAATTCATAATGAAAATAAAAAAGAAGCTTTAGAAACACTAGAACGTAATATGGAACATATACGTTCAACAGCAGATTCATTATCTATTATTGGTATATCTGGCATAGGAAAAACCACAGCAATAGAAAGGCTATTACAGATGTATCCACAAATCATCAAGCATGAAGAATACAAAGGAAAGATGCTTAGTAGAACACAGATTGTATGGCTAAAAATAGATTGTCCCTATGATGGTAATCTATCTACACTATGTAAAAGTTTTTTTAAAGCAATAGATGATTTATTAGGTACTAGGTGGCTACAAAAATATGGTTATTTAAATAGAATAACATCATCTATGATGCTTCATATGACCACATTGGCCAATCTATATGGTATAGGTGTATTAGTAATAGATGAAATACAGCATTTAATAAATGCTAAGAACGATTCAGAGGAAATGTTAAACTTTTTTGTTACTTTAACTAACACTATTGGTATTCCTACAGTTTTCATAGGAACTTTTAAGGCACTTAAAATATTTAAAAGAGATTTTAGACAAGCCAGGAGGGCTGGTAGTGAAGGTAATATAATATGGGATAGAATGGCCAAAGACAGTGAAGAATGGGATTACTTTATTGAAACTCTATGGGATTTTCAATGGCTAAAGACTCAAACTAAGCTAACTGATAAATTAAAAGATTATTTTTATGAGCATTGTCAAGGAATAACTGCAATAGCAGTAAATTTGTTTATATTAGCCCAGGAGAGAGCCTTGAATACAGATAGTGAAAAAATAACTAAGAAAGTTATAAAAGAAGCTTCTAAAGATGATTTACATATGATACAACCTATGATAAAGGCTTTAAAGAATGGCAATTTAAAAGAAATAATGAAATATGAAGATATAGCTATAAACTTAGACGATATAAGTTTTCAGCATAAAAAAGATATTAATATATTAGGAAAGATAAAAGAAATGGCTGATAATCAGCAAAAATATTATGAGATAAAAAGAAATAATAAAGTGGAAGATTTAGTGGCAGATATGGCTCAATTGGTAATATTCGATGAAGTAAAAGATGAAGAATTATATGAGTTAGTGAAAAAAGTGGTAAGTAAATTTGGTATAGAAGATGATTATAATCTAATAAAATCCGAATGTATAAAAAGAGCATTAAACCTTAATGAAAAAAAGAAAATGGGGAAAAATAAATCTGTGGATGTAGCCTATGAAAGCAATGACTTAAGAAAGTTACTAAGTATAGCAAAGGATAAAGGAGTACATGCACATGAAATATTAAAAAAGAAAGGTTATATTAAAGACCCTATAAAGGAATTTATGAAGGCGGAATAAAAATGCTCACTTTTTTCACAGATCCATATGAAGATGAATTACTATATGGAACCATATCAAGATATCATTATTATGCTGGGAACATAGATTTTAAAGATACTTTAAAAGAGTTATTTGGTAAGACGAGTGTTGTACCTACACTATATCTTCCTAGCAATTTAAATTATTTATCAAGCCAGCTAAGTAAAAAGTATACAGCAGATTACTTTATATATAATCATACTGTATATCCTTATTATGCTCCTTTTATAACTAAAGAAACTCAAAAGAAAGTTATAGAAGGTATGAAAGGTGATGGAGGCAAATCACTATACACTAAGATTGGAATAACCGCAGGAAGTATATGTGCTAAAGATGGAATATACTATTGCCCTGTGTGCTCTAAGTGTGATTTAGATAAAAAAGGTGAAGTATATATCCATAGATTGCATCAACTACAGGGAATAGAATTTTGTCCTTGTCATAAGGTAAAATTAAAAAAATATAAAATAGATAAAAATACTAGTAGTAGAATAGAGTTTATAAGATTAGATGAGAATTATATGGACTTTAGTGAAGAAACTGAAGATGATAAACATATTGAAGATGTATTTACACAAGTAGGAAAATCAGCAGAGTTTTTACTAAATAATAGGCTCTATAGTCTTGATAAACATAATACACATAAAGAATATAAGAAATTGTTAGACCATAAAGAGTTACTTACTATAAATAAGGGAATAAAGCAAAGAGAATTACATGAAAGACTTGTAGGTCATTATGGGAAAATAGTTCTTGAAAAATTAGAATCTTCTATAGATAAAGATAATGAATATAATTGGTTAAAGGTATTATCGAGAAATACTAAAAGAGCTGTTCATCCCCTTAGACATATATTATTTATTAATTTATTAGGAGCTATTGAAGAATTTTTTAATAAGAATAAAAATAAATATACTCCTTTTGGACAATCACCGTGGCCTTGTTTAAATCCAGTATCAGAGCACTATAAGAATAATGTGATTAATGATTTGAACATAACAGCAGATTATAAAACTAGAGTTCCAGTAGGGACATTTAGCTGTGACTGTGGATTTATATATTCTAGAAAAGGGCCAGATAAATGTAGTGATGATAGATATAGAATTGGAAGAATAAAAGAGTTTGGGCATGTGTGGAAAAATAAATTAAAAAGGTATCTAAAAGAAGAAAAGTATGGGCTAAGAGAACTAGGTCGTATGATGAAATGTGACCCTAAGACCATATTAAAATTTGATGCAGAATTTGAGATATACTATTTTGATAAATCTAAGAATGTTAATATGAAAAAAGATAATACTGATGTTTTGAAGGATGAAATAAATATAGATGAGTATAAGGATAAGATACTGAGTTTAATGAGTGAAAATCCTACTAAAACCAGAACTGAAATTAGACAATTATGCAAGAAAGAGTACTCATATCTCTATAAATACGACAAAGAATGGTTATATGAAATCTTACCAAATAAAACAATAGCAGATAATAAAGATAAGGAAATAGTAGATTGGGGTAAAAGAGATAAAGAAATTTTAAGATCAGTAAAAGAAAAATATAATGAGTTAATAGGTAAAGATATACCTATAAGGATTACTTTATCTAGAATTGGCAGAGAATTAGGAATATTAAGTAGTTTAGAGAAAAATTTAGGGAAACTACCTGAAACTAAGACTTATATATTAAATATTACAGAGTCAGTTCGTGATTTTCAAATAAGAAGAAGTAAAAAAATAATAGATGAGCATATGAAGAAAAAAGATGTTGTTAGGTTGTGGCAAGTACAGCGAAAAGCTGGTATAAGAACAAATACCTTTAATGAAATAATAGATGAATTAGAATCTTATATTACCAGGGGGAATTATTATCAGTAAAAAGGAAATAATCTTAAAAGATTGGCCATTTCAAGAAGGGAAAATGGCTAAATTAATATGGATACATAAACCGTATAAGAAGAATAATAAGTGGATGATAGATACATATTTTCAATGCGAAGGGGTAACGAGAAGAATAGTTATAGATTGGGCTACTATTTATTTATTGCACATAGGTAAATCGTATATAGATGGTAACTTAGATGGAGTTTGCAAAGATGACAAAGAAAGAGAAAATAAATCTATTGCGCTAAATTTATCAGATGTTAAATTTAAGCTACAAAGGCATAAACTGAAATTAATACTCCACGATGGAGAAAAAGTTATATTAGATACAAAGATATTTGTAGGAAAGTTAAATGGTACTGAGTATAGAATACCTGCTATAGAAATAATTAAAGCAATAATTGGATTAAATAATTTTATACTAAATAGAATGGTGGAGATAGATTCTTTAGATCTATATTTTTTATATGAGATAAAAAATGATAAAACTATACATATATATTTTACTAAAGAATATAGCAGACAATTATTAAATAATAAGCAGGTTCGTAAATTAGTATTGTTAATAGGAAGTACGAAAAGCTTAAAAATGTTTAATCAAATAAGTAAAAATATTGTTTTAAACAATGATATAGAATTTGATTTGTTAATAGATAAATTTATAATAGAGGCTATTATTAATAAGAACGATAAAATTAATTTAACTAGGATTAGAGAAATTACAACATTTGATAGGGAACTTTTAGATATAGATAATATAGAGTATAGCTCTCCGTATATGAAAAAAGTTAAAAGAACTAAAGCTCCTAGAGAAAGAGTATATCACAAAATAGAGATAGACAAAGATAAAGAGATAGATGCTAAAGTAGATGGTGCAGAGTTTACACATAGAGAAGAACTCGAAACTTATAGTACCATACAAAAATATAATGGTAAGTTAACTCTTAAGAAAATAAAAAACGGAGAAACATTTACTAGAAGAGGAATAGATGAAGACACAAAGATTTATGAAGTAGAAAATGAAAATATTAGAACCACAGCTGATTCAGGAGGTCTAGATAGGGCACAAGGATTAGAATATATAAACTTAGAAGAAGTAGAAGTAATGGGTGAATTAGAAGAATTTATAGCAATATTAAAATCATTAAAGAATATGCCAGGAATATTAAGTGTAGATGTTATGATAGATGATTTACCAGAAGGGTTAAGAGGCAAAAAGTTTGCTAAGCTCAGTGATGGAAAAACAAATAGAAGATATGCAGTAGGAATTATAAAGTTGAACGATGGAAGAACTTGTTGTTTAATAGAGGTGGAAAGAGAAGAAAAGTCATTATCTATGTTACTTGTATATAGTTATAGAAATGTAAATTGGAAAAAGGTTATAAGAAGCGTAATATTAGGGCTAGTTAATAAAAGCGGTAATTGGGATTCTTTAACACTGACAAAACTTATGACTTTAAAAATTATATCCAATAGAATTAGGCATAAATCTGTTACAAATAAAATAAGAGAAAAGTCTAATTACATATATAGTAAAATTTTTAAAGGTGATTAAAGTTATATTGTAGAAATCAAATTATAAAAAATATATATGTTATAATTAAGAAAAATACAAGTTGGAGGATTATTATGGTAGGAATAGAGGGATTTTTGTTAGATGAAGATGGTAATCAAGAGGAGAATACACATGATATAGATGTAAAACAAATTGTAGAAGCTACTAGCATAAATAAAAGTACCGTATCTATGGGGGTGGATACCTTAATAGAAAAATTTAATAAGTTTGATTTTGTATTACCTAAATATCAGAGAAAATTTGTTTGGGAGCCAGAACAAATAAGTAAATTAGCATTATCTGTGTTGAAAAATATACCGATTCCACCTATATACGTGTACTTGGACGAACGTGATAATAAATATGTTATTCTAGATGGGCAGCAACGCGTTATAAGTTTATTTTTATACTTTAACAATTTAAAAACAATCAAAACGTTAGATGGCAAAAAAGTTTTAATAGATTTTTTTGAAATTCTAAAAGAAAAAGATACAAATAATAAATTGCTTATAGAGATAATAAAAGCCGAAAAAAGAAATCTTTTTAGGGAAACTAAGCACATAATAAATAATGGAGACACAGATATAGATATAACATATAAGAACTTAGGAGATGCTAAACGAATCTGGGGTAGTAGGTATATAGATGTGGTATTTTTGGACGTAAAGTCAAAAACTAAGGAAAGTGTGTATTCTAATATATTTAATTTATTAAATAGTGGAGGGACTCTTTTAAAACCACAAGAAATAAGGAATGGAGTATATAAATCTAACTTTTATGATATGTTACATGAGTTAAATAATAAAAATGTAATTTGGAGAAAACTATACGGGGCAAAGCATGTAAATAGTAGAGACGTAGAATTATTGTTAAGATTTTTAGCATTAGAGTATTTTACAATTATAAGTGAGGAAAGTAGCATTATATTTAAAAGTGGTGAAGATAGAAAAAAAAGTGTGTACAAAGGATCAGTACATTCATTGCTAGATGAATTTTCACAAAAAGCTATTGATTTTTCTAAGGCAGAAATAGAGAACTATAGGAATAATTTAAATTCTTTTTTAGAAAAATTTGATGATAATATTTTAGATGAAGATGTTTTGCTAGGAGGATCTAAGCGAAAGAATAAACAAATAAATCATTTATTAATGGAAGCTTTATACGTTGCTTATATAAAATCGGGTAAAAATAGAGATAAATTTAGCAAAAAAATGCTAGAAGATATAACGGAGAAGACATTATATAGGGATGCATCTAAGAACTCTACATCTAATAAAGCAAATATACAAGACAGATTAACAGCTGCATTTGAGGAATTAAGATATGGCACAAATTAATAAACTAAAAGATTGTATAGTAGAGAAAGTTTTTAATAACACAGCAAACTTATTTCAGCATGATGATTATATTATAATTGGGAATAACATGTCAGGTAAATCTAGACTTATAAAAAAATTAGTGACAACATGCATAGATAAAGAAGTGTATTTTATAGATACTATGAATAGAACAATTCCTGCAGAAAATCCAACTGGAAAATTTGATGAAATTCAAAACATAAAGACAATCTTAGAAGCAAGAATTAATGTGAAAAATTTCAATAAAAATGATGTTATTACTGATATTCATACTAATAAACTGATACTAAAAGAATTAATTGAGAATGCGAATAAATATAATGCTATAATTACAGGTTATCTATCTAAAGAATTTAAAGTTATAGAAGAGCAAGAACAGATAACAGAGCAATTTAAAGGGAATACTATATATAAATATAAGATCGGAGAAAATATATATACTGAATTATCTAGTGGATTACAAGCAATTTTACGAATAATAATTGAAGTCATATATGCAGTAGAGAATAATTGTAAATTTATTATTATAGAAGAAATCGATGCCTATTTAGATAATAGCAACAGCATGAGGATTATTGAATTCCTTAAAAATACATATTATAATGTAGTATTTTTAATAACTACACATTCTGCTGATGTGATTTTAAAAGCTAACAACTTTAATATATTTAAAATTGACGGTGATAAATATCATTACCATGATAGTAATGATATGGATGATTTGAATTATATAAATAGAACGTTATTCAATAGTATTAATAGAGTGACTAATGATGCTGACAGGATATTAGCTAATTACATGCGGAGAATTGCATCAAATGGAAAATTGGAGGAATATGAATTAGAAAGTATTAAATCTTTGAACAATCTAACTTTAAGACAAGCTGTATTAAAAAAGTATTTGTTGGGGTGGGCAGATGAAAGTTAATTTTCCAACACGATATAACGTTGAATATCCAATAAAAAATAAGAAATTTTATAATTGGAATAACCAACACGAAATTAAAAAAGTATTAACTAAATCATCTAAAGAATATTGTATGTATTGTGGGAATCGCATTGTTATAAATAATAAAAATTTTGGTCAACTAGAACACTCCGTAGATAAAACGCAGAATTCTAAGGAAATCAAATATCTTGAACACTGTAAGTTCAATATAGCCATTGCATGCAGTATATGTAATACTAGTTTAAAAAAAGAAACGCTATCAATCTCATCTATAAAAGATGGGCATGTATGTAGTAATCAATGTGAAGAAGTTTGTTCAACCTATAGAGAGAATATGGTTGAATATATAAATAAAAATCATATAATTATAATGCCTAATGGCGTTGTCGGCGAAGAAACAAGTGAACTTTATGGAATTGAATATGATTTATTAAGAATGCGATTTCACGCAAGTGAAAATAATAAATACAACGAGAATGATAAGTGTATAATCGAAAACCATATTAGTCGATTTAAAATGAATTGTGAACAATATATGCCGTTAGATGTAATCAAGGTGTGTGAATTTGTGGTGAAATATGGTGACATACCAGAAAAAAATATGTTTAACAACATTATGGCAGAAATTTTTATAGATTTTTTAAACCATAATTGTAAAGATGAAAAAGCAGTTATGAAGGTATGTGAATTAATCATTATAATGGCTACATTATGATATTCCAGTAGAATAAGACTTGAGCAAACATTAAAAATGCTTGAGAAAAATTGTTAATAAGGTTATGTATAAACTAAAAAACGAAAATATGTTATATAATTATAATATTTATTGTATAATAAATATTATAATTATATCAAATCGTTATATGAATATTGATTTTGAGATAATTATCTCAAAGAAATTTTAAATATTATTGAAATAGGTGACAGAGATGAAAGCTATATTATCGATTAAGCCTGAATTTGTGGAAAAGATTTTTTCGGGTGAAAAAAAATATGAATATAGAAAAAAAGTCTTTAAGCAAGATGTTGACTCTGTAGTTATTTATTCAACAAAGCCAGTAGGTATGCTTGTAGGGGAATTTAAGATAGATAGAGTGCTACATGATGACGTTGAAAATATATGGGAGAAAACTAATGCTTTTTCAGGAATATCGTACAAATATTTCAAAGAATATTTTAGTAGTCAGGGAATGGCATATGCTTTAAAGATAAAAGATTTAATAATTTATGAAAAGCCATTATGTCCTAAAAAAATTATACCAAACTTTATAGCACCCCAATCTTTTCGTTATATAAAGTAATCAATACAATAATTCTTGAAATGAAAATAAGTGATTAGATAAATTATTAGATAATAAGATCATGTGTTTTATAAAATACATGGTCTTTTTTTTATTACAATATAAAAAAAAATATGCTGAATATTGAAAAAATATAGAAAAATTGGTAAAATAAGTATAATAATAATTATTGGTAGGAGGAATTAATGCGAAAAAATATTATATTTATTTCAGGAATACATGGTGTAGGGAAAACTACATTTGCCAAAAGTATGTCCAAGAAATACGGAATAGAATATTACTCTTCAAGTGAATTAATTTCAAATAACTGTAATAAAAAATTTGATAGTAAGTTAACTAATGAAATAGACGAAAATCAAAATCAGCTATTGAATGCAGTAGAAAAATTATTAAATAAGAAAAAGATATATTTTCTAGATGGTCATTTTTGTCTATTAGATAAAAAATTATATATAAAGAGAATTCCTTTGGGTACTTATATGAATTTAGGAATTAAAGCAATTATTTTATTAGTAGATAGTGTAGAAAATATAAACAATAGATTGAATTACAGAGATAACAGAAATTATGAATTAGATTTGATTAGTGAATTTCAAAAACAAGAATTGAATTATGCTAATGAAATTGCTTCAATGTTGGATGTTCCAATTATATGTATAGATATTGGAAAGTGCGATATAGATAATCATTTGAGAGTAGAAGAACTTATACAGGAGTATGTATGATTTAATATAAATATCATGTAGTGGTAGGGAGGAACAGCGATGGGTTATTCATTTTCGTATGAAAAATTTAAAGATATAGATCTAAACGATAGTTTTTTTGATTCATTAAAATCTGATTATAAAGAATTCACAGATTGGTTTAATAGAAAATCGGAAGAATATGCATATATACAAACTATAGATAATAATGTAGAAGGTTTTTTATATTTGAAAATAGAAGAGGGTCCAATTTTAGATGTAGATCCTAATATAATATGCAATAAAGCTGTGAAAATAGGTACTATGAAGATTAATCCTCATGGAACAAGATTAGGTGAAAGGTTTATAAAAAAAGCTTTAGATTTCGCAATTGGAAATAGCATAGAGACAATATATGTCACCGTGTTTGGTAAACATAAGGCCCTAATAAAAATGTATAAAAGGTATGGATTTGAAGAATATGCAGATAAGAGTACACATAATGGAACGGAGAAAGTTTTATTAAAAAAGCTTAATAAGAAATTTAGTGATTCTATATTAAATTATCCTAAAGTTGATTTAAATTCTAAAGCATATCTGTTAGGAATTTATCCAGAATATCATACTCGTATGTTTCCAGATTCTATTTTAAACAATGAATCTATAGATATCGTTAAAGATGTATCCCATACAAATAGTATAGATAAAATATATATATGTAGAATGAGAGGGGTGAAAAAACTAAGAAAAGATGACCTAATTGTAATATACAGAACTGGTGATGGCAAAGGACCAGCTGCATATCGCTCAGTAGCTACTAGCATTTGCATTGTTCAAGATATAAAGTCTACTAAAGCTTTTGCAACATTTGATCAATATAGAGATTATTGCAAAAACTATAGTATATTTGAAGATGAAGAATTAAAGAAGTTATATTATAGTAGAACAGAGTATTTCATTATAAAAATGATTTATAATGTGGCATTACCAAAAAGAATTATTAGAAAGAAGCTTATAGAAGAAGTTAGGCTTAGTGAAAGTAGCTACTGGGGATTTATGAATCTTACAAAAGAGCAATTAGAAGATATTATTTCAATAAGTGGAGTAGATAAAGGCTATATAATAGATTAATAAGATAAGATAAAATTTAGATTATATAGATATAGTAACCTAGTTAATACAAAATTAATATTTTTTTAAGAGAGCTATAAAAATAATAGACATTTTTTCTTACAGTAATTTAAACATAAAAGACATACCGTTGTTTTTGAAGTGTAAACAATGATGAAATAAATATAGAAAAATAATAAAATTATTCAAAGCGTATTACAAATCTACATATGGATAAATAATTAAGTTTATAGGGAGAGATATTACATGAATGAGAAGTTAACTGGAAGTGCAGGCACAGGGAAGTGTATTTTACAAAATTGGAATAATTTTAAATTTGATCTTGTAGAAGTAGAGGATGATTTTTATACTTTTGATATTAGATTTAACAATCAAGAAGGCTATGTAGTTATTAAATTAGTACAAAAAAAGGTAGAACAAATTACTATAGACTGTAAATTTAACAGACCACTAGGTTGTTATAATGATAGTTCATTAAAGCTTGTTGGAAGTAAGATGATCGATTCATTAAAGTTAGCTAACAGCTAGGTGATGTAAGAAGTTAATAAAACAGAATTAGCCATTTTACTATTATAAAGATGCATAAAAGGTAATCGAAAAGCTAATTGAAAGTTATTGTGGTAAATTTGAATTACATTTTTATAAATAATTAGTTAATATAAGAATTATTATTTTGATTAAATGTTATTAAAAAATTATATGTACATATTCACATAAGATTGATATTTTATAAAAATTTGACAAAATCACCTTTCATCGGGCAGTATATATTTAGGAAAGGTGATTTTTTATTATGATTAAAAGAAAAAGAACTTTAATTTTAAAAAAAATTAAATTGATTAAAGAATAACTATAAGTAATGTTGTAAAGGTTAAATTTTTATATGGAGATTATATAGAATCATGAAAGTGATTTCTGATACTAAATAGAATTATTAAAGGACAGAATGTATGGGGTGATTTGGTGAATATAGATAAAAAATATATAGAATCAATAAATGAATTTTTAATTAAAGAAATAGACCCTGTATTTATATATGTTTTTGGTTCCTTAGCAAAAGGATATTTTAGAGATGATAGCGATATTGATGTTGGGTTTTATCCAACTGAAGAAATTGATTCATATAAGCTATTTATGATAAAAGAAGAATTGGCAGATTGGTTAAGAAGAGATGTTGATTTAGTGAATCTAAAGAAATCAAGTACGGTTTTTAAAGTACAAGTAGTATGTAATGGTTACGAGATATATTCTAAAGATGAAAATATATCTACTGAATTTAGAATAGTAAGTTTAAAAGAATATGATCTTTTGAATAACAACAGGAAATTAATACTTGATAGAATCAAAAAGGAAGGTAAAATATATGATTGATTTAATATATAATAAATCTGAGATTATTGAAAAATGTATTAAGAGAATACGTGAGGAATATGAAAATAATAAAGAAAACTTAAATAATTGTACAAAGCAAGATTCTATTATATTAAATATCCAAAGAGCCTGTGAAGCATGTATTGATTTAGCCATGTATATAGTATCTATTAAGAGGTTTGGGATTCCTCAAAATAGTAGAGATGTTTTTGATATGTTAGAAGAAAATCATATATTAGATAAAGATTTAGCTAAAAAATTTAAATCTATGGTTGGGTTTAGAAATATAGTTGTACATAACTATGAAGTAATTAATGTAGATATAATTGATGGAATAATAAATAATAATTTAGAAGATATGATTAAATTTAAGGATATTATTATTAATGAATATTGTTAAAACTAATATATTAAAGAAGTAGTAAAGGATTAGTATTGTTAAATACGTAAAATTTGTACAAACAATCACAACAAATTTGGAAATATAATTCCAGTAATTATTATGTAATTCAGTTAAATTTAGCATAGATTTCAGCTTGTTTTTTACTGGAATAATATAACATAACAAAATAAATCATAACAA
>NZ_JAOART010000086.1 GCF_025210435.1 Anaeromicrobium sp.
AGGTTGCCTACGCGTTACTCACCCGTCCGCCGCTGTCCTTCTTTAGAATCACCCGAAAGATCAACTAAAGAATTCTCGCTCGACTTGCATGTGTTAGGCACGCCGCCAGCGTTCATCCTGAGCCAGGATCAAACTCTCAAATAAAATCAAAAATTTGTTTGTCACTATTGTGACTGCTCTATTGTAAATTAACGTTACCTTTTAATAAAATTCGTACACCACTATCGTGGTTACTCATATCGTAATTAAATCAATTCCTATCCAGTCATTTATTTAATTACTCAAAGGTTATTTAAGCTGGCTTAAATTCTTATACTGTTTAGTTTTCAAAGTTCAATATTCTTAGCCGTCCCTTGACGACTTACTCAGTCTAACACATTCAAAACTGCTTGTCAAACTTTATTTTTGTTTTCCTTGTTTTGTTTGTGTTCCTTGGTGCTAGATAATAGTAGCATGAATCCATGTCCTAATCAATAGTTTTTTTGAAGTTTATATCTTTTAAATTTTCTGTCTAAGAGTATACACTAGGCTTGTACTATATAATACCCATATTTCTTTGCTTTGAACTTTTTGATTTATACGAACGTAGTAGGTTAACAAAATTAAATAAAGAACTAGCCCTCAAACTAATTCTTTATTTAATATATCACTTTATTTCTTCTATTATTAGCTCTGTCATTTCCCTTGTTCCTACTAATTTCTTATTATCAGACATAATATCACTAGTCCTATACCCTTTTTTAAGAACCGCTTTTACTGCCTCTTCGATTCTAGTTCCTTCCTTATATAGTCCCAAAGAATTTTTCATCATCATACATATGGATAATATGGTTCCTATAGGGTTTGCTTTGTTTTCTCCTGCTATATCAGGAGCTGATCCATGGATGGGTTCATAAAGACCTACCCCTTCGCCAAGACTTGCCGATGGCAATACACCTATGGAACCTACAATGGCACTGGCCTCATCTGATAATATATCTCCAAATATATTATTAGTAAGAACCACATCAAAATTAGCTGGCTGTCTAATTAGTTGCATAGCTCCATTATCTATATACATATGTTCTAACTCTACTTCTTTATAGTCCTTAGCCACTTCTTCTACTACTTGCCTCCAAAGTTTAGAACTTTCAAGGACATTAGCCTTATCTATACTAGTTACCTTCTTGTTTCTTTTCATTGCCATATGGAAAGCAGTTTTTGCAATTCTCCTTATTTCTTCTCTATTATATCTTTCCACATCATAGGCTTCATTTTCTTCTTTTCCCTTTTCCCCAAAATAAATTCCACCTGTTAACTCCCTTACTATACATATATTAATATTCTCTTTTATAAGGCTACTTTTTAAAGGTGATGATTCCTTCAACTCTTCAAATAATATGGCAGGTCTTATATTTGCATATACTCCTAATGATTTCCTCAGAGCTAATAATCCTGCCTCCGGTCTTTCATTTCCCTTTAAATGATCCCATTTAGGACCTCCTACGGCCCCTAATAATACAGCATCACTTTTTCTACACTTATCTATAGTTTCATCAGGTATGGGATTTTTACATTCATCTATAGCCTCTCCTCCTAATAAAACCCTCTCCATATTAAATTTATGTCCATATACTTTTTCTATTTTATTTAATACCCTAATACCCGAATCTATAATTTCAGGCCCTATACCATCTCCATATATAACACTTATATTAAAATCCATAGCCATTACTCTCCCTTTTGCCTCTTACTCTTTACATATTCCACAAGGCCACCTTGTTTTATAATTTTTTTTATAAATTCTGGGTATACTTGCCCCTTATAAGATTCTTCCTTAGTAACATTAAATATTATTCCCTCTTGAAAATCTACTTCTATAGTATCTCCCTCATCTATTTTCTCAAAGGCTTCATCACATTCTAATATAGGTAGTCCTATATTAAATGAATTTCTATAGAATATTCGTGCAAAACTAGTGGCTATAACACAAGTTACTCCACAGGATTTTATGGCAATGGGTGCATGTTCCCTAGAAGAACCACAACCAAAATTTTTATTTGCCACTATAAAATCTCCCCTTTGTACTTTAGAACTAAAATCCTTATCTATATCCTCCATACAATGTTTTGCTAGCTCCATTGGATGGGAAGTATTCAAATATCTAGCTGGAATAATTACATCCGTATCTATATTACTTCCATATTTAAAAACTCTACCTCTATTACTCATGACCGTCTCCCCCTATAAGTTTTCTGGATTATATATTTTTCCCATTATAGCTGAAGCTGCTGCCACAGCTGGACTAGCTAAATAAACTTCCGATTCTGTATGACCCATTCTTCCTACAAAGTTTCTGTTAGTAGTAGCTACAGCCCTCTCTCCTTCTGCTAATATTCCCATATGACCACCTAAACAAGGTCCACAAGTAGGAGTACTAATAAGAGCCCCACTTTCTATAAATATCTCCATTAATCCTTCCTTTATGGCTTGAAGATATATATTTTGAGTAGCTGGAAATACTATGGCCCTAATTCCCTTAGCCACTTTTCTTCCCTTAAATACTTTAGCCGCTTCTCTTAAATCTTCTATTCTTCCGTTAGTACAAGACCCTATTACTACTTGGTCTATCTTCACATGCCCAACTTCATCTATAGTACGTGTATTATCTGGAGAATGTGGGAATGATACAGTAGGTCTTATAGTACCTAAATCTATTTTATAAACCTCATCGTAATGGGCATCCTCATCCCCTTCATACACAGTATATTCTTTTATAGAATGTTCTTTCATATAATCTATAGTCTTTTCATCTACTACAAATATTCCGTTCTTTCCTCCTGCTTCAATGGCCATATTTGATATGGTAAATCTATCATCCATAGATAATGACCTTATTCCCTCACCTACAAATTCCATCGATTTATATCTAGCTCCATCCACACCAATCATACCTATAATATGAAGAATTATATCCTTACCACTAACCCATTTAGTTGGTTTTCCCACAAGTTCAAATTTTATGGCACTAGGAACTCTAAACCAGCACTTTCCCCTAACCATTCCAGCTGCCATATCAGTACTTCCTACCCCTGTAGAGAAAGCTCCTAGGGCACCATAGGTACATGTATGTGAATCTGCTCCTATAACCACATCCCCTGCTACTACTAACCCCTTTTCTGGTAGTAGTGCATGCTCTATTCCCATTTCTCCCACTTCAAAATAATTTTTTATTTCCTTATCATAAGCAAATTTCCTAACCATTTTACATTGTTGAGCTGCCTTTATATCCTTATTAGGAGTAAAATGATCTGGCACTATTACTACCTTCTCCTTATGAAATACTTCCTTTGCACCCATCTTTTCAAACTCTTTAATAGCAACAGGTGTAGTTATGTCATTTCCAAGTACTATATCTAAATTAGCTTCTATAAAATCTCCTGCCTGGGTGGATTCTACCCCTGCATGATTAGCTAATATTTTTTGTGTCATAGTCATTCCCATAATTAAATCCCCCTTAGTTCCTTTCTTCATAAACTAGTTTGTTCACTGCATTTATATAAGCTTTAATACTGGCCTCTACCACATCCGTACTTATTCCTCTACCCGTAAATATATTTCCATTCTTTTTAAGTTTTACTATAGCTTGCCCTTGAGCATCCTTTCCTTCTGTAACAGAATGAAGGTTATAATCTTCTAGTGTAGCCTCTGTATTTACTATTTTTTCTATGGCTTTGAAGGCTGCATCTATTGGTCCATCCCCATCAGATATATCCCCTATATTTTTATCCTGAAAGTTTAAAGTTACACTGGCAGTAGAAGTTATTGTATTTCCACTATTAATAACAAATTTGTGTAATTCATACACATTGGGAATATGGTTAACTCTCTTTGATACTATAGCTTCAATATCTCCATCGTAAACATTCTTTTTCTTATCTGCTAATTTTTTAAATTCTTCAAAGGATTCTTTCACTTCATTGTCATTTAATTCATACCCTAAAGTCTTTAATCTATCTATAAAAGCATGACGTCCTGAATGTTTTCCTAAAACCATTTTGTTAGTATTAAGGCCTATTGATTCAGGAGTCATAATCTCATAGGTACTTCTTTCTTCTAATACTCCATGTTGATGGATTCCCGATTCATGGGCAAAGGCATTTTCTCCAACTATGGCCTTATTAGGCTGTACTTCTACCCCTGTAATATTAGTTAAAATCCTACTAGTTTTCATAATTTCTTTCGTATTTATACCTATTCCATATTTTAAAATATCTTTCCTAGTATTTATAGCCATTACAATTTCTTCTAAGGCTGCATTACCGGCACGTTCTCCAATACCATTTACAGTACACTCTATTTGAGTAGCTCCAGCTCTAATGGCAGCTATACTATTGGCAACGGCCAATCCTAGATCATTATGACAGTGTACAGATATATCTACCTTGTGAATACTTGGCGTATTTTCTTTTATCTTATTTAAAAAATTATAATACTCGTCTGGAGTAGTGTATCCTACCGTATCAGGAATATTTATTACAGTAGCTCCAGCTTTTATTACCCTTTCAAATATTTCTCCTAAAAATAGTGGATTACTTCTTGTGGCATCTTCGGCAGAAAATTCAATATCTTCACAATATTTTTTCCCATACTTCACCATGTTTACAGCATCTTCTATTACCTCTTTAGGTGTCTTTTTTAACTTATATTTCATATGAATAGGGGATGTGGCTATAAAAGTATGGATTCTTGGTCGTTTAGCATCCTTGACGGCTTCCCATGCACAATCAATATCCTTAGGCAAAGCCCTTGCTAAACTTGCAACTATGGGATTACTCACACTTTTAGCTATTGCATTTACTGATTTGAAATCTCCCTTTGATGCAATGGCAAATCCTGCTTCTATAATATCTACACCTAATCTTTCTAGTTGTTTTGCCATTTCTATTTTTTCATAGATGTTCATACTACATCCTGGAGATTGTTCTCCATCCCTTAATGTGGTATCGAATATCTTGATATTTTTCATAACTAACCTCTCCTTTAAACCTATTTGTCTTATTTTAAAGTTAGCTAGACTTTAAAATATAAAGAGAGTTTATAAGCGCTTACAAACAATTTTTATTAAAAATAAAAAACCCGTCCTTAATAGAATAAGGACGAGTTAACCCGCGGTACCACCTTAAATTGCCCACAAGGGCCCCTTAGTAGAATAATTTATCAAACCCTTTAACGGGGGTCATTCGTTTATCTCCTACTTTAGTTCAGAGATCCAGCTTAGGAGTGAGTAGTATTCTTTTAGAGTATCGGTTCACAGCACCACCGACTCTCTGAAACTCCTTTTAAAAAATACGCTCTCCGTCATAGCCTTTCATGTGACATTTAACCCATATTATTCATATAAAAATTAAAACTCTGCTACACCCTTTCAAATTTTCCATGAATAATATGGGTTTAAATATATTGTTTTATATTTTATCAATTTTTTTTAGTATGTCAATAGTTTTTTTTAATATTTTTTAAATTTTGCCACAAATTAAAAAATTCAAAAAAAAGTCATTGCATGATCTTTAAAAATATGATAAATTAATATACATAATCTAGTCCGTACTCCTAGTACATCTGTTTTTTAAAAAGCGGAATCTTTTTAATCTACAAACTATTTCATTTGGGTGACAACGCTGAGAAAGTCTCTCTTCTCCGAAGAAGAGGGATTTTTTCGTTTTTGAAAAAACAGTAATTTTTTCTTATAGATTTATGAACACTAAGCTTTCTTTATACAGTAACTTGCCTATAAGGGAAAATATATTGAAAATTTTTGGAACCCTGGAACGTCACAACATCCTATGCTCCTCCAACATGACTCATGAACCTATCTACGGAGATTCACACTTTCGCTTGTGACAAGAACTTGGGTGGAAAAAATTTTCAATGGTTTCCTGAAATAGGCCCGCATAAAGTAAGTTTATAATCAAAAAATCTATACTAGGTATATAAAAAAATAAACTAGTTACTTCCCTGAGGGATTTAGATTATTTTCAAGGCATGGTGAGTGAACATATTAAACATATGTAATGTACTCCATAACCAAGAAACTAATTCAAAAAATCAGTGAAATGACTAATTTATTTTTTTATATGCCTAACTCTTTAATATATTCTTTAAACATTAAATTGCTCTACAATTTCTAATAGTTCTATTGACATATTAGCTAACTCATTAGCAGAAGCAGCTACTTCTTCTGCTGAAGCTGTTTGTTCCTCTGCTAATGAAGATACTTGTTCCGTTGCCGTAGCGGCTTCCTCCATAATGCTTGTTATATTTCCAATATAATTTTTCACTTTTCCTCCTGTTTCATCCATCTTTTCTATTGATTTTGCAAAATCTTCAATTTTCAATGTGATATTTTCAATAGAACTAATAATTTCATTGAAAAAATCTCCCGTTTCCGCAATTACTTCTTTTCCCCTATTAACTTCCATATTTTCCTTTTCTATAGAATTTATGGATTTATCAATTTCACCTTGTATTTCAATTAAAAGTTTAGCAATTTCATTAGAAGATTCCTGTGAATCATCTGCTAATTGTCTTATCTCTTCAGCTACAACAGCAAAACCTCTACCATGTTCTCCAGCCCTTGCTGATTCAATTGCCGCATTTAAAGCTAGTAGATTGGTCTGAGTAGATATACTTGATATTACTTCAATTATTTTTCCAATTTCAATAGACCTTTCACTTAGGCCTCTAACAACCCTTTGTGTATTTTGAGATGTTAAATTAATTTTTTCCATTTGTTTCACTGAATTATTAACTACAGTTTTTCCTTCATTGGCAAGTTGTACTACTCTGTGGGAACTAGAAACCACATTCTGTACATTTTCATTTGATTCTTTTAATCCATTCATACATCCAAAGATTAATGTACTAGTTTCTTCAATATAATCTCTTTGTTTTTTTCTTCCTTCACTTATTTCTTCTAAACTTATAGCTGTTTCACTTGTTGCCTTTCCACTCTCCTCAGAAGCCGCTGATAGTTCTTGGCTAGAAACTGACACATTATTGGCCATATTATTTACATTCTTTATTAAATTTCTTAAATTTTCTTGCATTTTCTTAATAGCCGTTCCTAAATTTCCTATTTCATCTTTAGAATTTACTAGTACTTCTTCCTTTAAATTACCTGAAGCTATCGTTTGGGCTACTTTTACCATCTTTTCTATTGGTTTAGTTATTAAGTTAGAAATATATATGGCAATACTAATTGATATTAAAATAATAACTCCAAGAATTGTTATAATCTTATTTTTTAATCTAGTTATATCTTCTTCTATTGATATAGAAATATTTTCATGTAGTTTTTCTACTAAAGGTTCTAATTTATGAATTTTACTTCTATAATTGCCAATTAACCCCTCCGTAGATTTAAAGCCAATTTCCCTGTCTACATTGATTATTTCCTCAAATTTTTCTTTATAAGCACCCATCAATGATTTTAGCTCTGATTTCTTATTATTATCATAGTTTGATTTATCTACTATATTATTAAATTGTGAAACTATTCCTTTGAAATCATTTAAATATTTTATATCTTTTCTTAAAAAATAATCCTTTTCAACCCTTCTTATTTCCAACATGGAAATCTGTAATTTATCACCATTTGGCATATTTTCCAATATATCTTCAACATTATGAACAGCATGTCTTAATTGTCCAACGGATCCATACTCCTTAAATCCCCTTGTCTTTGTTCTTTCAACTACCTTTATAAAACCATGACGATATTCTTTAACCAGTGAATTTATCTCATCTAAATTTTTAAGATTTTCTGGGTCATTAATTATTATGTCATTTTTTTTCATCAGTTCTATAGTCTTTTGAAATTCACTAAAATTTGACTCAAACTTATCTATATATTCACTTTTTCCAGTTTTGAAAAATTCCATATTAGTTTCTTCACGTAAAAGAAAATCCTTTTCATTTTTCCTCATCTCCAACATGAGTTTAACAAGTTTTTCATTATTCTTTATTAAAGGAATTCTATTATCAACAATATTTTTTATAGATGCAAAGGATATTCCACCTAAAACAATAATAAATACCATTAATATTAAGAAACCTGAAAATATTTTTCTCCTTATTTTCCAATCCTTAAACCTTAATTCCACGTAAAATCCTCCTATGTATCCTTTTATTAATTGTTAATATATTTACTAAACAATATTACATAATTTTTACAAAAATTTCAATCAATTCCGGATTTTTAGGACTATTTTACTAAAAATATACACTATTTTTGTCTAATATTGTATCTTTTTTTCATATTCTCTTTTAAAGGTTATCATTTTATTGTCCTCATAGACTAATATTACCTCTATTTCCATTAATTGTTATAACTTTTTTTCTCTTTACAGAAGATACTAATAAGAAAGGGAGGTATTCTATGAGAAAAAAAATAAGAAAACCCGTTGAAAATCACGAAACCGCTCCATGGGCAAATATAGAAAATTTAAAAGGTGAAGGAAAAATTCCCACTCCTGCCACATTAGAAGTAGATAACGCAAGGGAATGGGTAGAACAAAACGAAAAATAATAAATTTTAATTATGATAGCCTAATCATTTCTTTCTATACTATATGAAAGGGACTCACACTTATATGAGTCCCTTTTTCATATATGCCTAGTATTTCATATATGCCATACGTTTATAGTTTTCATATCTATCTTTAGCGTGTTTTTCAGCTTCCCCAAATAATTTTTCAGCTATTTCAGGGAAAGTATTTTGTAGTTGAGTATATCTGATCTCACCATTAATAAACTCAGTGAAATTCTTAGTAGGCTCCTTAGAATCTAACATGAACGGATTTTGACCTTCTTCTTTGAGGATTGGATTATATCTGTATAGATGCCAGTATCCAGCCTCTACAGCTTCCTTTTCCCTTCTTACAGTAGTAGCCATACCCGTCTTAATACCATGGGCTATACAAGGAGCATAGGCAATTATTAGGGATGGTCCCTTATAGCTTTCAGCTTCTTTTATTGCTTTTATAGCGTGATTCATATTGGCACCTAATCCTATTTGAGTCACATATACATATCCATAGCTCATGGCCATCATACCTAAATCTTTCTTTCTAATCTTTTTACCACTGGCAGCAAATTTGGCAACACTAGCCGTTGGAGTAGCTTTAGATGCTTGGCCACCTGTATTTGAATATACTTCCGTATCTAATACTAATATATTCACATCATCACCAGAGGCTAGAACATGATCAAGTCCACCATATCCAATATCATACCCCCAACCGTCTCCACCAATTATCCATAGGGATTTCTTAACTAGGAAATCTTTATTTTCTAATATTTCCATAACTAGTGGGTCCTCTGTATATTTTTCTAATTCTTTTACTAGCTCCCCACTAGCTTTTATAGACTCGTCTCCATTTTCCATATTGTTTAAATAATTTTTCATTGCTGCCTTAGTATCTTCTGGGAACTCTCCTTCTACTAGAGTCTCTACTAATCCTTTTATCTTATCTCTAATTTGTTTTACTCCAAGGTACATTCCATATCCAAATTCTGCATTATCTTCAAATAATGAATTTGCCCAGGATGGACCCTTTCCACAGGTCGTAGTAGTATATGGAACAGAAGGAGCACTACCTCCCCAAATAGAAGAACAACCTGTAGCATTAGCTATCATCATTCTAGTTCCATATAATTGAGTTATTAATTTTACATAGGCCGTTTCTCCACATCCTGCGCAGGCTCCAGAGAACTCTAATAGGGGTTGAACAAATTGACTTCCCTTTACAGTATATTTGTTCATCAAGTGATCCTTCATGGATACATTTTTCACTGCAAATTCCCAGTTTCCTTCTTCCCTTTGTGTTTCCTCTTCAGCCTCTACCATAACTAATGCCTTATTAGGAGCAGGACAAACATCAGCACAATTTGCACAACCTGTACAATCAAGGGGACTTACTTGAATTCTATATTCATAACCTTCAAAGGCCTTTCCAGTAGCATTTTTAGTTTTAAATCCTTCAGGTTTTTTCTTTTGATCCTCTTCATCTAACAAAAATGGTCTTATTACTCCATGGGGACATACATAAGAACATTGATTACATTGAATACAATTTTCTAGTTTCCACTGGGGTAACATTACTGCTATACCACGTTTTTCATAGGCAGTAGTTCCCATAGGAAATGTTCCATCTTCAATTCCTTCAAAGGCACTTACAGGTAGTGAGTCTCCTTCATTCTTTGCCATAGGAATTTGAATTTCTTTAACAAAGTATGGATCATCTGCTTCATCATCTTCATCAATGAAATCTTCTGCGTCTTTCCACTCCTTAGGTATTTCTACCTTAACAAAACTATCTACACCCCTATCTATGGCATCCTGATTCATCTTAACTATGTGTTCACCCTTTTTACCATAGGTTTGTACTACTAGTTCTTTTAAATAGTCTATAGCATCTTCTACAGGAATAACATTGGCTAACTTAAAGAAAGCCGATTGCATGATCATATTGATTCTTCCACCAAGACCTATTTCTTTGGCTATTTCCACTGCATCTATGGTATAGAAATCAATATTTTTATTAGCTATAGTTCTCTTTAGACTAGCTGGTAATTTCTCATCTAATTCTTCTATATCCCAAGGACAATTAAGTACAAAGGTTCCTCCATCCACAATTCCCTTTAAAAGGTCATAATGATTTACATATGATTTGTTATGACATGCGATAAAGTCTGCATTACTAATTAAGTAAGTAGATTTTATTGGTTCTTTGCCAAATCTTAAATGGGATATGGTTGTTCCTCCAGATTTCTTAGAATCATAGGAAAAATAGGCCTGGGCATAAAGGTCTGTTTTATCCCCTATTATCTTAATGGCCATCTTATTTGCTCCAACAGTACCATCAGAACCAAGTCCCCAGAATTTACATCTTATGGTTCCCTCAGGGGTAGTATTAATAGTATTTACTATATCTAATGATGTATGAGTTACATCATCTACAATACCTATTGTAAAATCGTTCTTAGGAACCTCTTCTTTTAAGTTTTCAAATACGGATACTATTTGTTCTGGTGTTGTGTCCTTAGAACCAAGACCATATCTACCACCTACTATAAGGGGAGCATCCTTCTTATTATAAAACAAACTCTTTATATCCACATAAAGGGGTTCACCTAAAGCCCCTGGTTCTTTAGTTCTATCTAATACGGCAATTTTCTTTACACTATTTGGGAATACATTAAAGAAATGAGTTGGACAAAAAGGTCTATATAATCTCACTTTAATCAAACCAACCTTTTCTCCCTTACTCACTAAATAATCTATTGTTTCTTCTATAGTTTCACATACGGAACCCATAGCTATTATTATATTTTCTGGATTTTCTGCTCCATAATAATCAAAGGGTTTATACTCTCTTCCCGTAATTTCACTGATTTCTTCCATATAATCAGCCACAATCTGAGGAACTTCCTTATAGAATTTATTAGAAGCTTCCCTTCCTTGGAAGTATATATCTGGATTTTGGGCAGTTCCTCTAAGAACTGGTCTTTCTGGATTAAGGGAGCTATTTCTAAATTCTTTTATAGATTCAAAATCTACTAATCTTTCAAAATCATCATATTCAATTAATTCTACCTTTTGAATTTCATGGGATGTTCTAAATCCATCAAAAAAATGAAGAAATGGAATTCTAGATTTTATAGCAGATAAATGAGCTATACCACCTAAATCAATTACTTCCTGTACACTACTTGAACAAAGAAGTGCAAATCCAGTCTGCCTTGTAGCCATAACATCTTGATGATCTCCAAATATGGATAGAGCGTGGGTAGCTAAAGCTCTTGCACTTACATGAAATACCCCTGGCAATAATTCTCCTGCCATTTTGTACATGTTAGGAACCATTAATAATAATCCTTGTGAAGCTGTATATGTGGTAGTTAATGCTCCTCCTTGTAATGAACCATGCATAGTTCCTGCAGCCCCTGCTTCTGATTGCATCTCAGATACTTTAACCCGTTGCCCAAATAGATTTAATTTTCCCTTAGCAGACCATTCATCTACCTTTTCAGCCATAGGTGATGAAGGGGTTATGGGATATATAGCCGCCACATCAGTAAAGGCATATGACACATATGCAGCAGCTTCATTTCCATCCATGGTTTTCATTTTTTTAGCCACAAATCTTCCTCCTTTTATCTTTCAATTTCCTAGTTTTTAGTTTTTTCTTTTTATTGAAAAATATGTATAAAAGGAGTTAAAACTTTTAATATAATAGTATAAGAGCACCTGAATATATATCCAAGTGCTCTCATACTATTATATTAATTATTTGCCATTATAGTGTTTTTAATGATGCAATTGTTAATACAATTGTTAGTACAACTAGATTCACTACTACATTTCTTATTTCTCATTATTATACTCTCATTATATATATTTCTCTCTTTATTTCGTTTTTCCAATAGATCCATATTGATTCTTTTATTAGAATATACAACAAAGAATTTCTTATAAGTATATTTCCAACATTCATGATCTCTTAATAAAATTTTAGTATCCCTATCTTTTATATCTGTTATTAATAGATTTATCTCTTTATTTTTGAACTTTTCTATATGTTGTAATACATGACACATTTTATATTTTCCTTCTTTCCCGTTAAAATGTAAACTATATTAATATAATGTAATATTTTAACATATTTTGATGTATTTAGGAAAAATAAATTATAATATGTCTAATTTTCATATATTCTTATTCACATAAAAGGATTTATCTTAGGGCTTTATCTAATCTTTTATTAACTTTTTTCCAATCTATATTTTGAAAAAATACATCTATATATCTTCTCCTATTTATACCAAAATCAATCATATAAGCATGTTCATATACATCCATAACAAGTAATGGATAACTATACCATATACTTCCCACATCATGGGAGTCACATCCAAATATATGTATTTCCTCATCTATTGAGTCTAAAGCTAGTACTACCCATCCTCTAACGGCCATTCCAACACTTTTAAACTTCTCCATGAATACATCAAAACCACCATATTTTCTATTTATCAAATTCAGTATATTTCCATAGGGAATATTGTTATCTCCCATATTGTCAAAATAAAATTCATGTAATTTCACTCCATTTAAAGCATAACTTTGACCAAGTTGCATACTCCTAATGGAAGAATAGGTGTTATTAGGGTTTTTATAATTATTTATATCCTCTAATTTTTCAAACATCCTGTTAGTTTTTCCTACATATCCTTCATAGAGCTTATAATGTTGTTTTAGTTGACTAGTACTTATTCCTTTAATAGAGGCAAAATCAAACTTTTTAGCAGTTACTTCCTTATACATATAACCCCTCCTTAAGAAAATAGTATGTTCATTTATATAAATATATATCTATCCATACACACTTTTTTATGTATTCTCATAATTTAGTATTATATGTAGGTAATTTCATTGAAAGAATGGAGGGATTTTATGGCTGATAAATCTTGTTTTTTAGGAGATGATAATATACTCATATTCTTCTTCCTATTAATCATAATATTATTCTTCTTTAACGGGCCTGGAGATGGGTGTGGATTTGACAACTTATTTGGATGTGATGATAGTCTATTTATCTGGATAATTTTATTAATAATTCTTTTCTTATTCTTGTTGTGGCCTAATGATTGTGATCCTGTGTGTTAAAAAAATATATTAATAAGTAACACATGTCCCCTAATATGAATACTTTATATTATGGAACAAACAAAAGAATAGATTTTATAAATACATAATTGTAAAGGAGGTGCAATTAGATGGCTAATAGACAATGTGAACCAGTTGGTGGCTTATTTAATAGTGGTAGTGAGTTGTTATTCTTCTTCTTGTTATTAGTAGTATTATTCTGTAACTGTGGTATGTTGGGTGGATTCTATGGCGGTTGCTAATAATATAAGAAAAAGAATTGGGGATTCCCAATTCTTTTTCTTATATTACATATTTATACTAAAAATTTCTTAAGTACTTCTAAATCACTATAATATACTTCCTTTAGCTCTCTTCTATATATTACTGCTGCTGGATGATATAGGGGAAACAAGCAATATTCATTACCATCTATAATGACCTTAGAATCCTTTCCATGGAGATCTCCAATCTTAGACCCTTCCTGTCCAGTTATGGTCTTTAAGGGAATATTTCCAAGGGTTACTATTACTTTAGGCTTTATAATATTTATTTCATCAAATAAATATTCCTTAAAATCCTTTATTTCCTTTTTAGATGGAGGTCTGTTTATTTTACCTCCTGTTTTAGGACTTTCTTTTGTGGGCCTAAATTTAACTGTATTTGTAATATAAAGTTCACTCCTATCTAATTCCAATATATTAAGAAATTCCTCAAGATGCTTACCAGCTTGCCCCACAAAGGGTAACTTAGCTTCAACCTCCTTAGCCCCCGGTGCTTCTCCTATGAGTACTATGGTACTATTAACCCTACCATTACCTAAGACAATTTCCTTATCCTCATTTTCATCCAACATTCTTTTATTAAGCTCTTTTAACTTTATCTCCTTCAATACAAGCACCCTTTCCATTTGTCTATATGATACCCACCACTTATAAATTTTAACATTTTACATAGGTATAGCATGTTTAAAGATAATAGTCAATACTTTATTTTAAAACATATGTTCCTTATAATATTATTAGGGATATTATGTTTAAGTAAGAAAAAAAGTGGTATTTTATACATATAGGAGTGATTATCATGAATAATTATCATAAGCAAATCACAGGGATGATAGACAAAAGAGGTATTGACTCCACAGATGATATTCTGAGAGAAAATCTTAGTAATGCAACTAAGAAAGTAATCAATTCACGTGAAAGAATAGAAAGACTTAAAAACACCATAGAAAACACATTAAATCGAGATGAAATAAACCACTTAAAGTATGACATCCAGGAAAGTGAAGAGAGATTAAATATTTTCCTAAAGGAATTAAAAGAAGCAGATAAAATCTATGGAGCATTTAACGAATACATAAAAAGGAAGAAGCCGTAAAGGCTTCTAACTTATTTCTTCATATTTTTCTTTTATACTTTTAAAGTCCATCCAAAATGGTCTTTTTTTTATTCTCATCCCTATATCTTTATGAACTGAAAGCTTAGTGTTCATAAATCTACAGCCTTGTCTTTTATCATAAATAAGTATATTATAAAAGTTAGTATATATGTTTTATAGGAGGTTTTTTTATGAAAAGAGTATTTTCAGGCGTTCAGCCTACTGGAAATATAACTATAGGAAATTATTTAGGAGCCATAAAGCAATTCGTCACATATCAAGAAGATAATGATGCTTTTTACTGTGTAGTGGACCTACACTCCATAACACTTCCTCAGGACCCAAAGGAGCTTCACAAAAATAGTTTAAGTGTGGCAGCCATGTACATGGCCGTAGGTTTAGATCCTAATAAATGTACCATATTCCTTCAATCATCAGTAAAGGAACATGCTGAACTTGGATGGTTCTTACAATGTATGTCTTCCACAGGAGAGTTAAGCAGAATGACTCAATTTAAAGATAAGAGTAGGGGAGACGAATCTGCTCCAACTGGACTTTTCACTTATCCAACCCTGATGGCTGCAGATATTTTATTATATGATACAAACTACGTTCCCGTTGGAAATGACCAAAAACAACATTTAGAATTAACTCGTGACTTAGCCATGAGATTTAATAATAGATTTGGAGAAACTTTTGTAGTTCCAGAATACAAAGAACAAAAGGTAGGATCTAGAATCATGTCCCTAGATGATCCTACTTCTAAAATGAGTAAAAGTAATCCTAATGAACACAGTAGAATCTGCCTATTAGATTCACCAAATAAAGTGAAAAAATCTTTAATGAGATCTACTACAGATTCAGATATGGAAGTAAGATTTGATCCAGAAAATAAGGCTGGAGTAAGTAACTTACTTACTATCTATAGTGCTTTTTCAGGACTTTCCGTTAAGGACTTAGAAAAAAAATATGAAGGTGTTGGATACGGTACCTTTAAGAAAGAGCTAGTAGTTGTAGTTAATGATTCATTAGCTCAAATTCAAGATAGATATAATAAGATTATAGACTCACCAGAATTATTAGATATACTTAAAACTGGAGCTGACAGAGCTCGTCAAGTAGCATCTGTTACTATGGATAGAGTTAAAAAGAATATGGGTTTTGTAACCTTATAAATAAACAAGGGCGGTTATAAGGCATATGAAAGAAATAAACTAGTCAATTTTCTGAGGAATTTGGGTTATCTTAAAGGCATGGTGCCCGAGCATATTAAACATATGTAAGCGACTCCATAACGAAGAAAATAATTAAAATAACCAGTGAAATGACTAATTTATTTTTTGAATATGCCTAAAATAACCGTCCCTTAATATACACCCTTAGAATTTAAAAACTCCACATATTCTCCATCCGTTTTTAATATGTGTTCTACTATCCAATCTGATACGAATACTAATAGTTCCATGGTTACACTGATTTGGTCTTCATCCACATCCCCTAATTCTAATTCTTCTAATTTCTTTAAGAAAAATTTATGCTGAAACTTATGTAAAAATATATCTTCATATCCATGTTCTTCTAATAATTTTTCCTCACAATCAAAGTGATATCTAGTATAATCCCTTAATTCATTTAATATTTCCATTATTTCATCATAATTATCTTCATGTTTTTTCAATTTCATCATTTGGTGCAATTTATTTCCTATCTTTAAAAGATTCTTATGTTGATCATCTATTTCCTTTATGTTTCTACTGTATTCAGCTTTCCATTCAAACATATTTCAATACCCCTTTTCATATATGATTTTTCAATTCATAATTTGAAATCCATATGATTAATACCCAATTTCTTATGAAATACCCTTTGAATTAAAAAATTCTTTATATTTTTTATCAGATTTTAATATATGCTGTTCTATCCAATTGGCCACAAATACTATTAAATCCATAGTCACTTCAAATTGTTTTTCATCTAACTCATTTAATTCTAATCCTTCTAACTTCTTTAAAAAGGATTTATGTTCAAATTTATGCATAAACAAATCTTCGTATCCATATTCCTCCATAAGTTTTTCTTCCGTTTGAAAATGATATATGGTATATTCCTTTAATTCATTCAATACTCTTACTAACTCATCATAATTATCCTCATGCTTTTTAAGTCTCACCATCTCATAAAGAGTATTGCCTATTCTCAAAAGTTCCCTGTGTTGGTCATCAACCCTTTTTACATTACAACTATATTCATCTTTCCAACTAAACATTCTATTACCCCTTTTTTTATAATTTCCTATATGGATTTCTTGGTTTTAAATTTGTTTTATACAGTAACTTGCCTATAAGGGAAAATATATTGAAAATCTTTGGAACCCTGGAACGTCACAACATCCTATGCTACTCCAACATGACACGTGAACCTATATCCGAAGATTCACACTTTCGCTTGTGACAAGGACTTGGGTGGAAAAGATTTTCAATATATTTTCCTGAAATAGGCCCGTATAAAGCAAGTTTATACACCAGAAATCTATACTCATCCAATATAAATAAAAGGTTAACTATTAGCAAGCCAACCTTTTATCTATAATAAACCTTGTAAATCATTTTGAAGTTTTTTTATGATCTTTTTTTCCATTCTAGATATGGTCATTTGAGATACTTCAAATTTCTTAGCAACTTGAGATTGGGTTTCATTGTTAAAAAATCTGGCCTTTATTATGCTTTTTTCCATATGGTTTAGTTTTTCTAAACATTTTATTAAAAAGTCTCTGTTTTCTAAACTTTTAAAATCTTTATCTTCTTCTCCTATTAAATCCATTAAAGTAACGTCTTTGTCTTCTCCATTATTGTCATAACTTAATTCTAAGGATTTGGGAGTATAAACTTGGCTTGCCTCCATTGCTTCTAAAACTTCTTCTTCCGTACACTCTAGGTACTCAGCTATATCTATTACTTTAGGTACCCTTTGTAGATTTTGTTGAAGTACAACTTTAGCATTATTCACCTTTTTAGACAATTCTTGAATCCTTCGTGGAACCCTTATAGCCCAGCCTTTATCTCTAAAGTATTTTTTTATTTCTCCAATTATTGTTGGTGTTGCAAAACTGGAAAATTCAAAACCCTTTGACGTATCGAATCTTTCTATGGCATATATAAGTCCTAGGGATGCTATTTGTAATATATCTTCATAATCTATTCCCTTATTAACATACTTTTTAGATAATATTTCCGCTATATATAAGTATCTATTCACTAGTTCATTTCTTATGGTCCTATCCTTATTTTCACGATAAATAGCAAAAAGTTCCTTTGGGTTTAAGTCTTTTAGGGATTCTTTAGGATATTTCTTTTCATTTAATAAGTTTTCCATTAAATATCATCCCCTAAATATTTAATCATTTTAATAATGGTCCCTTTTTCTGGTGCTGACATAATATCAACCTCATCCATTAGAGATCTTATTATAAATATTCCTAACCCTCCTTCTTTAGGACTAGTTAAATCAGGTTCCTCTATATCTTGGATACAGAAACCTTTACCATTATCTTGTATTTCTACTATCATTTTATCATATTCGACACAATATTTTATATTAAAATTTTCTAAATTTTCTTCACAAGCACAATTTCCATATTTAATTGCATTAGTACAAGCTTCTGCAACTGCCACTTTTATATCTTCTATCTCCTCAATATTAAATCCCATTCTGCTTGCCACAGCAGATGTAGTTAGCCTTACTACATTCACATACTCAGCTTTACTTGGTACAGAAATGGTAAAAACATCACTCATAACTTTATTCCACCTTCTTTTTATGTTTTACTTAATTACAAAAACTTTATCTAATCCAGTTATTTTTAATAATTTTAATATATTAGAGCCTGCATTTTCTATTATTATATTCTTATTTTGTACCTTTAATTTTTTTAAAGCTCCAATTAGAACACCAAATCCTGTGCTGTCCATATAAGTTAAGTTTGTACATTCTAATTTTATATCTTTTATCCTTTGATTACTAAGTTCATGAAGAGTTTCTTTAAACTTGTTAGCAGTGTATATATCTATCTCACCACTTAAATATATTACCCACTCTTCATCAGTATTTTTATAGCTAATATCTAATGACATATTAGTTTCTCCTTTCCATTAATTTTTACCCTCATAATTTATATTTAAACACAAAAAAGTCTCTCTATGCAATATATGCAAAAAATAAAATGCAGTTTAACAACTGCATTTTATTGTCTATTCTTCAATCACTTCTTCTATTTCATTTGCTACTTTAGCTATGGATACTATGCTGTCACCTTCATCAACTCTCATTAAGGTTACTCCTTGAGTGTGTCTACCCATGGTTGAAATATCCTTAGATTCAAGTCTTATTACTACACCATTTGTATTTATAAGCATAATCTCGTGACTATCAGTTACTACCTTTGCACCTACTAAATGTCCCGTTTTCTCCTTAACATTATAAGTAAGTAGACCTTTTCCACCTCTATTTTGGCTCTTATACTCATTTAAATCAGTTCTTTTACCAAAACCAAACTGACTTACTACTAGAAGGTCTGCATTTTCCTCTACTAATTCCATGGCAACTACTATATCATCCGAATCTAAACTCATGGCTTTAACTCCCATGGCAGCTCTACCCATATCACGAACATCCTTTTCGCTAAATCTTATGGATTTACCACTTTGAGAAACGATCATGACTTCATCATCACCATTAGTTTGTTTTACACTTATTAGCTCATCATCATCCTTTAAGCTAATAGCTATAAGACCTGATTTTCTAGAAGTATCAAATTGAGTTAAATCAGTTTTCTTAATAATACCATTTCTAGTTACAGCTATTAAGTACTTTTCTTTCTCAAACTTCTTAACTGGAATTACAGCCGTTATCTTCTCACTTGGATTTAGTTGAAGTAGATTTACTATGGCTGTACCCTTAGCCTGTCTTTTTGCCTCAGGAATTTCATAAGCCTTAAGTCTATAAACTCTACCCCTATTAGTGAAAAACAATAGATAGTTATGAGTAGACGTTATGAATAAACTCTCAACAAAGTCTTCATCCCTCGTAGTAAGACCTGTAATTCCTTTACCGCCTCTTCTTTGACTCTTATAAGTATCAGCTGGAATTCTCTTTATGTATCCTAGATGAGTTAATGTTATTGCCACATCTTCTTCATCGATTAAATCTTCTATATCTATTTCATCTTCAGAGAAGGATATGGCCGTTCTTCTAGGATCATTATATTTTTCTTTTATTTCTAGAATCTCTTCTTTAATTATGTTTAAAAGAAGATGTTCATTAGCTAATATTTCTCTAAATTTGTTTATTAATTTAATTAATTCTTCATATTCTTCTTCTATTTTTCCACGTTCTAATCCAGTTAACTTTTGAAGTCTCATATCTAGTATGGCCTTAGCTTGAACTTCTGTAAGTCCAAATCTACTCATAAGACCCTCCCTCGCTTCATTAACATTGGCAGAACTTCTAATTAAAGATATTACTTCATCAATATTATCAAGGGCTATTTTTAAACCTTCTAATATGTGAGCTCTATCTTCTGCTTTTCTTAAATCATATTGAGTTCTTCTAGTAACTACATCCTTTTGGTGATCAAGATAATGTCTTACTAGTTCATATAGATTAAGAATCTTTGGTTGCCCATTAACTAGGGCAATCATTATGATACTAAATGTATCTTGAAGTTGTGTATGCTTATAAAGTTTATTAAGTACTATGTTAGGATTAATATCTCTCTTTAACTCTATAACTATACGCATACCATTTCTATCTGATTCATCTCTTAAATCAGATATACCTTCAATCTTTTTATCTCTAACAAGGTCTGCTATCTTTTCTATAAGTCTAGCCTTATTAACTTGGTATGGAATTTCTGTAGCAATTATTCTGCTCTTTCCCTTACCCATTTCTTCTATTTCCACATTTGCTCTTACAGTAACTTTTCCTTGACCAGTTCTATAAGCATCTCTTATAGATTCTTTTCCCATTATGGTAGCTCCCGTTGGGAAGTCTGGCCCCTTCACTATTTGTATTAAATCTTCCACTGTAGCTTCTTTATCATCTATTAGTTTAACTGTAGCATCTATTACTTCACCTAGGTTATGGGGTGGAATAGATGTGGCCATACCAACGGCTATACCATTAGAACCATTTACTAATAGATTAGGAAATCTACTTGGAAGTACTGTAGGCTCTTTTAATGTTTCATCAAAGTTTGGTGTAAAGTTTACAGTTTCCTTTTCAATATCTCTTAACATTTCCACAGCTAACTTTTGCATTTTTGCTTCCGTATAACGCATGGCAGCTGCACCGTCACCATCTACAGAACCAAAGTTTCCATGACCATTTACTAACAGATATCTTATGGAGAAATCCTGTGCCATTCTTACCATTGCATCGTATACGGATGTGTCACCATGTGGGTGATACTTACCAAGCACGTCTCCAACGATACGTGCTGATTTTCTATGTGGTTTCTCTGGGCTTAAACCCAGTTCATTCATTGCATATAGGATTCTTCTGTGAACAGGTTTTAGTCCATCTCTAACATCAGGTAGAGCTCTTCCTACAATTACACTCATAGCATAATCTATGTAGGATTTTTTCATTTCCTGTTCTATGTCCACCTGAATAATTTTAGTTTGATCTTCTATCATTCTTTTGCCCCCTTAGACAAATTATACATCTAGATTAGCTACGTATTTTGCATTTGATTCTATAAACTCCCTACGTGGCTTTACTTTATCACCCATAAGAGTAGTAAATATTTGGTCAGCAGCCGCTGCATCATCTATAGTTACTTGTATTAATGTACGCTTAGATGCATCCATAGTAGTATCCCAAAGCTGCTCTGGATTCATTTCACCAAGACCCTTATATCTTTGAAGGCTGATTCCATTCCTACCTATCTCACTTAATAAGTTTTCTAATTCCTTATCAGAATATACATAATGTTCTGCTCTACCCTTTTTCACCTTATAAAGTGGTGGTTGAGCTATGTATATATGACCATTATCTACAAGTGGTTTCATGTATCTATAGAAGAACGTAAGAAGAAGTGTTCTAATATGAGCACCATCCACATCTGCATCTGTCATTATAACGATTTTATGATATCTTAGTTTTTCTAAATTAAACTCTTCTCCAATACCACATCCAAATGCAGTTATCATGGCCCTTATCTCATTATAATTTAATATTTTGTCAAGTCTTGCCTTTTCAACATTTAATATTTTACCTCTAAGGGGTAATATTGCTTGAGTTCTTCTATCTCTACCTTGCTTTGCAGATCCTCCCGCAGAGTCACCCTCTACTAGGAATACCTCGCAAAGACTAGGATCCTTTTCAGAGCAATCAGCAAGCTTTCCTGGAAGGGATAGTCCATCTAATGCTCCCTTTCGTCTAGTAAGCTCTCTGGCCTTTCTAGCAGCTTCTCTGGCCCTAGCAGATCTTATACATTTATCAACTATTATTTTAGCTTCTTGGGGATTTTCATTTAAAAAGTTTTGTAATGCTTCATTTGCAATACCTTCTACAATCCCCCTTACTTCACTGTTTCCAAGTTTAGTTTTAGTTTGACCTTCAAATTGTGGCTCTACTAATTTAACAGAAATAATACAAGTTATACCTTCCCTTATATCCTCTCCTGTTAGATTATCATCCTTCTCTTTAAGTAAGTTAGCCTTTCTTGCATAGTCATTTACAACACGAGTTAATGCAGATTTAAACCCAACCAAGTGACTTCCACCCTCATGGGTATTTATGTTATTAGCAAATGAAAATATATTTTCTGTATATCTATCCGTATATTGGAATGCAATTTCTGCTGAACTCGTATCCTTTTGTCCTTCAAAATATACAATATTTTTTTGAATAGGAGTCTTATTCCTATTTAAATGCTTTACAAATTCCTTTATACCACCTTCATAATGGAAAGTTAATTCTACAGGCTCTTCTTCTCTTTCGTCCCTAAGTACTATTTTGATTCCCTTATTTAAGAAGGCCATTTCTCTAAATCTATGCTCAAGTATACTAAAATCAAACACAGTTTCATCAAATATCTGTGGATCTGGCAAGAATATTGTTTCTGAACCCGTATCTGTGGCTTCACCTATTACCTCTAGGGAAGTCATTGTGTTTCCCCTTTCGTATCTTTGATAATAGAGTTTTCCGTTTCTTCTAATCCTTACTTCCATCCATGTGGATAAGGCATTAACTACAGAAGCACCAACACCATGGAGACCTCCAGATACTTTGTATCCGCCTCCGCCAAATTTACCTCCTGCATGAAGTACAGTATGTATAACCTCTACTGCCGGTTTTCCCATTTTAGGATGCATATCTACAGGCATACCACGACCATTATCAACTACTCTTATAGAGTTATCCTTACCTATAGTTATTTGTATCTCAGTACAATATCCAGCAAGGGCTTCGTCCACACTATTATCTACAATTTCATAAACTAAGTGATGTAAACCCTTAGGTCCTGTGGAACCAATATACATACCAGGTCTTTTTCTTACGGGTTCAAGACCTTCTAAGACCTGTATCTGTTCCGCCCCATATTCTTTGTTTACTTTTTCTGACATTTCTTTACCCCCTGTATCTTAATATAGCTATAAATTATTACATTAAAGCCCATATCTCACATTTATTTTATAGGGTTACCTATCTAACTATTTACTTATAATTTTATTTTTCATATATATATATCTTCCACATTATTGGCTCTTTTTTGAAGAGTTACAGATGATATGGGAGAATAGTAAACTATAGTTTTTATAACTTTTCTCTTTTTATTTATTTCTACCGTTTCTGTTATAACGCAGGATTTTATCTTATCATCTGATATTTTACGCACAAATTCTTCTTCTTCTATAACCTTTAAAAACTCTCTTCCTGTTTTAGATTTTTTAAAGGTTTCATAGTCTAATATAGAAATAATATTCTTCCTTGGAACTACCACATCTTTTCCCAAATGAAGGAACATAAAAATACCTCCTCGAAAAATCATCCACCTTCTATTATAACCTTTTATTACCTCATATACAAAAGATTTAGGTGCATATTTTATATTTGATTATCTGCTCCTATTCACTTGAGCATTTTCAACATGAAAAATAAAAGCGTCGTCCATATTTAACTCTTCTAAATTGTTTATCTCCGTAGTAGTTATAAATAATTGCACATCCTTTAATGCCCTTATTAAAAAGTTTTGTCTATTAATATCTAGTTCTGACATGACATCATCTAATAGCAATACGGGATATTCTCCCGTTTCTCCCTTTACAAGTTCAATTTCAGCCAACTTTAATGATAAAGCACAAGTCCTTTGTTGTCCCTGAGATCCAAAACTTCTTATATCTATTTTATCAATAAAAACGCCTAAATCATCCCTATGGGGTCCCACTGTTGTAGTTCCCCTTCTCATATCTGTTTTTAAGGATTCTTTTAACTGACTTTTAAATCTATCCTTCAATTGTTCCTTGTCTTCTGTATAATCTATATTACTTAGGTATTTTATTTCCATATTTTCCTTGTTGTCAGTTATTTTTCTATGTATAAGTCTGCTAAGGGGGGTTATTCTCTTTACAAATTTTGCCCTTTCCTCAATTATCTTCACACCTACATCTATTAGTTTTTCATCCCATACTTCTAACATGAATTCACTGTCTTTTCCCTTCATGTTTTTAAGTAAATGATTTCTTTGTATAAGTATCTTGTTATAATTATTTAGGTTATGAAAATAATAAGGCTTCATTTGAGAGAGCTCGTTATCCATAAATTTACGCCTTTCTGATGGGCCTTCTTTTATAAGTCTTAAATCTTCTGGAGAAAATATAACCACATAAATATTGTTTAATATGTCAGAATTTTTACTTAAAGATAATTTGTTTACTTTCATACGCTTTTTTTTGTTAGCTACTAATTTTATTTCAACTTCCACATTAGAATACTTCTTTTGCCCTTCTACCTTCACATAGGCCTGATTTTTGTTAAACATTATGAGTTCCTTATCCTTACTAGTTCTAAAGGATTTTCCCAGTGATGTCATATATATGGCCTCTACTATGTTTGTTTTCCCTTGAGCATTATTTCCTACAAATATATTTAATTTTTCATTTAAATCCAATTCTAATTCTTTATAATTTCTAAAGTTTATTAACTTTAATCTTTTTAAATACACCAGATGCACCCCTTGAAATTAAATGACCTCTATTGATTCTCCTTCAACTTGTACTTTATCTCCCTTGTATATCTTTTTACCACGTCTAGTTTCTACTTCTCCATTAACAGTAACTTCTCCCGATGTTATAAGAAATTTTGCGTGGCCTCCCGTTTGAACCACTGCTGCAAGTTTTAGTAATTTATCTAACTGAATAAATTCTCCATTAATTTGAATTTTTTCCATAATATTTCCTCCTAATCATATACCACTTAATTTATTATGTGATTTATTTAATATAATTAAACCTACTCCAAACTCTTAAAGGGACTCTTAAGAGCCCCTTTAATCTTAGGCATATTCAAAAAATAAATTAGTCATTTCACTGGTTATTTTTTTCATATGCCTTATTCAACTATTCTAACTGGTAATATTAAGTAAGTATAATTTTCATTGTCCGTAGGTTTTATAATACAAGGACTTACATTAGTTGTAAATTCCAATTGAATCTGTTCACTATCTATTATTTTTAACGCATCTATAAAATATTTTGAATTAAATCCTATATCTAAATCTTTTCCCTCTAAATCTATACTTACATTTTCAAGTACATTTCCTATTTCTGCATTTGAAGTTATGGTAAGTTCTTCATCTCTTATGGAGAGCTTTACTAAATTGTTTTTACCTTCTTTTGCAAGTAATGATGCACGTTCTATACTATTTAATAAATCCTTTGTATTCACAGTTAATCTAGACTTGTAGTCTGTAGGAATAATTTGTTTGTAATTAATAAACTCTCCTTCTAACAATCTAGATACTACTTTAGTATTGTTCATGTTAAATAATATGTGTTTATCTGTAATATAAATTCTAACTTCTTGGCCGTCTTCTTCTGATAATAGACGATTTATTTCATTTAATGTTTTTGCTGGAATAACAGCCTTTCCTTCAAATTCACTCTTTATAGTAGCCTCTCTTAAAGCCAATCTATATCCATCTAGGGCAACCATGTTTATGGTTTCTGGTTCTAATTTCATAAGAACTCCCATTAATATGGGTCTTGTTTCATCAATAGCAGTGGCAAATACTGTTTGCCTAATCATGTTTTTTAATAAATCTTGTGAAATAGTATAGCCATAATCTTCTTCTACCTCTGGAAGATCAGGAAAGTCTTCTGAGTTTTGAGCAAGTAATGTAAACTCTGAATTTCTGCATCTTATAATGGTTTTATTATTATCATGGACTTCTATTTCTATATTATCATCGGGAAGCTTTCTTACAATGTCTCCTAAGATCCTTGCTGATAATACAAGGGACCCTTCCTTTATTATTTCTGCATCTATATAATTTTCAATTCCTATTTCCAAATCTGTTCCAACTAATTTTAATTTATCATCATATGCTTCAAGTAAGATACCTTTTAAAATAGGAAGATTACTCTTAGATGAAATTGCTTTTTGAACAGTTCCTATTCCAGAAGCTAATACTTTTTGGCTACAAATAAACTTCATTTGTGGATAACCTCCTTTTGCTTTTAAACATAAATAAATATAAATTTTTAGTAGTAATAGTAGTAGGGCCTGTGAATTTGTGGATAAGTCTATTTTTCTTTAAAATATCAACAATTTACCCCTATAATAACTTGTTAATATATATCTAATAGTTATCCACATATTCCACTATACCTAACCTTTTATAAGTTATTAACATTTTATTAAGATACAATACACACTTAATTGTGTATTAATTATTTTTCTTTAATATCCTTAATTATGACCTCTATTTTATCTTTAACATTAGAATCTTTCTCAATATCCTTTGATATTTTTTCATGGGCATGTATGACCGTAGTATGATCTCTTCCTCCAAATTCTTCACCAATCTTAGGAAGGGAAAGATCAGTTAATTCCCTACTTAAATACATGGCAATTTGTCTAGGATAGGCGATAGATCTAGGTCTCCTTTTGGAGCTAAAATCTTCTAATTTTATGGAATAGTGTTGTGCAACTACTTCCTTTATAAGTTGTATATTTATCTGTTTAGGTCTGTTAGAAGAAATAATATCCTTCAAAGCTTCTGTAGCAAGTTCAATAGTTACATCCTTATTGGTTAGAGATGAATAGGCTACAATCCTTATTAGGGCTCCTTCTAATTCCCTAATATTAGATTGAATTTTCTTTGCTATATAATGCATAACTTCATTTGGTACATCAATGCCTTCTATTTCTGCCTTTTTTCTTAGAATTGCTATTCGAGTTTCAAAGTCTGGAGCTTGAATATCAGTAATAAGACCCCATTCAAATCTAGAACGTAGACGATCTTCTAATGTGGGAATTTCCTTTGGTGGCCTATCACTAGATATGATGATCTGTTTATTAGCCTCATGGAGAGCGTTAAATGTATGGAAAAATTCTTCTTGAGTACGTTCTTTTCCAGCTATAAATTGAATATCATCTATTAATAGGACATCTATATTTCTGTATTTATTTCTAAAAGCTTCATTTTTATCATCCCTTATGGAGTTGATAAGTTCATTTGTAAATTTTTCAGAAGAAACATACACCACTTTAGAGCTAGGATTTTGTCCTAAAATAAAATGACCAATAGCGTGCATTAAGTGAGTTTTACCAAGTCCAACCCCACCGTATAAAAAGAGGGGGTTGTAGGCCTTAGCAGGAGCTTCTGCAACGGCTAGGGAAGCAGCATGAGCAAATCTATTACTATTACCGATTACAAAGGTATCGAATACGTATTTTGGATTCAAATTCAAATTATCAAATTGCTCTGCTTGTACTATTTTTTTTTCTGTAGATTTAGATGCCTTTAAGTATGATTCACTACCTGGTATTGTAAATTCTAAGTTGTATTCCTTAGAAGTAACTTGTTTTAAAGCATTTGAAATTAAGCTAGCATACCTAGCTTCTAAAATTCCTTTAGAAAAATCATTAGCAACAGCTAAAACTATACGATTATTGTGAAGGGCTATGGGCTCTATAGGCTTTAACCAAGTATTGTAACTAACTTCAGTAAGTTCTGTTTTTAAAAGATTTAAAGCCATTTGCCATATTTCACTTAAATTAGTGTTCATAGGAAAACCTCCTTAAGAAAAAAATATATATATATAAAAATTAAATTTTTAATGAATATCCACAAATTATACACAGAAAATGTGGATAATTTTTTCAAAAACAACAAAATATGAGTATAATTTTTATAAAGTGGGAAATTAATAACCTTGTGGATAGTGTATGGATAAAATATTGAATTAATGCCAAAAAAAAAGCTTGTACACAAAGCTATTAATAACTTTTAATAATTACTAACAGGGAATAGATATTGTAATTACTAAGTAAATAGTAATAATCATGTAGTTATACACAGAATTGTCCACATGCTGTGCATAACTGTGCATATGTGAAATATTTTTTAACATATTAACAATTGTTATTTAATGATATCAAATAAAGTAGACCTTTTCAATCATATACACCAATTTATCCACAAGAAAAAAACTAGGGTGGATAAATTTGTCCACATAACTGTAGAAAATATCCAGCTTGACAGATTATTTTTATCCAGTTATAATTATTTAGTAAATGTCAATTTTAATTGTAAATTTGGTTTGTATCATATATATAGGTGAATTATGAAGGGGGTGTTCTAAAATGAAAAGAACTTATCAACCAAAAAAGAGACAGAGAAAGAAAGAGCATGGATTCAGAAAAAGAATGAAGACTGCAGCAGGAAGAAACATAGTAAAAAAACGTAGAAGAAGAGGCAGAAAAAGTTTGACTGCATAAGGCCGCATAATTAGTGGCCTTTTTCTATAATTTCTAATATATTATAGGAAAATTCAAATCATTTTTGAAAGAAGGCTAATAAATGAAGGAAACTTTACGCTTAAGAGATAAGAAAGTATTCGGTAGAATATATAAAAAAGGGTCTTCTTTAGCCAATAAGTATTTAGTATTGTTTTTTATGAAAAACGACTTAGATGTAAATAGAGTTGGTTTTATTGCAAGCAAAAAAGTTGGAAAAAGCACAGTGAGAAACAGAGCAAGACGATTGATGAAAGAAAGTTTTAGAAAATTTGAAATACGATTAGAAAAAGGTCATGATATAGTAATAATAGCCAGAAAAAATATAGTAGATGTTTCAGGCAATGATGTTGATAAAGCCATGAGACATGCTTTAAGGAAGTCTAAACTACTAAAATAGGTGAAAACATTGAATATAATGAAGGAAATTCTAATATTCATGGTGAAGTTATATAGAAGGTATATCTCACCATTGAAAAAACCATCTTGTAGATTTTATCCTACCTGCTCCCAATATGCCCTAGAAGCTTTAGAAAAGTATGGTGCATTTAAAGGGAGTTATTTGGCTATAAAAAGAATTTTAAAATGTCATCCTTTTCATCCAGGTGGTTATGATCCTTTAGAATAGATTGAGTGGGAGGTAAACACATGATAACAGCAATAGCTAAGCCCTTAGGTATGTTACTGAATGTATTATATTCCGTGGTGGGAAATTATGGAATCACTATAATATTATTTACATTAGTAATTAAACTTTTCTTATTACCTTTGACTTTTAAGCAGCTAAAAAGTACTAGCAAAATGACAGAAATTCAACCAGAGATAAAGAGAATACAAGAAAAGTATAAGAATGATAAAGAAAAATTAAATCAAAAGACTATGGAGTTATACCAAAAACACAAAGTAAATCCAGTTGCAGGATGTTTACCTTTATTAATACAAATGCCCATATTATTTGGTCTCTTTGCCGTTTTAAGAAATCCAGGGACTTACGCTGGAGCAGCCATTGAGGCGGCTAGTATGGAACCATTTTTATGGATGAGCAGTTTAAAGGAGCCAGACTTATGGATACTTCCCATAGCGGCAGCCATAACTACGTATTTTTCAATTAAGAGTAGTTCGGGAGCAAATTCACAAGCTGCAGAAAATCAAACAATGAAAACCATGAATATGATTATGCCAATTATGATTTTATTTTGGGGACGTGGATTTCCAGCGGGACTATGCCTATATTGGGTAGTAAGTAATCTATTCCAAATGGTACAACAGATGGTGATGCCTAAGCCAGGAACATCTAAGGAGGAATTGAGTTAATATGAAATTCACAGAAAAGACAGGAAAAACTGTAGAAGAAGCTGTGAAAAATGCCCTAGAAGAGCTGAATGTAGGAAGAGAAGAAGTCGACATTGAAGTATTAGAAGTACCAAGCCGTGGCATTTTTGGATTAATAGGGACTAGACCAGCAAAGATAAAAGTTACTGTTATAGATAATCCAGAAAGAAAAGCGACAGAATTTCTAGAAGATATGTTACAAAAAATGAACATAGTAGCAAAATACAAAACTAAATTAGAAAATAATACTCTAAACCTAGAAATTATAGGGAGTAACATGGGTGTATTAATAGGTAAAAGAGGACAAACATTAGATGCTATCCAATATCTTGTAAGTTTAGTGGTAAACAAGGAACGAGATGAGTATATAAGGGTAGTTTTAGATACTGAAAACTATAGAAGAAAAAGAAGACAAACCTTAATAAAATTGGCGAATAAATTGGCATATAAAGCAAAATCCACTAGTAGAGATGTGGTATTAGAGCCAATGAACCCATATGAAAGAAGAATAATTCATGCTGCTTTACAAAACCATCCACATGTGGTTACAAAGAGTAAAGGTGAAGAACCTTTTAGAAAAGTAGTAATTGAAGTAAAATAAATTAACTAAAAACCCAGTATATTTTACTGGGTTTTATTATTGTAAAGAATTAATGAAATACATATATGGAATAATATTAAAGATATAATAGAACAATACTCTTTACAAAGGACTGTGTTTTAATATAAATTATGGTTTAGGGATTAGGAATTAAAAATAAGGGAAAGAAAAAATAGAGGTGATATGATGGCAGAAAATACTATAGCAGCCATAGCCACTGCTCCTGGGGAAGCAGGAATTGGAATTGTTAGATTAAGTGGAGAGAAATCAATACATATTTTAGATGAAATATTTAAACCTACCAGGAAAAATTCCATAAAAGATTATGAGCCTAGAAGAATAACCCATGGAAAAATAATAGATCCACATACACAAAAGATAGTAGATGAAGTATTAGTAACTTATATGAAGGAACCTTTCACATACACAGGAGAAGATGTAGTTGAAATAAATTGTCATGGTGGGATGGTTCCTGTAAAAAATATATTGGATCTTGTATTAAGGCAGGGAGCTTTTATGGCTGATAGGGGAGAATTTACTAAGAGAGCCTTCTTAAATGGTAGAATAGATCTTTCTCAGGCAGAGGCAGTAATGGATATGATAAAGGCAAAAACATCCACTGGATTTCACGTGGCCCTTAATCAATTAGAAGGAAGTTTATCTAATGAAGTTAAGGTTATAAGACATGATTTATTAGAAGTATTAGCACATATAACTGTTAATATAGACTTTCCAGATGAGGATATTGAAGAACTTACATATGACAAACTTGAGAAAGATTCTATTAAAATCCTTGAAAAAGTAGAAAAATTATTAGATACGGCCCATACAGGAAAAATATTGAAAGAGGGATTAAATACAGTTATAATAGGAAAACCTAATGTGGGAAAATCTTCACTAATGAATGCCCTACTTAAGGAATCTAGAGCCATAGTTACGGATGTTCCTGGAACTACTAGGGATATTATTGAAGAGATCATATCTATTAAGGGAATTCCTTTAAGAATCACAGATACGGCTGGAATTAGAGAAACACAAGATGTGGTTGAAAAGATAGGTGTAGAGAGAAGTAAGGAGTCCTTTAATAAGGCAGATTTAGTAATATTCATATTAAATGCATCAGAGGAATTATCTATTGAAGATAAGGAAATAATGGATAAATTAAAGGATAAAGAAACTATCATATTAATGAATAAAACCGATTTACCTAATGTGATAGACTTAGAAGAAATAAAAAAATTATTGCCAGGGAAAAGTATCATTCCTATTTCTGTAAAGGAAAATAAGGGTTTAGATTTACTTGAAGATAAAATTGTTAATATGGTATATGAAGGTAAAGTACAGAGGAATGAGGACTCTTTAGTAACAAATGCAAGACACAAAAGGGCATTAGAAGTAGGTAAAACTAGTATGGAAGAGGGTATAGAGGCCATACGATCAGGACTTGCTCTGGATTTTGTGGAAGTTGACATTAAAGACTGTTGGGAATCTCTAGGAGAAATAACAGGTGATACCACATCAGAAGATATGCTAGATAGGATATTTAGCTCATTCTGCATAGGAAAATAAAGGGAGGATTAGCCATGGAAAGATACATATCAGGAAATTATGATGTAATAGTTGTTGGAGCTGGACATGCAGGTTGCGAGGCTTCCTTGGCAGCGTCACGTATGGGGTGTTCTACTCTATTATTATCTATAAATTTAGACTCAATAGCTATGATGCCCTGCAATCCATCTATAGGAGGAACGGGAAAGGGTCATTTAGTCAAGGAGATAGATGCCCTAGGTGGAGAAATGGGACTTAACATAGACAGGTCCTTTATACAAAGTAAGATGCTCAATACGGCAAAGGGACCAGCTGTACACTCATTAAGAGCTCAAGCTGATAAAAACCTTTATCATAGAGAAATGAAAAAAGTATTAGAAGAAGAAGATAATTTAGAAGTTAGGCAGGCAGAAGTAATTGAACTTTTAGTTGAGGACCATGTGGTTAAAGGTGTAGTTACTAAAACTGGAGGAGTATATAATGCTAAGACAATAATATTATGCACGGGAACTTATTTAGGTGGAAAGATATTCATAGGACAAATGAGTTATACTAGTGGACCTAATGGTCTATCTGCATCTTTAGATCTAACTGATAGCTTACAAAAGCATGGACTTAATATGAGAAGATTTAAGACGGGAACACCTGCTAGATTAGATAGCAAAACATTAGATTTTAGCAGGATGGAAGAACAACCAGGAGATGAAAAAATAGTTCCTTTCTCTTTTATGAACAAGGAACTTAGTGTCAAGCAAGTACCATGTTGGCTTACATATACAAATAATGAAACCCATGAGATAATAAAGAACAATCTTCATCGTTCAGCCATGTACTCTGGTGATATAGAGGGAACAGGGCCAAGATATTGTCCATCTATTGAAGATAAGGTAGTGAGATTTTCAGAAAAACAAAGACATCAACTATTCGTTGAACCAGAGGGACTTCACACTAATGAAATGTATATTCAGGGTATGTCTACAAGTTTACCTGAAGATGTACAATTAGCATTTTATAGAAGTATTCCAGGACTTGAAAATTCTAAAATTATGAGACCTGCTTATGCTATAGAGTATGATTGTATAGATCCTCTTCAATTGAAGTTAACTTTAGAATCTAAGGAAATAGACGGATTATTTTCTGCAGGCCAATTTAATGGAAGTTCTGGATATGAAGAAGCGGGAGCTCAAGGTCTAATAGCAGGGATAAATGCATCCTTAAAGATACAAGGGAAAGAACCATTTATACTAGATCGCTCAGAAGCTTATATAGGTGTTTTAATAGATGATTTAGTAACAAAGGGTACTAATGAACCTTATCGTATGATGACCTCTCGTGCAGAATATAGATTAGTCCTTAGACAAGACAATGCAGATTTGAGATTAACGGAGAAAAGTTATAGGGCAGGTCTTGCATCTAAAGAAAGATATGAGGCTTTAATTGAGAAAAAGAAAAATATAGATGCTGAAATGGAACGATTAAAGGAAGTTAAGATAAGACCTAGTGTGGTAAATGATTATCTAGAGTCCATAGGTACAGCACCTTTAAGTCAGGGAATGTCCTTATACGATCTTTTAAAGAGGCCACAAGTTACATATGAAGAAATAGCCTTTGCCGATGAAAATAGACCAGAACTTGATAGATTTGTAATAGAACAATGCCAAGTTCAAATTAAATATGATGGATATATTAAAAAGCAACTAAGGCAAATAGATCAATTTAAGAAATTAGAAATGAAAAAATTAAATCAGAAAATAGATTACTCAAAAATAGAAGGATTAAGACTTGAAGCAAGACAGAAGCTTGATGAAATTAAACCCCTATCTGTCGGACAAGCTTCTCGTATTTCAGGCGTATCTCCAGCAGATATATCTGTATTATTAGTTTACTTAGAGCAACAAAGGAGAAAGAGAAGTGGAAAAGATGACTAATGAACAAATATTAAGGGAAGGCTGTGAAAAGTTAGGTCTTTCTATAGATGATAATAGGATAAATAAGTTTATTAAATATAAGGATATATTAGTAGAGTGGAACAAGTTTATGAATCTTACGGGTATAACAGAAGATAGGGAAGTTATGATAAAACACTTCCTAGACTCCCTATCTTGCTTATCGCTAGACTACATAAAAGAGGACTCTAGTGTGATAGATGTGGGAACAGGAGCTGGTTTTCCTGGTATCCCCATAAGAATATATCATGATGGGGTCAAATTAACCCTACTAGATTCCTTAAATAAGAGAATAAAGTTTTTACAGGAAGTTTGTACTGAAAATAATTTAGATAATGTGGACTTTGTCCATGGAAGAGCTGAAGATATAGGAAAGAAAAAAGAATATAGAGAAAAGTATGATATAGCTGTTGCAAGGGCTGTAGCCAGATTAAATGTGCTGTGTGAATATTGTCTTCCCTTTGTAAAGGTTGGAGGATACTTTATCTGTCAAAAGGGTCCAACTATTAATGAAGAATTAGAAGACGGAAAGAAGGCCATAAGTATACTAGGGGGAGAATTAGTAGAAAAGGTAGATATACATATTCCTTATACGGATTTAAGCCATAATGTGGTAATAATAAGGAAAGTAAAAAATACCCCTAATAAATATCCTAGGAAAGCAGGAACTCCAACTAAGAATCCTTTATAGATTTATCTGTTGATAATAAGCTTTGTGTGAGCCTACTTCAGGAAAATGTATTAAAATTTTTTTCCATCGAAGTCACCTGTCACATGCTAAAGTGTGAATATTGAATATGGGTTCATGTGTCATGTTGAAAGAGCATAGGATGTTGTGACGTTCCACGATTCCAAAAAATTTTAATACATTTTCCCTTGTAGGCAAGTTACTGTATAAAGGAAGCTTAGGGTTACGAAATCTATAAAAGTTAGTACTTAAATTAGGGTTAAATATGTTTGTGGATAAGTATTTTTCTAAGAAATTGACTCTAATTGTGAATAAAAAATAATTGGGACATTTAATACACATGTGGATAAGTCAGGAAAGACAAAAAATATCATTTATCCACATGTGTACAAGAATTATTCTAAAAACTTACATAAAATATATATTGAAAGAAGGAACATTAATATTTTTGACGAATAATTATTACATTAGATGTTAAGAGGAGAAGAGTAATATGATAAGAGATGGAAACCCTAAAGTGGTAGAGATTCCAGTAAATTTAATTTCCCCAAATCCATATCAACCAAGAAGAATATTCAATAAAGTCCATATAGAAGAATTAAGTGAATCTATTAAAACTTATGGTGTATTACAACCTATTACTGTTAGAAATTTAGGAGAAAATAGATATGAATTAGTAGCTGGAGAAAGAAGATTAAAGGCTGCAAAACATGCTAACTTAGAAACTATTCCTGCAATAGTTAGGAGTATGACAGATGAAGATTCTGCTGTATTGGCTTTAATAGAAAATCTTCAAAGGGAAGATTTAAATTTTATAGAAGAGGCTCTAGGATATGAAAACTTAATGAAAGATCATAACTTTACTCAACATGATGTGGCAAAAAAAGTAGGAAAGAGTCAATCTACTATAGCCAACAAGCTAAGAATATTAAAGTTACCAGAAGAAGTGAAGGTATCCCTTATAGAACATAATCTTACAGAAAGACATGGGAGGGCTTTATTAAAGCTCCATGATGAAAAATTACAACTTATGGTTTTAAAAGAAATCATAGATAAAGATTTAACTGTAAAAAAGACTGAGGATAGAATAAAAAATATATTAGAAGAGATTACAGAAGAAAAAGATGATAATAAAAGAAAGATAAAAAGCGCCTTTAATTTTAGGATATATTTGAATACTTTAAAAAACGCATATAATGCCATAAAGGATACGGGACTTAAGGCTGAATATACTCAAAAGGACAAGGGCGAATTCATAGAAGTAATTGTAAAAATACCCAAAGATCAAGGATAGGTGACCATATGGTCACCTTTTAAGATATATGAAAGAAATAAATTATAGATTTCTTGGTTTTAAGATTGTTTTATATAGTAACTTGCCTATAAGGGAAAATATATTGAAAATCTTTGGAACCCTGGAACGTCACAACATCCTATGCTACTCCAACATGACACATGAACCTATATACGAAGATTCACACTTTCGCTTGTGACAAGGACTTGGGTGGAAAA
>NZ_JAOART010000087.1 GCF_025210435.1 Anaeromicrobium sp.
GATAGTAGTTGAAAAATATGGTATAAATTTAACAGGATAAGTATGCAGCCAATCACTGGAATAATAATCCATTATAAGAATATTATTCAATTGTATGACTGCATACTAGTTTGGAAATATATGTTGTACGAAATATGAGATGTAAAATTGAATTCCATTTCACAAATCTATAGAATAATAAATTTTTTAGTTGAATATAGTTTAAAGGGGGGGATAGTATGAGGATTTACATTGTGTCTAGGAAAAAAATCTATATATGTATTTTTATAATTATACTAATAATAGGAGCAATTTCTATGTTAGGCTATAGGAGTAAAGGCGTTTGGAATGAATATAAAACAGAGCCCATAAGGAAGGTTGAGGTGAATTCAAAAAAAATGGCCTTTACATGCAATGTGGATTGGGGTGGAGAACATATTCCTAAGATGTTGGAAATATTTAAAGAAAATAATATTAAAGTAACCTTTTTTATAACGGGAAGATGGGCAGAGAAAAATAGAGAATTATTGGTAAAGATAAAGGAAGAGGGACATGAAATTGGGAATCATGGATATTCACATAAACTACCCACTAAAACAAATAAAAAAGAGAATATAAAGGAAATAAAAAGGACAGAAGAAGCCATATACAAGGCTTTATCTCATAAAACCAATCTATTTGCTCCACCAGCAGGTGATTATAATAAAGAAACCTTAGAGATTGCTGAAAATCTAGGATATAAGGTGATTCTTTGGAGTGTTGATACTATTGATTGGAAAAAGGGATCTACAAAAGATATCATAATAAAAAGGGTATTTAATAAAGATCATAAAGGAGCAATACTTCTTATGCATCCAAAGGAAGAAACTATAAAGGCTCTTCCCCATATAATAAAAAAAATCAAAGAAGAGGGAATTCATATATGTACTGTTTCTGAACTTATAAATATATAGAAAAAATCTGATTTTACTTGATAATTGAGGGTGAGTAAACTATAATAACAAGTAGTTATGCCATAAAACACTCTAGGAGGAAACTATGTACAAAAAGTTTAAATTAAGTAATGGTACGAGAATTATTATGGAAAAAATTCCTCATGTAAAATCTATTTCCTTAGGCATATGGGTTAATGTGGGATCGGTAGATGAAACAGTGGAAAATAATGGAATTACCCATTTTATAGAACATATGCTTTTTAAAGGGACTAAAAATAGAAGTGCAAAGGAGATAGCAGCAGCTATTGACGATATCGGTGGTCAACTAAATGCATTTACTGGAAAAGAATGCACATGCTATTATGCTAAGGTATTAGACTCCCATATAAACATAGCAGTGGACGTTCTTTCAGATATGGTATTTAATTCATCATTAGATGAAAGGGAAATTGAAAAGGAAAAAAATGTTGTATTAGAAGAAATAAGTATGTATGAAGATTCTCCAGAAGAGAATGCTCATGATCTACTATTTAAAACCATATATAAAGATGATTCTTTAGGTTATCCCATATTAGGAACAAGAGATATTATATCAAATTTAACAAGGGATAAACTAGTAGAACATATGGAAAAATTTTATGTTCCAGAGAACATGGTTATTTCTGTAGCGGGAAATTTTGACGAAAAATATTTAATAAATATGTTAGAGGAAAAAATAATTTCTATAGGGAAAAAGAAAAATATCCAACTGAAGAATGATAAAGAAAAACCTAATTTTAATAGGGAAATTGGAATGAAGTATAAGGATATAGAACAATTACACTTATGCATAGGCCTTGAGAGTTTTTCAATGGGAAGTGAAAATGTATACCCTTTGCTAGTTATGAACACCATATTTGGTGGTAGCATGAGTTCTAGATTATTTCAAAATATAAGGGAAGATAAGGGATTAGCATATTCAGTATTCTCTTACCCCACATCCTACAGAAATTCAGGAATATTTACCATATATGCTGGTATAAATCCAAAGCAATTAGAAAAAGTGTGTCTAAGTATAAGAGAAGAAATTGACCTGATAAAAAATAAGGGATTAGGAAAAGAAGAACTATTAAAAGCCAAGGAACAACTAAAGGGAAGTTATATATTAGGATTAGAAGGTACAAGTAGTAGAATGATGGGAATTGGGAAAAGTGAACTTTTATTAAATAGGGTATATACCCAAAAGGAAGTTTTAGATAAAATTGATAATATAGAGATGGACCATATTAAAAGGGTAATTGATAAAATATTTTCAAAGGAGAATATGTCCGTATCTTTAGTTGGAAATATAGATAAGGATATTAATATTAAAAAGTATTTATATTAAAAGAGAATAGGTTGGGCTACTGACAAGATCCAAAGGAAAAATTTGAATATTGTTAGTAGCCTAAAAATTTGTATAGGAGAGGAATAGATAATGACAAAAGTTAAAATAGTAGTTAAAGAAGGAGCACAAATACCTAAGTATGAAACTGATGGATCTGCTGGAATGGATTTAAGAGCATATATTAAAGAAGATATTATAATAAAACCAGGGAAAAGAAGGTTGGTGGAAACAGGAATACATATACAATTATCACAGGGAACAGAGGCACAAGTTAGGGCTAGGAGTGGACTTGCTATGAAATATGGTATAGGAGTAATCAACGGGGTAGGCACTGTAGATAGTGATTATAGGGGAGAAATAAAAGTTCCTTTAGTTAATTGGGGAGAAGAGGATTTCATAGTTAAAAATGGTGATAGGATAGCTCAATTGGTAATATGTAAATATGAAAAGATAAACTGGGAAGAAGTCCAAAATTTAGAGGATACTTTACGTGGAACAGGTGGATTTGGACATACAGGAATATAATGAGTATACACTTAATATAATTAAAGGAGGGTGTTATAGATTTCTGGTGTATAAACTTGCTTTATATGGGCCTATTTCAGGAAACCATTGAAAATCTTTTCCACCCAAGTCCTTGTCACAAGCGAAAGTGTGAATCTTCGTATATAGGTTCATGTGTCATGTTGGAGTAGCATAGGATGTTGTGACGTTCCAGGGTTTCAAAGATTTTCAATAGTTTCCCTTATAGGCAAGTTACTGTATAAAACAAATTTACAACCAATAAATCTATAGAGAAATATAGTAAACAGGAGGAATAGGGATGAGGTTGAGTGAACTTGGGGGGAAAGAAATAGTAAACTTAACAGATGGAGCTAGATTAGGAATGCTTGGAGAATGTGATCTGCTTATTAATGAGAAAACAGGGAAAATAAAAGCCATACTAGTTCCAGACTATAAAAGTCAGTTTTCATTTTTCTATGACAGAAATTTTTTAGAAGTTCCATGGGAATGTGTAAAAAAGATAGGAAATGATATGATTATTGTAGAATTAGAGGAACTTTAACAGGTTGGTAAAATTTATTACCAATCTTTTTTTGTACCCTAAAATGTTTTCACATATAAAATTCCCAAAAGTGAGTATATACACATACTATTATATTACAGGAAGTCAAAGGTTTGAAATAATTTAAAACTTTGATGGGAACTACATTGAAGTATATTAGACTATATGCTGTTTTCGTGCTAATATATGTATAGATAGTTAGGAGGAAAAGTATGGACATAATCGTACAAAAATTTGGGGGAACATCTGTAGCCACAGAAGAATTAAGAAAGAAAGTAGCATCAAAGGTAGTGGCAACTAAGGAATCAGGAAAAAATCCAATCGTAGTAGTATCAGCCATTGGTAGACGAGGGGATAAATACGCTACAGATACTTTGGTTAATATGGCCACTTCTGTATACGATGGGGATAATGCTAGAGATTTAGATATTATAATGTCTGTTGGTGAAATTATATCATCTGTAATACTTTCTAATACCATAAAGGCAATGGGATATGAAGCACAAGCTGTAACTGGATTTCAAGCAGGTATAATAACAGATAATCATTTTGGAGATGCAGATGTTTTAAAAGTTGATAATAAATATTTGATGGATTTACTTAACAAAGGAATAATACCTGTAGTAGCAGGATTTCAAGGTGTTACTGAAACTGGAGAGATTACAACTCTAGGAAGAGGCGGTAGTGATACTACAGCAGCTATTTTAGGAGAAGCTCTACAGGCAAAGTGTGTGGAAATATATACGGATGTGGATGGCGTAATGACGGCAGATCCTAGGGTTGTGACAAAGGCAAGAGTAATAGATGAAATTGATTATGAGGAAATATATCAAATGGCTGATGAGGGAGCTAAGGTGGTTCACCCAAGGGCTGTGGCTGTGGCTAAAAGGTCTAATATTCCCATGAAAGTAAAAAATACATTAAATGAAAGTAAAGGTACTATTATAATACAAAAAAATCATTATCTTAGGAAGTTTAGAAAGTCTTTAGAAGAGGACAATGTAATTAGGGCAATAGCTCATAAAAACAATATTTCTCAGGTGAGCGTATATTTTAATGATAATATGGAAGATAATGATATACTTATGAATAACTTAACTAAGTTTCAAGTAAGTATTGATTTAATTAACTTTTTTACAGATAAAAAAGTATTTACTATAGATAATAAGGATTTAGACAAGGTTAAAAACATAATGGGAAAAAATAAATTTGAATATAGTATTATTGAAAATTGTAGTAAGGTAACAGCCATTGGCCATAAAATAAGGGGCATTCCTGGCGTTATGGGAAAAATAGTAAAAGCCCTTTCTCATTCTGGAATTAAAATTTTACAAAGCTCTGATTCTCATACAACAATATCTTGCCTTATAAAGGAAGAACATATAGAAAAAGCAGTAAATGCTCTTCATGCAGAATTTAATTTAGACAAATAAAATAATTAAGCACCTATAAGGCATATTCAAAAAATAAATTAGTCATTTCACTGGTTATTTGAATTATTTTCTTCGTTATGGAATCGCTCACATATGTTTAATATGCTCGCTCATCATGCCTTGAAAATAATCCAAATTCCTCAGAGAACTGACTAATTTATTTCTTTCATATGCCTAATTATTTTATTTATTTTATAAAAGTCTTTTATTTTTAATAAAAGACTTTTATATTGGAAAAAATAATTTAAGATTAATTAAATTGATTGCAGAAGGGAATAATGTCAATGGAAAAGAAAGATGCGAAAAAAAATAACGAGAAGCTTGAAAATATAAAAGAAATGGGTGTAAGTAATATTCCAAGTACACAAAGTAATATTCATTGTTTAACCATAATAGGACATATAGAAGGCCATGGAGTATCTTCACCTCAAACTAAAGCTACAAAATATGAACATATAATCCCCCAATTAATTGCAGTTGAGGAAAATCCCAACATAAAGGGAATGCTTACCATTTTAAACACGGTAGGAGGAGATGTGGAAGCAGGACTAGCCTTAGCAGAAATGATATCTAGTATATCAAAACCTACAGTTTCATTAGTATTAGGAGGAGGCCACAGCATAGGAGTTCCCTTAGCTACAGCCAGTGATTATTCATATATAGCTCAAACGGCTACTATGACTGTTCATCCCATAAGAACTAATGGGTTGGTCATAGGAGCACCACAGACTTTCCAGTATTTTAAAAAAATGCAAGATAGAATAATAAATTTTATTCTTAGGACATCTACCATATCAAAGGAAAGGTTAAATGAATTAATGAGTGAAACTGATGAAATAGCCAATGATGTGGGAACTATTTTAATAGGAAAAGAAGCCGTTGATGTGGGTCTTATAAACAGTGTGGGAGGATTAAGTCATGCCATGGGAAAATTACAGGGGATGATAAAAGAAGTGGAAGAAAAAAAAGAAAATGAAAAAGAAGAATAACTATGAAGAAGTGTCTTTTTTACGGAGTAGAATAATATTTTTTCTTATGTTATAATATGAATGTCAAAGTGTTAATAGGGGAATATTAACACTTTAAATTTTGGTAAAAATAAATTTGGTCAAATGTGTAGTTATTAGAAGTTTTATACCACCCACTATTTTCCATACTATAGTTTGGGCATGATGTAAGGTTTAACCAAGTTTTGTGAAATTTTCATTTTATACATGGACTGTAGGAATAGGTATTTTATTATATAGTTTCTGGCACAGTTAAACCTGTGCTTTTTTATAATTTGTATGAAAAAACTTTCACTATATGTTAAGGAGAGAACTTATGACAAAGAAAAGGAGAACAGCAAAAAAAGAAAATAAAGAGTTTAAGTCCATATTAATAATTTTTATAGGAATCTTTATATATATATGTTTAACTTATAACTCTGTGGGACAAATTGGAAATTTAATAAAAAGAAATTTAATGGCCTTATTTTCTACAACATCCTATGTACTACCATTAGTGATAATACTATTTGGAATACTATCTTTATTTAATAAAAAAGAATTTTTAAATCATAAAGTCAAATATTTTGTAGTCATTATGTACATATGTTATTTAATTCTATTTACTTTATACAGTAGAGAATATATCCCAGAAAAATTTTTTCATATGAGTAATATAAAGAATATGTACATACAAGGAACTAATGGCATTGGTGGAGGATTAATTGGTAATTTTATAGGTTATAATAGTATAAAATTACTAGGTGTTAATGGTACTTATTTTTTAGTAATATCCGTAATAATACTTTCATTAATATCATTATTAAATCTTTCTTTAATAGATATATTTGAATTTTTAAGGGAGATCTTAGAAAAAGGAATAATAGTCCTTAAGAATGTAGTGGTTTCTTTTGTTATGGTATCAGATAAGCCAAAGAAGAAAAGGGAAAAGAAAGTAAGACAAAATAAAAGAATAGAGCCTAAAGTTGAAGGTATTGTTGAAGAAAAATCCATGAATGAAAAGATAAAAATCCTAGATTTTACAAAAGAATTTGAAGAAGAAAAAATAATAGATACTAATATGAAGAAAAAATCTAATAAAATTAAAGAAACTAAAGGACATGTAAAGGATGAGGAAATAGAAATAAAAATAGATACGGATAAAAATGAAGAAAAAGAATATATTATTCCATCTGTAGATCTATTAGAAAAAAAGTCTAAGAAAAACAATCAAAATGATAAAAAGGAAATTTTAGGGAAAGCCAGTATACTAGAACAAACTCTAGATAATTTTGGTGTTGAAGCTAAAGTTGTGCAAGTTAGTAAAGGCCCTAGTATAACTAGATATGAAATTCAACCAAGTCCTGGAGTAAAGGTAAGTAAAATCGTGAACCTTTCAGATGATATAGCCCTTAACCTAGCAGCCTCTAATATTCGAATTGAAGCTCCTATACCAGGAAAGGCAGCTGTAGGTATAGAAGTTCCTAATGATGAAGTATCTATGGTTACAATAAGAGAAGTTATAGAGAGTGAACAATTTTTAAGTAGCACATCAAAGGTTAGTTTTGTATTAGGAAAGGATATAGCAGGAAATCCCATCGTAACGGATTTGTCAAAAATGCCCCATATGTTAATAGCTGGAGCTACTGGGTCTGGTAAGAGTGTATGTGTAAATGCCATAATAAATAGTATTTTATACAAGGCAAAACCTAATGAAGTAAAGGTTTTATTAATAGATCCAAAGGTAGTAGAACTTAGTACCTACAATGGAATTCCCCATTTACTAATACCAGTAGTTACAGATCCTAATAAGGCATCTAGTGCATTAAATTGGGCTGTTGCAGAAATGACTAGAAGATATAAGTCCTTTGCAGAAAATAATGTACGGGATATAGGTGGATATAACAAAAAAATGAAAGAATTGGAAGATGAAATTTTTCCACAAATTGTAATTATAATCGACGAACTAGCTGACTTAATGATGGTATCCCCATCACAAGTGGAAGATAGCATATGTAGATTAGCTCAAATGGCTAGAGCAGCAGGTATTCATTTGATTGTAGCTACTCAAAGACCTTCTGTGGATGTAATCACAGGGGTAATTAAGGCCAATATACCATCTAGAATAGCTTTTTCTGTATCTTCCCAAGCAGATTCCAGGACCATATTAGATATGGGAGGTGCTGAAAAACTATTAGGAAAGGGAGATATGTTATTTTATCCAGTTGGATCAGCTAAGCCCATACGAGTTCAAGGTGCTTTTATATCTGACTCTGAGGTTGAAAAGGTGGTTGGTTTTGTGAAAAATCAATCAGAAGAAAATAATTATAAAGAAGATATTATAGACAATTTTCAAAAGGCTAGTATGGAATCCAACAAGGAGGTAGATCCAGTTTTAAAGGAAGCTATAGAGTTAGTTGTGAATTCGGGACAAGCATCCATATCTATGCTTCAAAGAAGGTTTAGAATAGGATATAATAGAGCAGCTAGGCTCATAGATGAATTAGAAGAAAGAAATATAGTAGGCCCCCACGAGGGTAGCAAACCAAGGAAGGTTTTAATGACAAAAGAAGAATTAGAAACAATACGAGCAGAAGAAGGGGTTTAGATGGTAAAAACTATAGATATTAAAGATGTACTAAAAATGAAAGACATTCTACTTATAGACGTAAGGTCTCAGGTAGAATATGAGGATGGCACTATTCTAAATGCTATTAATATTCCCATACTAGATAATGAGGAGAGGGCCATGGTAGGAACCATATATAAAAAAGAGTGTACAGAAAAGGCCACTTTAATGGGAATTGAGTACGGATCTAAGAAATTAGTTTCCATATACGAAAGTATAAAAGGTTATTCTAAGGAATATAAAAATATAGTTTTCTTTTGCTATAGGGGTGGAATGAGAAGTAAAAGTGTATGTTCCTTTGTACAAATGATGGGGATTAAAAATGTATTCCAACTAACAGGTGGATATAAAAGTTATAGAAATACTGTGGTGAACTTTTTAGAAAAAAACATTTATGACTATAATTTTATAATGATACATGGATTAACAGGAGTAGGAAAAACCCACATATTAGAGAAATTACATGAAAGAGGTAAAAGTGTATTAGATTTAGAAAAATTGGCTAACAACAGTGGATCAGTTTTTGGGAATATAATGTATAATGAAAAATTACCTACTCAAAAGAACTTTGATGCAGGAATTTTTCACACCCTACGGGGATTAAAAGACAAAAATGTATATGTGGAAAGTGAAAGTAAAAGGATAGGAAATGTAATAATACTTAACCATATATTTGAAAAAATAATAAGTGATAAACACATATTAGTGGAAACTAATATGGAAAACAGAATTACTAATATAAAAAAAGATTATATAAATGGAATAGAAGATAATGAACAAAAGTTAAAGGATGCAATAGAACATCTAAGAAAAAGACTTGGGAACGTAAATGTGAATATGTTAATTGAAAAAATAGATAAGAAGGAGTACGACCATGTTATAGAGTATTTAATTAAAAATTATTATGATCCACTTTATAAGTATTCCATTGATAAATTTAGAGAATATGATTACGAAGCAAATTACTTATCCATGGATAAAGTAGTAGACGAAATAATAAAATTTGTAGAAGATATAACTGGTGAAGGGAGAAATTAACAATGAAATTAAGGGTATATATTGAAACATTAGGATGTGCTAAAAATCAAGTAGACTCAGAAGTGATGATGGGGCTTTTAAAAGAACATGGATTTTTATTAGAAATGGAAGAAGACAGGGCAGATATTATAATAGTAAACACCTGTGGATTTATAAATGATGCAAAGCAAGAATCTATAGACACTATACTTTCTTTAGCTAAATATAAAGAACATGGAAATTGCAAATTGTTAATAGTAGCTGGATGTTTAGGAGAAAGATATAATGATGAATTATTAAAGGAATTACCAGAAGTAGATGGAATTGTGGGAACTGGAAACTTTCCTCAGGTTGTTGACATTGTAAATAGTACATTAAAGGGAGAAAGAACTAGCAAGCATGGAGATATAAATGTGGTATTTGATGAAAATATGCCAAGAATATTAGGAACACCTTCCTATAGTGCATATTTAAAAATTGCTGAAGGTTGTGACAACCTATGTACTTATTGTATTATTCCAAAATTAAGGGGTAAATATAGAAGTAGAGAAATGAAGGATATAATAGGAGAAGCAAAATCATTAGCATCACAAGGTGTTAAAGAATTAATCATAATAGCACAAGATACTTCAAACTATGGAATAGATTTGTATGGAGAAATTAAAATAGGGGATCTTTTAGATGAATTAAATAAAATTGAGGGTATTAAATGGATTAGAATACTGTATTGTTATCCAGAAAAAATAGATGATAAGCTTATAGAATCCATGAGTAGAAATGAAAAGGTATGCAAATATATAGATATGCCAATACAACACTGTAGTGATAATATATTAAAATTAATGAATAGAAAAACAAGTAAAGAACATATAGAAACTGTAATAAAGAAATTAAGAGAAAAAATAGGAGATATTAGTATAAGAACTACCTTAATAGTAGGTTTTCCTGGGGAGACAGAAGAAGACTTTTTAGAGTTAAAGGATTTTGTTAAAAGGATGAGATTCGATAGATTAGGAGTATTTCCTTACTCTAAAGAAGAGGGAACATCGGCTGAAAAGCTTCCAAATCAAGTGGAAGAAGATATAAAGATATCTAGACAAGAGGAGATAATGGATATACAAAAAAATATATCCTTTGAGAAAAATAATGAGAAAATAGGTAATATTTATGATATACTTATAGAAGAAAAAGAAGCAGAAAATGTATATGCTGGAAGAAGCATGTATGATATTCCTGATGTAGATGGAATAGTGTATGTTAACTCTGAGGTTGATTTAAAGGAAGGCCAAATAGTAAAAACAGAGATAACAGATGCTTTCGAATATGATTTAATAGGGGAGATGCTTGATGAATCTTGCTAACAAACTGACGATTGTAAGGATATTTTTAGTACCAGTTTTCATGATATTTCTATTAAATGAGATCACTTATGGTGTATATATAGCTGCATTTGTATTTACTGTAGCAGCCATAACAGATACTTTAGATGGATATATTGCTCGAAGTAGGAATCAGGTTACTAAATTTGGTAAGTTTATGGACCCACTTGCAGATAAGTTGTTAGTTACAGCAGCTTTAGTTTGTTTAGTACAAATGGATCAACTTCCAGCTTGGATTGTTGTTGTGATTATTTCACGAGAATATGCCATAAGTATTTTAAGGGCAGTTGCTGCATCAGAAGGTATTGTAATAGCAGCAAGCGTTTATGGCAAGCTAAAGACCATAACACAGATAGTTGCCATAATAGCCATATTATTAGATAATTATCCTTTTAGTTTAATAGGATTTCCATTTAGCACTATTGCTCTTTGGATAGCGGTTATTTTAACTATTGTATCTGGAGTTGATTACATATACTTAAATAGGCATATACTTAAACAAGGATAAAAAGCAGCTATGCTGCTTTTTTTAATTACTAGAAATAGATTAGTTTAGGAGGGATATTATGAAATGTGCAATTTTAAGCATTGGAACAGAACTATTAATGGGACAAATATTAAATACTAATAGTAAATATCTATCAGAGGAACTAAACAATTTAGGAATTGGAGTATATTATCACCATACGGTTGGGGATAATCCTAAGAGACTTGAGGCTTTAATAAGGGAGACTTTCAAGAATGTGGATATGATCATAACTACAGGAGGATTAGGTCCTACTCAAGACGATTTGACTAAGGAAATTATTAGCAAAGTATTTGACAGGGAAATGATGAAGGACGAGTACTCATATGGTAAAATAAGAGATTATTTTAATAACAGGAAAAAAATCATGTCCAAAAATAATATTAGACAAGCATACATGCCTAAGAACTCCATAATACTTGAAAATAATTATGGTACTGCTCCAGGATTTATTATAGATGACAAAGAAAAAATAATCATATGTCTACCGGGGCCTCCTAAAGAAATGAAAAATATGTTTAATGATCAGGTAATGAAATATCTAATGAAAAAAGCTAAAAATTATATATACTCAAAAACTATTAGATTATTTGGAATAGGAGAATCTTTGTTAGAAGAAAAAATAATGGATCTAATTGAAAATCAAGAGAATCCTACTATAGCTACTTATGCCAAAGAAGGGGAAGTAAGCATAAGAATTACATCAAGTAGTAAGGATGAAGATGAAGCTAAATATTTAGTAAATAATATGATAAAAAATATATATGAAAAAGTGGGCCAATATATATATAGCACGGATAATGAAGAACTAATAGATGTGGTAGTAAAGAAACTTAAGGAAAAATCTTTAACCATATCATTAGCTGAATCATGTACTGGTGGAATGATAGGATCAAAATTTACAGATATACCCGGCATATCAAGTTCTTTTGATAGAAGTTTAGTAACCTATTCTAATATGGCTAAGGAAGAAGAATTGGGTGTTAAGAAGCACATATTAGAAGAATTTGGAGCTGTTAGTCGCCAAACGGCTGAAAGTATGGCAATGGGTTTAAAAAGAAAAACTAAAAGTAATATATGCTTATCAGTAACTGGCATAGCAGGGCCTGATGGAGGAACGGAGGAAAAACCTGTAGGATTAGTATATATATGCCTTTTATATGGAAAAACTATGGTAACAAGACGTTTCCACTTTAGTGGAGATAGGAATAAAATAAGAACATATACTCTGCTTAGTAGTCTAAATATGATAAAAGAAGTATTGGAAAGAGGGTAAAATATTGTAATATTTTTATTGACTTTAGGGGAATAATAAATTATAATCTAATCAGAACATCTGTTCGGTAAAAGGAAGGTGGTGAAAGTCAGAATTTATTCTGACTAATATATGGATCAAAAAAAGAGAGCATTAGAAATGGCCATGGGCCAAATTGAAAAGCAATTTGGTAAAGGTTCTATTATGAAATTAGGAGAAGAGAGCGTAAGGATGAATGTTGAATCAATTTCAACAGGATCATTAGACTTAGATATAGCAACAGGTATAGGTGGAATACCAAAGGGAAGAATTATTGAAATATATGGGCCAGAATCATCTGGTAAGACTACAGTGGCCCTACATGCCATTGCAGAGGCACAAAAAAAAGGTGGAGTTGCAGCATTTATAGATGCAGAACATGCACTAGATCCTGTGTATGCAAGAAACTTAGGAGTTAATATAGATGAACTTGTAGTATCCCAACCGGATACGGGAGAACAAGGATTAGAAATATGTGAAGCTTTAGTAAGAAGTGGTGCTGTAGATATAATTGTAGTAGATTCAGTAGCAGCTCTAGTACCAAAGGCTGAAATACAAGGGGATATGGGAGACTCTCATGTGGGACTACAGGCTAGATTAATGTCTCAGGCTCTAAGAAAATTAGCCGGTATAATTAATAAATCTAAGACTTCAACCATATTCATTAATCAGTTAAGAGAAAAGGTAGGAGTAATGTTTGGTAATCCTGAAACTACTACTGGTGGAAGGGCTCTTAAATTTTATTCATCCGTAAGACTTGATGTAAGAAGAGTTGAAGCAATAAAGCAAGGAGATACTATATTAGGAAATAGAACTAAAGTGAAGGTTGTTAAAAATAAAGTAGCACCTCCCTTTAGAATCGCAGAATTTGACATAATGTATGGAAAGGGTATTTCTGCAGAAGGAAATATATTAGACTGTGCTGTCAAATCTGAAATAATTAAGAAATCTGGATCTTGGTATAGCTACAACGATAAAAAGCTAGGTCAAGGAAGGGAAAATGTGAAAAAGTTTTTAGAAGAAAATCCAGATTTTGCAGTAAATGTGGAGAATAAAATAAGAGAGAAACACAATCTTCCCTTAAAGGATGTACCTGCTGTTAAAGATGAAAGACCAGCAAAGGAAAAAAAATCAGAAAAAAAAGATGAGAAATAAAAACCTACATGTGTAGGTTTTTTTCTTTGTATAGTTGATTCGAAAGATATGTTCCGAGTAGGAAAAAATAGGCTTATTAATTTAAAAAATAATTAATAAGCCTATTTCAAATTATAAATAATTTTGAATAATAAAACATTAGCATTAAATGGTATTGAATATTCTTTTTATGATATAATTAATATTTGTATTGTATGAATAATTAAAATAGACAAATACTAATAAAAAAACTATCGGAGGAAATATATGTTAATAAAATCAACTGTAAGAGTTGACAAGAAGACAAAGACTTTAGTAAATAGACTACAACAGGGAGAAATCGCTGTAATAAATCATGAGGATATAGATGAAGTTGCTGCAAATTCTCTAGTTAATTGTAAACCTGTCCTAATAATAAATGGAGCAAAGAGTATAAGTGGAAGATATGAAAATTTAGGGCCAGGAATTATAAATGGAGCAGGAATTCCCATATTAGATAATATAGGACAAGAAGCCTTTGATAAAATATCAGAAAATGACCATATAGAAGTAATAGATGGAAATATATATGTAAAAGGCACATATATAGGGCAAGGGGAATTATTAACAGAGGATGTAATTGCAAAAAAATTAAAAGAAACTAGTAAAAATTTTGAAAAAGAACTTAATAAATTTGTTGAAAATACTTTAGAATATGCTCAAAAGGAAAAGGACTTGTTCCTTGAAAATTTAGAGATTCCAAAGGTTAAAACTAAGTTTAAAAATACACATACTCTAGTAGTTGTAAGAGGTCAAAATTATAAAGAAGACCTAAAGGCCATAAGAACCTATATAGACGAGTTTAACCCAGTATTAATAGGAGTAGATGGTGGCGGTGATGCCTTAATGGAGTTTGGATATACACCCCATATGATAGTGGGAGATATGGATAGTATATCTGATGAATGTTTAAGAATGTGCCAAGAATTAGTAGTCCATGCATATCCTGATGGAAGGGCTCCTGGTCTAAAGAGAATAAATGAACTTGGTCTAAATGCAATTACTTTTCCAGCACCTGGAACTAGTGAAGATTTAGCCATGTTATTGGCCTTCCACTATGAAACAGACTTAATTGTAGCTGTGGGAACCCATTCTAATATGGTAGATTTTTTAGAAAAGGGAAGAAAGGGTATGGCGAGTACTTTTTTAGTTAGATTAAAAGTAGGATCTAAATTAATAGATGCTAAGGGTGTAAGTAAATTATATAGAGAGAGTATAAGATTAAAGCATTTAGTGGGAGTAATTGTAGGTGCCATAATTCCCATATTTATTGTAGGTGCATTTTCACCTCCAGGGAGACAATTGTTAAAATTACTACTAATGAAGCTTAAATTTGCTTTTCCAATATAAAGGAGGATTATCATGGTAATAAATGTAAAATACTATGTTATAACTATAGTTGCAATATTTTTAGCAATTGGAATTGGTATATTCATAGGTATAATGTTAGATGGCCAAGATCTAATAGTAAAGCAACAGGAAGATATATTAAAGCAGGTAGAAGATAGGTTTGATGAATTTAAGGTTAAGCAGGACGAATTACAAGAAAGTGTTGCCAAATTAAATAATGAAAATGAAAATAATGTTAAATTTTTAAATACTATTTTCCCTAACCTAGTAAAAGATAGGCTAACAGGTTATAAAGTTATGATAATAGAAACTAGTGAACACATATCCTATTCAGAAATAGATGATACTTTACAAAAAAGTGGAGCTGAAAGTATTTCTAAGCTAATAATAAAGAATAAATTTTTATCATCTGAAAATCGAATAACTGAAAATCCTGAAGGAGAAAGTGTAGAAAGAGTAAATATTGATCAATTGTTAAATGGCATATTCATAGAAAAAAACCAGGATCTAATTAAAAAATATGTAGAAGATGAGATTATTCAATTAAATGGTGAAATTAACATGGAATTTGATTACATAATTTTAGCAGGGGAAGATAATGAAGAATTAAAGTTATTTGAGAGTATAGAAAAGCCTATAATAAGTTTTTGTAAGGAAAATAATATGGGAATAATAGCTGTTGAAAAAACTAATAACGATGTATCTAAAATTAAAGAGTATAAAAAGCTAGGACTATCTACTGTAGATAATATAGATACAACCATGGGAAAAATATCTTTAGTAATGATTCTAACAGGAGAAACTGGAAATTATGGACAAAAGAAAACAGCTGACAAATTAGCTCCTCAGTGGTTTAAGGAATAGGAGATGATATAAGTGAAAAAACATATTACAGTGTTAATTCCAGTTTATAATGAAGAAAAACGAATAAAATCAACTATTGATAGTTTAAAAAATAGCATTTATATTGATCAAATAGTAGTTATTGACGATGGTTCAACAGATAATACGGTGGGCACCTTAAAAAATGAACCTGTACTATTATATAGTTTAGGAAAAAATTGTGGAAAAGGCCATGCCATGAATTATGGAATAGAAAAAGTTATGGATAATAGTAAAATAATATGTTTCTTAGATGGGGATATAGGTCATACATCCATAGAATTAGACAAGCTAATAAAGCCTCTAGTGGAAAATGAAGCAGATTGTACAATAGGAAAATTTCCATCTCCTAAGAAAAAGGGAGGAGTAGGTCTTGTTAAGAAATTAGCTAAAGAAGGGGTGAAATTTTATACGGGTGAAGAGATTCATTCATCCCTATCAGGGCAAAGGGCTTTTAAGAGTGAGGTTCTGAAGGATTTAGGGAAAATGGAATTTGGATATGGGGTAGAAGTTGGAATGACCATAGATATACTAAATAAAGGATATAAGATAGAGGAGATTCCTGTGAATATGACCCATAGGGAAACGGGAAGGGACTTAAAAGGTTTTATCCATAGGGGAAAACAATTTTTACACATACTATATGTTCTAGGAAAAAGGCGAGGGGATAGAAAATGCTAAATTATATAGTATATTTTATAGGAGCATACATAATAACCAGATTTAGTATAAAAAAAATTCTTTTCTTGCTAGAGACTGGAGATGCAACTAGGGAAAACTATAGAAAAGAAAAAATTCCTGTAAGTAGTGGAATATTTTTTGTACCTCTTATTATTGTGAACTCTATTTTTATTATTTTATTAGAAAAAAATATAGAAATTATTCCCTTAAGTATTTTTTTAATAGGTACTATTACTATGGCATTCTTAGGACTATGTGATGATTTGTTAGGAAATAGGAATATAACAGGTCTTAAGGGGCACTTACTATATATATTAAAGGGGAAATTATCTACAGGTGGTCTGAAAGCTGTAATAGGTGGAGCAGTGGCTTTCACAATTAGTTTGCTAATGAGTAAGGAATATGTGGATGTGGTAGTTAATACATTGGTAATAGCTCTTTTTACAAATTTTATAAATTTATTGGACCTAAGACCAGGAAGAGCTATAAAAGGTTTTTTAGTATGTAGCTTAATAGTTTTTGTATATCCCATAAATTATATGGTTAAAAATTACATATATACCTTATATGGTGGAATATTAGCATATGTTAAGTATGATTTAAAGGCTAAATCCATGTTAGGAGATGTGGGTTCAAATTTAATGGGAGTAAGTTTAGGAATACTATGGGTATATAATACGGGTATAGAAATTAGAAGTATTGTCTTAGTTTTTTTGATTTTGATTCATCTATACGCTGAAAAATACTCTATCACTAAAACTATAGAAAAAGTAAGCCTATTAAAGTATATAGATGACCTAGGAAGATAGGGTGGTGTTATAAAAATGATGAGTATAAAAATAGGTACAGTAGAAAAAATCATTAAGGACAAAGATCATATAAGTGAGCTTTTGGTAAAAATAAATAATGAGGATTGTAAAGCTGTATTATACAAAGAACTAACTAACAATGTGGCTGTGGGAGATAGGGTTTTACTAAATACTACAGCTGTAGAGCTGAGTTTAGGTACAGGTGGAAATCACTTTGTCATATGCAATTTAGAGGATTGTGAGAGGAATTTAAGGCCTGGTGGTCATATTATGAAACTTAGATATACACCATATCAATTAAAGGTCTTTGCAGCAGAAGAACAGGACAGTGAGTACCATGATTTATTTAATCAATTTAAATCTTTAAATAAAACACCTGTAATAATAGGAACATTACACAGTATGTTAGTTCCTATTAGTTTCATGGCAAAACACTTAGATAATCAATTGAAAATAGTATATATAATGACTGATGGAGCAGCATTACCTATTAATTTAAGTAAAGCTGTAGATAGTTTAAAGAATAAAAAAATAATTGAAAAGACAATCACAGTTGGAAATTCCTTTGGTGGGGATTTAGAATGTGTAAATATATATAATGGGTTAATTGCGGCAAAGGAAATAGAAAAGGCCGATTTAATAGTAGTTACTATGGGGCCAGGGATAACTGGTACGGGAACTAAATATGGATTCACAGGGGTAGAACAAGGCCAAATAATTGATGCGGTAAATACACTAGGTGGAATACCTGTTGCCATACCAAGAATTAGCTTTGCAGATAAACGAAAAAGGCATAGGGGAATTAGTCACCATTCCATTACAGTGTTAAAAGAAATTTGCAAAACTAAAGCATATATACCAATACCAAAATTCAATAATGGTAATGATAATGTTTTAATAAATCAACTTTTAGAAAATAATATAGATAAAAAACATGAAATAAAATATTATAATGTGGAGTATATAGATGAAGTTCTTAGTGCCTGTCCATTTAATATGAGAAGTATGGGACGAAATTATATGGAAGATAGAGAATACTTTATAACAGCTGCATTATCATCTAAAATGGCTATTGATTTAATTCAGAATCAATAAGATCTTTTAATGTAGAAAAATCTTTTGATACAATTTCTAAAGCTTCTAGAAGTTCTTTAACTTTTCCTACTAAAAAAAATTTATTATTACATATTATTTTATGCACATTTAAGAACTCCTTCCCTGTATACTTTTATAATATGCAGGGAAAATTTAAAATATGAAAAAAATAGACAAGTCATAAAGATGTCCCCTTTTGCATAATATTCTATAAGGTAATATGGAAAGGGGGCATTATAATGGTTAGAAACTTTAAAAATTTAATATATTCCCACATAGAAACCAATACAGGAATTTATTTTTTAGTCATATTATTTTTTGTAGTGGGTGTTTCAGGTGGTGCATTTACGGTAAAAGCTCTAGGAGATGTACAAAGGCAAGAATTAATGAATTACATGAAAAATTTTTTCTATGTATTAGACAATAACAAGATAGAAGGAAGTATGGTATTAAAACAATCCATAATGAATAATTTTCAGACTATAATATTAATGTGGCTTTTAGGCATAACTATTATAGGAATACCCTTTATATTAATAATAGTTTTAATAAGAGGACTAGTAGTGGGATTTACCATAAGCTTTATAATAAGGGAATTAGGAATTAGGGGTATTGCTTTTTCAGCAGTATCTATATTACCACAAAATCTAATAATAATTCCATCCATAATAATTGTGGCAGTTTTAGGTATTTCCTTTGGAAAAACTTTTGTTCAGAATAAATTTTTAAAGTATAATCATAATAAATATTCACCACTTAAGAAAATAATCGCTTATAGTAGCTTAGTCTGTTTTATATTTTTTTTAACTTTATTTGGATGTATTATTGAAGCATATGTGTCACCTGTTTTAATGGGGCTTTTGACAAATTCTGTAATATAGATTTTGGATATAAATTTGAAAAAGCACTTTACATTATGAGTTTTAATTTTTATAATTTTAAGTGAAGCAACTATAATAAATTAGGTTTCATTTAAGTATTAGCTAGAGAGGTCCCTTGAAAAGAGAGAAGATTATTTATAAAAACATTTTGAGAAATAGATAAATATTTAATAAAATAAATATAGTATAAGATAAAAGGGGACAAGTTTATGAATGAGTATGTTGAGAATTTTATAGATTACATAACTAATGAAAGAGAATTATCAAAAAACACTTTAGATTCATATAAAAGAGATATATATCAATTCATGCTTTTTTTAGACACTATGAAAATAGGAAATATAGATGATGTGACAAAGACAAACATAATAACTTATATGATTCATTTAAAGAAAGCTGGAAGGGCAACTTCTACTATTTCTAGAAATTTAGCTTCTATAAGATCTTTTTTTCAGTATTTATTTGCTAAAAGGCATATATCTAAAAATCCTACTTTGAATTTAGAATCTCCAAAGGGAGAAAAGAAACTTCCCACAATTCTAACCATTGAAGAAATAGAGCTTTTGTTAGATCAACCTAATATTCATAAACAAAAGGGAATTAGGGATAAGGCCATGTTAGAACTATTATACGCAACGGGAATTAGGGTTTCTGAGTTGGTAGAATTAACTATAGAAGATGTAAACTTAAGTATGAGTTACTTAAAGTGCAACAAAACTAATAAAGAAAGAATAATTCCAATGGGGTCTATGGCTTTAGAAGCACTAAAAAATTACTTGGAAAATTGCAGGGACCAAATGGTTAAAGAAGATGAGGAATCTTTATTTGTAAATGTTAAAGGAAAACCCATGTCAAGACAGGGATTTTGGAAGATAATCAAAAAGTATGCCCACAATGCTCAAATAAAAAAAACTATCACTCCTCAAGTTTTAAGACATTCCTTTGCAATACATCTTCTACAAAATGGTGCAGATTTAAAATCTATACAAAAGATGTTAGGTCATTCAGATATATCTACTACTAATATATATGCTTTAATAAATAGTAAAAAAATTAATGAAGTCTATACAAAGGCCCACCCAAGGGCATAAATTAAAATTGCTAGAAAATTTCAAATCTTATATTACTCAATTACTTTATAAATTAATGGGTATAATATTTGTAATAGAAAACAAAGGAGGCAATAAGGTGATTAATAGAACAACTATTATAATATTAGACAGTGTAGGAATAGGAGCATTACCAGATTCCAAATCCTATGGTGATGAGGGGGTTAACACTCTTGAAAATATAGCAAAGGTATGTGGTGGAATAAAATTACCTAATCTAGTGGAGTTAGGCCTAGGTAACATAGATGGTATTGAAAATATAGATAAAGTTTTAAATCCAAAGGGAGCCTATGGTAAGGCTGATGAAATCTCAAAGGGAAAAGATACTACTACAGGCCATTGGGAAATTGTTGGTTTAAAGATAGAAGAACCATTTAAAACATACCCAGATGGATTTCCAAAGCATATAATAGAAAAGTTTGAAGAAAAAATAGGCAGGAAAGTACTAGGAAACAAGGTGGCTTCAGGAACAGAAATAATCAAGGAATTAGGACCAGAACATGTTGAAACAGGAAATCCTATAGTGTACACTTCGGCAGATAGTGTATTTCAAGTGGCAGCCCATGAAGGTGTAATTCCCCTTGACGAACTTTATGAAATTTGCTCAACTGCTAGGGAAATGCTAAGGGGTGAAGATCAGGTTGCAAGAGTTATAGCTAGACCATTTATTGGGGAAATAGGAAACTTTACAAGAACTGCGAATAGAAGGGATTACTCATTAAAACCTTTTGATAAAACTGTCCTTGATTTTGCAAAAGAAAAGGGACTAGATGTAATTGCAGTAGGTAAAATAGAGGATATATTTGATGGACAAGGAATAACGGAAGCTGTCCATACGAAGAGTAATATGGATGGAGTAGATAAGACTATAGAGTATCTAAAGGCAGATAACAAAGGTATAATATTTACAAATCTTGTAGATTTTGATGCTAAATTTGGACATAGAAGAAATCCAGAAGGATACAAGGAAGCCCTAGAAGAATTTGATAAAAGAATGCCTGAAATAATAGAAAGCTTAAAGGAAGATGATCTATTAATAATAACAGCAGATCATGGAAACGATCCTACATACAAGGGAACAGATCATACCAGAGAATATATTCCTATCCTAGTATACGGAAAGAATGTTAAATCGGCAGTTAATTTAGGGATTAGAAAATCTTTTGCTGATATAGGAGCAACTATAGCAGATATACTAGATACACAAATACCTAAAAATGGAGAGAGTTTTAAAGATATGATCATATAATAAATAGAGATATGAAAGAGATGGTAATCTTTTTCATATCTCTTATTTTTTTAAAAATAACTTGTTACTTTTGAGAAAAACTTTAATTATTCAACAACCTATTGAATAAGTATATTAATGGGTGGAAAAGCTAAAATTAAAATCATGCTTAAGGAGGGAAAACATTGAAAAAATATTCAATAAAAATAGTCATTTATATAATGTTATTTATGTTAATATTCACTGGCCAGATGAGTCTAGTATGGGCAAATCCCTTTGATGTAGATGCTAGATCTGCTATTTTAATGGATCCATGTAGTGGAAAAGTCATATATGAAAAAAATCCTAATGATAAATTGCCTCCAGCTAGTGTAACAAAAATAATGACTATGTTAATCACCATGGAAGAAATTGATTCAGGAAATATAGACTTAACAGATAAGGTGACCATAAGCGAACATGCTTCTAGTATGGGAGGAAGTCAGCTATATATGGAACCGGGAGAAGTAAGAACAGTAGAAGAGTTAATGAAAGGTATTGCAGTTGCATCTGCCAATGATGGATGTGTGGCTATGGCTGAGTTCATATCAGGTTCAGAAGAAGTATTTGTTAAGAGAATGAATGATAAGGCTAAAGAATTGGGTATGAATAATACTCAGTTTATGAATACTAATGGATTGCCAGAGGAAGGTCATTATACAACAGCATATGATATTGCTTTAATGTCTAAGGAATTATTAAAACACCCTAAGATACATAAATGGTTAACCATATGGATGGACACTCTAACAGTTGGATTACCTAACAAGAAAAAAACTGTTCTACAACTTACTAATACTAATAAATTAATTAGATTCTATAAAGGAGCAAATGGCATAAAGACAGGTTACACATCTGATGCAAAATACTGTCTATCAGCCTCAGCTAAAAAAAATGGTTTTAGCTTAATAGCCATAATTCTAGGTAGTCCCACATCAAAGATTAGATTTGCTGAAGCCAGTAAATTATTAAATTATGGATTTTCAAATTATAGTATGGTAAATGTTGCTAAGAAAAATCAGATTATGGGACAAATAAGGGTTGATAAAGGAAAGGTAGAATATATAAACGTCATTGCAAAGGATAATGTGGGAACCACAGTAAAAAAGGGCCAAGAGAAGGAAGTACATAAGGAAGTTGTAATACAAAAAAGCATAAAAGCTCCATTAAAAGCTGGTAGTAAGGTTGGATATATATCCTTATCATTAAAAGGAAAAGAAATAACTAAGATAGATTTAGTGGCAGAAAAGGATGTGAAAAAAGCCAATATATTAGATATATTTACTCGATTGAGTGATAATTTATTATGAAAAAATCTTACAATGAATAATTATAATTAAAATACCTAATAGATATTATATAGCCCCTATAAGTGGAAAGATATTGTCCACTAATAGGGGTTTTATAGTTCATAAATGGGGACAGGAGAGTGTAAAATGTGATATAATGGGTATCGTATATAATTTCATTAACAAATAATTTAAGAGGTGAGACTATGGCACTAAATCTCAAACTAGAAACTTTTGAAGGACCCCTTGACCTATTGTTTCACTTAATAGAAAAGGCTAAGGTTGATATATACGATATACCTATTTTTAATATAACTCAGCAATATATTGAGTACATTGATCAAATGAAAAAATTTGACTTAGAAATAACTAGTGAATTTCTAGTTATGGCTTCAACTTTAATGGAAATCAAGTCAAAAATGCTCCTACCAAATAAGAAAGAAACTCAATTAGAATTGGATTTAGAGGAAGACCCTAGACAAGAATTAATTTTAAAACTTGTAGAATATAAAAAGTTTAAGGAAGCTGCCTTGAGCTTAAAAGACAGGCAAAACTTATATAAGAAAATCTTTTATAAGGAACAAGAACAGATAGATGAATATATAATAAAAGATGTTTATGACCCCCTTGATTTAGAATTATGTATTTTGAAAGAAGCTTTCCAAAATATATTAAAAAGAAAGAAAAAAGAAGAAAGTATAAACATAGATATTCAAATTCTAAAAAGGGAAGAAATAACAATTGAAGATAAACTAAAATACATAAGGGGAAAATTACAAAGCCGTGCTCAAATAGAATTTGAAGAATTATTTTCAGATTTCTATACTAAAACTGAATTAGTGGTCACTTTCTTAGCTATACTAGAGTTAATAAAATTGAAGGTAATACGTGTTAAGCAGGATAAGGCATTTGAGAAAATACATTTAAGAAAAGTAAGTAAAGAGGTGTAACTTTTGAAGGAGGAAAAAATAAAATCTATAATAGAATCATTTTTATTCGTATGGGGTGAACCATTAGATATTAAGTTAATAAGCAAAACACTAGAACTATCACCTGCATACGTGAGAAAAGTAATAATAGATATGAAAAATATTTATGAAAAGGAAAATAGGGGTATACAAATAATAGAAGTGAACAATAAATTTCAATTATCAACTAACAAAGAAAACTATGAATATATACAAAAATTATGTACTCCACCACAAAATAAAGGACTTACTCAGGCAGCTTTAGAGGTGGTATCCATAATAGCATATAAACAACCTATAACTAGGCCAGAGATAGAGGCTATAAGGGGTGTAAAGAGTGACAAAGCCATTACTACTCTCGTAGATAGAAATTTAATATGTGAAAATGGAAGACTTGATAAACCAGGTAAGCCCATATTATATATAACTACTGACGAATTTTTAAGATCTTTTGGTATAAATAACTTGGAATCATTACCAACTTTAGAAGATGAAGAAATGGGAAATTAGAGCATGAAATTATTTTCATGCTTTTTTTTTATATTAAGAGTAATTATTAAAAAAATGGAAAAAATATACTAGAATAATAACTTTGTATGGAGGTGACTAGTTGATATATTTTCTATTAATAGGAAGTGTATTTATATTTTCCATAATAATCATGTTTATACCAATAAGAGTTATGATAATTTTAAAAAATAATACATATGATTTTGACTTAACTGTTAAGGCCCCATTTAAAAGGATAGAGAAAAGTTTAGACATAAGGGAAGAGATGGCTAATAGGTATAAAGAAAAGGGAAAGACTAAAAATGAAGTGGAATTAGAAAATATGTTTTACGTATTAAAATATATTTTGAAAAAAGCAAGTCTTGATAATTTTGTATGGGAAACCCAATTAGGGACAGGAAATGGAGCATGGACAGCTATTTTTTCAGGAATAATTATTGTAATTAAGGAAAACATAAAAATATTAATAAAAAGGAATATAGGTTATAAGAGCTTAATATTTTCAACTACTCCCTCCTATACAAAGATAAGTATAGATAACTCATTAGAATGTACTATAAAAATTAAAATTATATACATTATTATGGCAAGTATAAAATTAAAAAGGAAGTGAAAAGATGGCACAATATCCCATTGAAGCTTTAATGCAAACTACTATGGAGAGCTTAAAAGAAATGATAGATGTAAATACCATAGTAGGTGACCCTGTTGAAACGCCAAGTGGTACTATTGTAATACCCATATCAAAGGTATCCTTTGGATTCGTATCAGGAGGAGCTGAATATGAAAAAACAAGTAAGAATAAGGAAGAAAATAATAGGGAAGATCAAGAAGAAGACAATTCCCAAGAGGAAGACAAAAAGGATAAACTTCCATTTGGTGGAGGTTCAGGAGCAGGAGTCTCTGTACAACCAGTGGCATTTATGATAGTTTCTAATAATGAAATGAAATTAATGCCAGTAGACCAAAATGCTAGTATATTGGATAATGTTATGAATTTTATGCCAAAATTTTTAGATAAAATTCAAGATATGGTAAAAAAGGATGATAAAAAGGAAGAAGAAAATGACATTATTCTGTAAGGGATATTCCCCTACAGAATATTTTTTTCATATGCCTAAATATGATATATTATATTTATGAGTACATGAGGGGGAATATAAGTGGAAATTAAAGAAGCTATTGATTTGATATGGAAAAATAGGAAGTATACTACGGATGACCCTAAAAAGGCCATAAGTCACTTAAATGAAGAAGTGGCAGAGTCTATGAAAGCTTTAATTAAAGGAGATATTAACAAAGCTAAAAGGGAATTAGAAGATGCGTTATCCTGTTTATTTATTGCTTTAAAGGTTATGGATGTGGATGTGGAGAAAGCTATTACAAATCAAATAAGGCAAATGAACTCAAGAAATAAAAAGGTGATGATTTTTAGAAAGGATAAGGTAGAGATTTTAGTAGACAATAATGTAAAAGGCGGATGGTATGTTTGGAGTGAGGAAGATTTAAAGGAAGCTGAAAAAATTGCTAAGGAATTTGGTTGTGAAATTATATATGAAAATAAATCTTTTTAGCTATAAATAATTGATTACTATAGAAAAAATTGGACAAAATGAATACTTTTATAAACTTATATTTTCATCTTCAAGGGTAGATAATAATATTAATATTACCTTTTGGAGTGATAAATATGAAGGAGACAAATTTAATATTAAGGTTTTTAAGATTAAAGAAATATGCACTGTTGACAGTGTGTTTTTTAGTGCTGATGGGAACTAGATCCTTTGGATTAGAAATACCCTTATCTGCCAGTAGTGCCATATTAATGGACCGATCCACAGGAAGAGTATTATATGCAAGGAACATTAATAGTAAAATGCCTATGGCTAGTACTACAAAAATAATGACTGCACTTTTAGCCATAAAAAAGGGAGACTTAGATAGTTATGTGAAAGTTCCTACAGAAGCAGTTGGAGTAGAGGGCTCATCAATTTACCTTCAGTATGGTGAAAAAATCCTACTAAGGGATCTAGTGTATGGTTTAATGTTAAGATCAGGAAATGATTCAGCTGTTGCAATTGCCCACCATGTTGGAAAATCTGTAGAAGAATTTGTAGATATGATGAATGAAGAAGCAAAGAGATTAGGTGCTAATAATACTAACTTTATGAATCCTAATGGCCTTCATCATGATAAACATTATACTACAGCTTATGATTTAGCTTTAATAACACGAGAAGCTTTAAGAAATCAGGCCTTTAGGGAAGTGACTAAGACTAAATTATGGGTGGCCAAAAGGGAAGGTCATAAATATTTCTATAATAAGAATAAGACACTAAGTCAATACAAGGACGGAGACGGAGTAAAAACAGGATATACAAGGGCAGCAGGAAGGTGTTTAGTAACTTCGGCTACCAGAAATGATATGCAATTAATTGCAGTAGTTTTAAATGATCCAAATTGGTTTAATGATTGTTTTAAAATGTTGGATTTTGGTTTTGATAATTATAAATCAACTAAAGTTTTTGGAAAGGATGAAATAACTAAAAAAGTTACTGTTTATGGTGGAGAAAAAAAGTATACTAACTTAGTATACAAGGATGATATAATAGTACCTTTAAAAGAAGGAGAAGAAAAACTAATTAAAACTATAATTGAAATTGATGAAAATATACAAGCTCCTATTAAAAGAAGGCAATCATTAGGAAAAGCCAATGTATATTTAAAGGATAAATTATTAGGTACTACAGATATAATAAGTAGAGAAGATATAGAAGTAGAAAAAATACAAAGAAAAATTACAAAATATCTTAAAGAAAAAATAATAAGCCTAAATTTGTAACAAAATAGAGTGAAAAAAAATACCCTATATTTATAAGGGTATTTTTTTTATTGGATAGGAGGGGAAATGGTGGTTATAAAAAATTATGATTGCGTAGATGCAGGTGGTGAGTACTGTCCATGTTATCTAGCAGAAGTAGGTGAATGTATACTATGCTCCCATCTTCAAAACAAGAAAATCTGCGAGTGTATTTGGACTGGCCAATGTATATATCAAAACTATATTTGGAATCATAATAAAAGAAAAAATGAGAGAAAGGATTTTCAAGCTCAAGTATTAGATAAGAAAAACATTATGGAAGATATTTTTTTGTTAAAGATTAAACTAGATAAAAAAATTGTTAAAGATCTCAAGCACCCAGGGTCCTATTTAATGTTGAAACCTAAGGATAGTCCAGAATACTTTAGTGCGCCCATGTCTATCATGGATACAGATGAAAATGAGTCCTGCATATATACATTAATAGAAATACTAGGTTCTAAAAGTAAGACTTTGAGTAATATAGAGGAGAATATAATAGTTAGAGGACCTTATTTTAATGGATTAATAGGACTTAAGAAATTAAAAAAGGCTAAGGCAAATAAAATACTAGTAGTAGGTAGAGGGGCTGGCATAGCACCTGCTATAAATACTATAAAGTATTTGATAAGGAATCACAACAAGATTACCTTTATAGTTGATTATGGAAGAAGAAAAGAAGAGTATATGGAAGAATATATAAAAAATTTAAATTGTACTATAAAAAAAATGAATCTAAAGGATGAGAAAGAAATGGATATGTTAAGAGATATGGCAAAGGAAGGATATGATATATTATATTCTTCTGGGTCGGATAACTTTAGTAGAAGAATGTATCCTATAGCAAGAAAACATAAAATGGACTTTGTAATATTAAATAATTCTAAAATATGTTGTGGAGAAGGAATTTGTGGATCTTGTACTAGTAAAGATGTACATGGGAATTTAGTAAAAATGTGCAAGACACAGGTAAAACCTCAGGAAATAATGAAAAGGGGGATGCCATATGAGTAAGGTCGTCATAATTGGAGGTGGATGGGCAGGTGTAGCTGCAGCCATAAGTGCTAAAAAAGCAGGAGCTGAAGTAACTATAATAGAAAGAACAGATATGCTATTAGGCCTTGGTAATGTGGGCGGAATAATGAGAAATAATGGTAGATATACGGCAGCAGAAGAAAATATATTACTTGGTAATAGGGAATTATTTGAAATAACAGATCGGGTATCAACACATAAAAAACTTGATTTTCCAGGACATAAACATGCAAATCTGTATGATGTATCAAAGGTAGAGCCAGAAGTGAAAAAACTTTTAAAAGAAATGGATATAGAAATAAAGTTAAGAAGTAGGGCTATTAATGTAGAAATGAACGAAAATAAAATTACAGGAATAATACTCCAAAATGATGAAACTATATATGGAAATGCATTCATAGAAACTACAGGAAGTGCTGGGGGGATGGGAAATTGTAGTAAATATGGTAATGGATGTGCCATGTGCATATTAAGATGTCCCACCTTTGGACCAAGGGTGAGTATTAGTGCAAAGACTGGAAATGAAGATCAAATGGGAGAACGAAATGATGGGACTTGTGGAGCTTTTAGTGGATCCTGTAAATTGAATAAGGAATCTTTAAGTGATGAAGTAAGAAAAGAATTAGATGAAAAGGGAGTAGTTGTACTACCTATTAATGAAGATGATATAAATATGAATAAATTAGATATTAAAGTTTGTCAGCAATATGCCTTAAAGGAATATGCTCAAAATGTAATATTATTAGATACAGGCCATGCAAAATTAATGACACCCTATTATCCATTGGATAAACTTAGAAAGATAAAGGGCCTTGAAAATGCCAGATATGAAGATCCATACTCAGGAGGTATGGGAAATTCCATTAGGTATTTATCCATAGCTAAGAGGGACAATTTTATGAGAGTTTTAAATGTGGATAATTTGTTATGCGCAGGAGAAAAAGCAGGTTTGTTTGTGGGCCACACAGAGGCCATAAGTACAGGGGCATTAGCAGGACATAATAGTGTACGACTAATTTGTGGTCTACCCCTATTAAAGCTACCTACAAACATTGCATTAGGAGATATAATATCCTATGAAAATCACATGAGAAATTCTGTCAACGGTCTTAGAAAGAGATATACCTTTGCTGGGTCCATATACCTTGAAAGGATGAAAATGTTAGGCTTATACATTTTGAATAAAGATATGTTAAAGAATAAAATAGAAAAATTAGGATTATTAAATATATATGATGAGAAGATAATGTAAATAAAATTTAGGCTATCACCCTATGGTGGTAGCCCTATTTATGAACCTATTTCAAATCATTACCTGCTTTTTGCCTATCTAAAAGAGCATTAATTTCCTTGGAATCAACAACATGCTCTGCAGTGAAACTTATACCAGATCCAACATTTTGTCTATGGTTAGTAGTAGGAATTTTCTTTCCAACAATTCCTTTTCTTGATTTTTGAGTCACAATAATCCTCCTCCTTCTATGAATTACAGTATTAGTATGTGTCAGGTACATAAAATAATTCATTGAAGATAAATATAGAAATTAAGCTAAAGAACTGTGACATTTGAAAAAAAATTGTGGTAATATATAATTTTAAAGACTATCATTAGAAGAGGGAAGAAAAAAAGATGGAAATAGGCCATAAGGGACAAACTATAAAGTTTAATATAGAATATAAAAAAAGAAAGAAGATTAAGATACACATTGACCAGGGACGAAGAATAACTGTACTAGCCCCAAAGGGAACTAAGGAAGAACACATAATAGAGTTGGTTAAGTCTAAGACTACCTTAATATTAGAAAAATTAAAATCAATGGAGAAAGAAACTAAGGACATTGTGGAAAATAAGTATGAGGATGGAGATAAGCTATTATATTTAGGGAAATACTATGTAATGAATGTAATTAGGGACAACAACATAGAAAAAAATATGATAGACTTTAACAATGGACAATTTACAATTATCCTAAAAGAATATGATAAGGATATTATTAAAAAGCTCATTAAGAGATTCTATAAAAAACAATGTAAAAAAGTTATCTTAAAGAGGATTAATCACTATGATAACTATTTTCACAAAAAGATAAGAAATATTGAAATAATAGAATCTAAAAATAAGTGGGGAAGTTGTAACTCAAATAAGAAATTAGATTTTAATTGGAGACTTATTATGGCTCCAATAGAGATAATAGATTATGTAGTAGTTCACGAAATGTGTCATTTAGATCACATGAATCATTTAAAATCCTTTTGGAGGTTACTAGGGAAAATAATTCCTGATTACAAAAGAAGAAGTGAGTGGCTACAATACTATGGAAATAGCTTAAATATATAAGGAGTGTTTATATGAAATTACAAAAGTATATGGCCCATTGTGGGGTTGCGTCTAGAAGAAAATCAGAGGAAATGATAAAAGAAGGTAAGGTTGTGGTAAATGGTGAAGTAATAGATTTTATGGGAAAAGTAATAGACCCAGATAGAGATGTGGTTAAAGTAAATGGAAGAAGGATAAAACCTGAATCCATTAAAAAATATATATTACTATATAAACCTGAAGGATACGTATGTACCTTATCAGATGAAAAGGACAGAAAAACTGTTATTGATTTAGTGAAGGATGTAAAGGAAAGAGTGTATCCTGTGGGAAGACTGGATTATAATACTTCTGGTCTTTTAATAATGACTAATGATGGGGACTTAGCATATAAGCTTACCCATCCTAAACATGAAATTAAAAAGACATACATGGCTAAAGTAAGGGGGCATGTTGGGGAAGATAAATTAGAAAAACTAAGAAATGGTGTTCAAATAGAAGGTTACAAAACTAGTCCAGCCATAGTTAGAAGGGTAAAAGAAAATCAGGGAACTAGTGTGATAGAAATAAGTATACATGAAGGAAAAAATAGACAAGTTAGAAAGATGTTTGATAATATAGGCCATTCTGTAGTGAAGCTTCAAAGGGTTAGCATTGGAAGAATTAACTTGGAAAACTTAGAAAAGGGAAAATGGAGACTTTTAACTAACAAAGAAGTTAATTATTTAAGAGAGGGAAGATAAATATGTTAGAGATGTATTTAGAAAAGGACCCTAGTATTATAAGTGGATTTCTAAATAAGGAATTAAACAATAAAAGTGAATTTGTAATATTAAAGGAAAAAAATGAAATTCTAGGAATTTTAGAATTTCTTCAAATAAATCCACTGGTGGCAGAAATAAAAGAAATAAAAATAATGAATGAAGAGTTTAGCATGAAAGATGGTCTTATAAGGGCGGCCTTAAATTTTATGTTTAATAGGGGGATTTTCTTTGCTATAGATAAGGAAAATAATTTAGAACCTTATGGCTCTGAAAAGGACAGTAAGGATTTAATTTTAAAGGAATTTAGGGATTATTACTCTCTAGATTTGAATAAATGGATAAATAGTAGTTGTTGTAAAGGTGGATGTAATGGAAAATAGAAGCTTAACTAAAATAACCAATATTGCCTGGTCCATGGTGGAAAATTGTCTATATGAAGGGTGTGTAACTTTAGATGGAACTATGGGAAATGGAAATGATACTGTTTTTTTAAGGGAAAAGATAGGCAACACGGGAAAGGTATATAGTTTTGATATACAAGATCTAGCTATTGAAAATACAAGAAAAAAACTAGAAGAAAAAAATTTCATTTCTAATGTGGAATTGATTAAAGATGGACATGAGAATTTAGATAAATATATAAAAGAGGAAATAGATGGAGCTATATATAATTTAGGTTTTTTACCTAAGGGAGATAAAAGCATAACTACTTTAGGTGAAAATACAGTCATTGCTCTACAAAAGACATTAAATATCCTGAAAAGAAGTGGAATTATGGTCATATCCATATATTATGGCCATGAAAAGGGTCTAGAGGAGAAGGATATGGTATTAGACTATGTACACAATTTAGATAGTAAAAAATATCATGTGATTAAAATGGAGTTTTTTAATCAAAAAAATAATCCTCCAATTTTAGTCGCTATTGAAAGGAAATAAATATAAAAAGGGTGGTTTTATGAAAATATTAATTACTAACGATGATGGAATTGGGGCTGAGGGAATATACAAATTAGCTTGTGAACTGAGTAAAGTAGGTGAAATTTTTATAGGAGCTCCAGATAGGCAAAGAAGTGCCACAGGCCATGGAATAACCATGCATGAGCCCTTAAGAGCTAGAAAAGTTACTTTTTTCGATACGGATTTTGAAGCCTGGTCCATAAGTGGAACACCAGCAGACTGTGTAAAATTATCCATAGAATCTCTAATGGACAAAAGACCTGATATAGTAGTATCTGGTATTAATAACGGACCTAATTTAGGTACAGATGTGTTGTACTCAGGAACTGTCTCTGCTGCCATGGAAGGTGTATTATTAGGAAGTAAAGGAATTGCCATGTCCTTAGCAGGTTTTAAAAACTTAGATTATGCATATGCAGCTGAATTTGCCAGAAAATTAGTAGAGAATTTAAGGGATAAGGACATACCTGAGGATACCCTACTTAATGTTAATATACCTAATTGTAGTGAGGAGAATATAAAAGGAGTAGAGATTACAAATTTGGGTGTAAGAAAATATAAAAGTTCCTATACGGAAAGAATTGATCCTAGAGGAGAAAGATATTTTTGGTTAGAAGGAGAAATAGTGCCTGTGGAAAATGGTGGAGATACGGATATACATGCCATTGAAAACCATGTGGTATCTGTAACACCACTACATTTTGATTTAACTAAAAATTCTTTAATAGATGAAGTTAAAAATTGGAATATTAGTATATGAAATGGAAAAAATATTTAAGTATAAATGAATAATTGTATACAATTAGACAGAATAATTGCAATTTAAATTAACGTGAAATTTAAATTGCAATTACTTGTTTTTTTTGGTAATATAAAACTGGAAAAACAATTTATTAATAAATAGAATGGAGTTGAAAGTAGTGTCACAGGATAAAAAATTAATTATAAAAAAAGAATGGTGTAAGGGTTGTGGAATATGTGTTGAATTTTGTCCTAAAAAAGTTTTAGGTTTAGTAGACGAAAAAATTGAAATCTTAGACCTTGACGCATGTATTAAGTGTGGACTATGTGAGCTAAGATGTCCTGATTATGCTATATATTTAGGAGGTAACGAAGATGAAAAATAGAGTAGTAAAATTAATGCAAGGAAATGAAGCCTGCGTAGAGGGAGCTATAGCTGCTGGAATGACTTTCTATGGTGGTTATCCAATAACACCTTCTACAGAAGTTGCAGAAGGATCAGCAGAAAAGCTTCCTAAAGTTGGTGGAAAGTTTATACAAATGGAAGATGAAATTGCAGGTATGGCAGCTACTATAGGTGCAGCTTTAACTGGAGCTAAAGCTATGACTGCTACAAGTGGACCAGGATTTTCATTAAAGCAAGAAAATATTGGATATGCAGCTATGGCAGAAGCACCATGTGTTATAGTAAACGTTCAAAGACATGGTCCAAGTACAGGACTTCCTACTTCACCATCTCAAGGAGATGTTATGCAAGCTAAGTGGGGAACTCATGGAGATCACCCAGTAATAGCTTTATCACCATCTTCAGTTAAAGAAACATTTGACTTAACAGTTAGATGCTTTAACTTAGCAGAAAAATACAGAACTCCTGTAATACTATTATTAGATGAAATTGTTGGACATATGAGAGAAAAAATTGAAATCCCTAGTGCGGATGACATTGAAATTATAGATAGAAAGAAGCCTACTTGTGCACCAGAAGATTACTTAGCATATGGTGTAGAAGGTGACGAATTAGTTCCAGCTATGGCAGGATTCGGTGATGGATATAGATACCATGTAACAGGACTTGTTCATGATGAAACTGGATTCCCTACAAACAGTACTGAGGTTGCTCAAACATTAATTACAAGATTAATGGACAAGGTTGAGAAAAATATTGACGATATTGTAGAGTATGAAGAATTCATGTTAGAAGATGCAGAACTTGTAGTGTTAGGTTATGGTGGAAATGCAAGAGCTGTAAAGGCTGCTGTAAGAAAAGCTAGAGAAGAAGGTTTAAAAGTTGGTATGTTTAGACCAATTACTATCTGGCCATTCCCAGAAAAGCAAGTTATTGAATTAGCTAATAAAGTTGATAACATTATTGTATCAGAGCTTAACTATGGTCAAATAGCTTTAGAAGTAGAAAGAGTTGTAAAGGGTGCTACTAAAGTTAGTCATATAGGAAAAATCAATGGTGAAATCTTAACTCCAGACGAAATATTAGCAAAAATTAAGGAGGTATTATAATGTCTAGTCAATTAATACAAGATACTTTTAGAATGAATAAATTACCTCATATTTGGTGTCCAGGTTGTGGCCACGGAATCTTAATGCGTGGTATAGCACAAGCAATCCAAAATTTAGGTTTAGATAAAGATAAGGTTTGTGTAGTATCGGGAATCGGATGTTCTTCAAGAGCGCCAGGATACATGGACTTTAACACATTACATACTACTCACGGTAGAGCATTAGCTTTTGCTACAGGAGTTAAACTTGCAAGACCAGAGCTTACTGTAATCGTAATTACAGGAGATGGAGATGCATCTGCAATCGGTGGTAACCACTTAATCCATGCAGCAAGAAGAAACATAGATATTACAACTATCGTATTTAACAACAACATTTATGGAATGACAGGTGGTCAATATTCTCCAGCAACTCCAACAGGAGACCTAGGAACTACTGCACCATACGGAAACATTGACAGACCTTTTGATATATGTAACTTAGGTGCAGCAGCAGGAGCAACTTATGTTGCACGTTCAACTGCATACCATGTTAACCCACTTATTAAGTACATCCAAAAGGGTATTGAAAACAAGGGATTCTCACTAATTGAAGGAATCAGTTCTTGCCCAACTTATTACGGAAGAAAGAATAAAAAAGGTGATTCAGTTAACCTACTTAAGTGGCAAAAAGATCATGCTGTTGATGTGAAGAGAGCAGAAAAGTTAACTGAAGAACAATTAGAAGGTAAATTCTTAATAGGTGAATTTGTAGATACTACTTCACCAGAATATACTGAAGAATATCAAAAAATCATTGATAGATTATCAAAGGAGAGATAATATGTCTAATAAAAAAGAATTAAGATTAACAGGTTCAGGTGGTCAAGGTCTAATCCTTGGAGGAATAATATTAGCAGAGGCTGGAATACTAGAAGGTAAAAATGCTATTCAATCTCAATCATATGGTCCAGAAGCTCGTGGAGGAGCTAGTAAAGCAGAGGTAATCATTAGTAATGACGAAATTGATTTCCCTAAAGTTCAATCTGTAGACATGCTTTTATGCTTAACTCAAATAGCAGCGGACAAATATGCTAAAGAAGTAAATGAGAATACTACTTTAATAGTAGACACAAAGGTAAAACTAGAAGATAATATAAATTGTGGTAAGGTTGTACAATTACCAATTCTTGATACAGCGGCTAATGAAGTTGGTAAAATTGTAGTGGCTAATATAGTTGCATTAGGTGTTATAAACGGAGTATTAGGATTAGTGGAAAAAGAATCTCTAGAAAAAGCAGTGTTAAGCAGAGTTCCAAAGGGAACTGAAGAGCTAAACAAAAAAGCACTATATGAAGGATATAAGCTAGTAGAAAATCTTTAAGAGGAAAGGTATATAAAATATGAAAGAAGAAAAGGTAGATTTAACTAGGATTATACAAAAGAAATTTTCACGATTAAGTAAGGGGCAAAAACTTATTGCACAATACATCATAAATGAATACGATAAGGCAGCTTTTATGACAGCTTCAAAATTAGGAAACAGGGTCGGAGTAAGTGAATCTACTGTAGTAAGATTTGCTAATGCATTAGGATATGATGGGTACCCCCAATTGCAAAAGGAACTCCAAGAACTTGTTAAGACAAAATTAACTACTGTACAGAGACTTGAAATGTCAAAGGATTACAAAGATGGTGGTACAGTATTAAAAAAAGTTTTAAAGGCTGATATGGATAATATACGTCATATGATTGACGAATTAGATGATAAATTATTCCAAGACATAATTGATAAAATTTTAGAAGCAGATAGGGTTTATATAGTTGGTCTTAGAAGTTCTAGCACCTTAGCAGAGTACTTAGGTTTTTATTTAAATCTAGTTCTTGATAATGTACGAGTAGTAAGATTAGGTGTAAGCGACGTATTTGAGCAAATATTAAGAGTTAAAGAGGGAGACTTAGTAATTGGAATTAGTTTTCCTAGATATTCTAAAAGTACATTAAATGCTTTAAATTACACTAAGGAACAGGGAGCTACTATAGTAGGTCTTACGGATAGTAAAGTGTCTCCTATAACGGAAATAGCAGACTATACACTGACGGCAAGAAGTAATATGGCATCTTTTGTAGATTCTTTGGTGGCGCCACTTAGTTTAATCAATGCACTAATAGTTGCACTAGGCATGAAAGAAAGAGATAAAATCTCAACTACCTTTAACAAGCTTGAAAATATTTGGAAAACACAAAATGTATACGACAATAAAGATGGATCTAGTCTATAGATAAAAGAAGCTACAGTGAGAACTGTGGCTTTTTTTTTAAAATCCTTTCAAGTAATAATAATTTTACTAGTAATTTTACCTGCAACCTTAAATTATTATTATTTGAAAGGATAAAATAATGAAAATGATATTTTATGATTATATAATTTAATGTATAATGGTTCTTAGTGTTAGGAGGAATGGCATGACCAAATTAATTATGGTAAGACATGGGGAAACTACATGGAACATAGAACATAGAGCTCAAGGTAGTAAAAACATAGGATTAACAGAGAATGGCTTAAATCAAGCTAAGCTACTTGCACAAAGGCTAAAGCATTATAATATTGATAAAATATATAGTAGTGACCTAGACAGAGCCTTTCATACGGCTGAAATGGTGGCAAAAGAATTAAATCAACAGGTTATAAAAGACAATAGATTAAGAGAAATGAGTTTTGGAAGATGGGAAGGTTTAAGGATTAGTGAAATAAAAGAGAAATATGAAGATGAGTTTATAGTATGGAGAAATAATCCACATAAGGCTTTAATTCCCCAAGCTGAAAAGCTAATAGATGTTCAAAATAGAACACTAGAAATAATTAATCATATTATAAAAGAAAATAAAGGGAAAACTATATTAATAGTATCTCATGGCATATCTATTAAAAGTATGATCTTAGGTATTATGGAAATGCCCTTATCAGACTTTTATAAAATAACTCAAAATAATACATCTATAAATATAATAGAGTATAGGGATTATGGTCCGGTTATTAAAACATTAAATGATACTGCTCACTTAGAAAATATAGAGTAAAGGATGAAGATAAAATTGAGTAAAGTAATTGTTATAGGAGGAGGAGCAGCAGGAATGATTGCAGCTGCCACTTCAGCAAGTAGAGGAAATGAGACCCTATTATTAGAGCAAAATGAAAAATTGGGAAAAAAAATATATATTACAGGAAAAGGTAGATGTAATATAACTAATGCCCAAGATATTGAAGAATTAATAAATAATGTTACTACAAATAAGAACTTTTTGTATAGTGCTTTTTATAGTTATACAAATGATGACATAATAAACCTAATGAATGAACATGGTGTGAAGACTAAAGTGGAAAGGGGTTTTAGAGTATTTCCCCTTTCAGATAAGTCTAGTGATGTAATAAAAGCCCTAGAGAAAAATATGCTAAAATATAAAGTAGATGTGAGATTAGGAACTAAAGTAAAAGAGATTATTGTTAAAGCGAATAAAGTAACGGGAGTAATATTAAGTGACAATAAAAAAATTAATTGTGAAAAAGTAATTATAGCTACAGGTGGATTGTCCTATCCTACCACAGGAGCTACAGGATCTGGATATGATTTTGCTAAGAAGGTTGGACATGATATAGTAAAATTAAAGGCTGCGCTTGTGCCCCTTGAAACGAAAGAAGGATGGACTCGTGAACTTCAAGGACTTTCCCTTAGAAATGTGGAGATGAAATTCTATTATAAAAATAAAGTAGTCTATTCTAATTTTGGAGAAATGCTATTTACCCATTTTGGCATATCTGGCCCCCTAGTTTTAAGTGCTAGTAATTATATAAATGAATACCTAGAAAAGGGAAATATGGCAGTTACTATTAATCTAAAACCAGCCCTTCATAGGGATAAATTAGATAAGAGAATTCAAAGGGATTTTGAAAAATATTCTAATAAACAATTTAAAAATGCATTAAAGGATTTATTACCTACAAAATTAATACCTATAATAATTAAATTATCTAATATAGCAGAAGACAAAACAGTAAATCAAATAACTAAAGAGGAAAGAAAAAATTTATTAGATAATATAACAAAATTACCTATGACCGTTACAAAAACTAGACCTATAAAGGAAGCCATAATAACTTCTGGGGGAATCAATGTGAAAGAAATAGATCCATCTACTATGGAATCTAAGAAGATAGCAGGTCTACATTTTGCAGGAGAAGTTATAGATGTGGAGGCTTTAACGGGAGGATATAACTTACAAATAGCATATTCTACAGGCTATTTGGCAGGAATGAACGTATAAAATTAAATAGAGGAAAGGAATTTTTAGGATGAGAAGGATAACAATAGCATTAGATGGACCAGCGGGAGCAGGAAAGAGTACGGTAGCAAAGAAAATTGCAAAACTGAAAAATTTAGTTTACATAGATACGGGAGCCATGTATAGGGCTGTAACATTAAACTTTTTAAAGAATGAAATTTCTATAGAGAACGAAAAACAGGTAAATGAAGCTTTGAGTAAAATAGATATGGACCTAGACAGTTCTAATGTGTATTTAAATGGAGAATGTGTAAATGAAGAAATAAGAACTCCCCTAGTAACTAAAAATGTTTCAGCAGTGTCGGCCATAGGGAAAGTTCGACAAAAAATGGTAGAACTTCAAAGAAAAATATCAGAGGGTAAAAGTGTAATAATGGATGGTAGAGATATAGGAACCTTTGTTCTTCCAAAGGCTGAGTATAAGTTTTTCTTGACAGCATCCATAGAAGAAAGGGCCCATAGAAGGTATGAAGAGCTTATTAAAAAGGGTTTTGATGTAAATTTAGAAGATATAAAGAAAGATATAGGAAGAAGAGATAAGATTGATAGTGAAAGGGAAATTGCTCCTTTAAAAAAGGCAGAAGATGCCATTGAAATAGATAGTACAAGTAAGAATATAAATGAAGTAATAAAAGAAATATTATCTTTTATAGAATAAAAGATAATATTTAGAAGGAATTTGTAAAAAAGTGTAGAATTTAAATAAAAGTATCCATAGGAGGTATAATAATAGTGAAAATAGAAGTTGCTAAAAATGCAGGCTTTTGTTTTGGCGTTAAAAAAGCTATGAATGAAACTTTGGCTGCTGCAAAAAAATACGATTCCATATATACATATGGACCTCTGATACATAATAATCAAGTTATAGATAAACTTGAAAATGAGGGAATAAAAGCCATAGAAGCCTTAGAAGAAGTTAAAAATTCCACTTTAATTATCAGGTCCCACGGAATCCCTCTTAAGGTATATGAAAGAGCTAAAGACTTACACATAGAAATTATAGATTGCACATGTCCCTTCGTTAGAAAAGTCCAAAAAATAGCTAAAGAATATGGTGAAAAGGGCTATAATGTAGTAATTATAGGTAATTCTAAGCATCCTGAGGTAATAGGTATAAAGGGATGGTGTAAAGGTAATGTATATGTGGTAGAATCTAATAAGGATTTAGATGTTATACCTAATTGTGACAAGATTTGCGTTGTAGCTCAAACTACAATTACCCGTGAGCTTTGGAATAATATAACTAATGAATTAAAAAATAAGACTAATGAGTTAGAAATGTTTAATACCATATGTGCTGCCACAAAAGAAAGGCAAATGCACTGTGCCGAACTAGCTAAAAATGTGGATGCTATGATTGTCATTGGAGGTTATCATAGTTCTAATACTCAAAAGTTATATAAAATAAGTAAAGAGTATTGTAAAAAGTCGTATCATATTGAAACGGCAGATGAATTGCCTATAAAAGATTTAAAAGATTTAAATAGAATAGGAATTACAGCTGGAGCTTCTACTCCAGATTGGATTATTAAGGAGGCTATTGAAAAAATGAGTGATATTCAACAAGAGCAAAATGACATGATGAGCATGATGGAGGAAATCGAAAAGAGTTTAGTCATGCCAAGAAGAGGAACAATAGTTAAAGGAACTGTTGTACAAGTAACAGAGGGTGAAGTGGTTGTAAACATTGGATATAAGTCTGATGGAGTAATACCAAGAAGTGAACTTGCAGGTGATTCTTCTGTGGATCCAAGAACAATTATTAAAGAAGGAGAAGAATTAGAAGTTTGCGTATTAAAATCCGATGACGGAGAAGGTAATGTATTATTATCTAAAAAGAGAGTAGATGCAGAAAAGCATTGGAAAGAAATAGAAAAGATATTTGAAGACAAAGAGACTATAGTAGTTAAGGTTTCACAAGTTGTAAAGGGTGGAGTTATAGCTTTATATAAGGAATTAAGAGGATTCATTCCGGCTTCTCAATTATCTTTAAGATTTGTAAAGGATTTAGATAAATATGTAGGACAAGAATTATCTGTAAAGGTAATTGAATTTAAGTTAGATAAAAAGAAACTAGTATTATCTCATAGAATCATATTAGAAGCCGAAAGAGAAGAGAGAGAAAATAAAGTTTGGGAAAATATTCAAAAGGAGAAGGTGGTACAAGGGACTGTCAAGAGACTTGCTGCCTTTGGAGCCTTTGTAGATATTGGTGGAATTGATGGCTTAGTTCACATTTCAGATATATCTTGGGGAAGAGTAAATGACCCTAAGGATGTATTAAAAGAAGAAGATAAAGTTGAAGTTAAGATATTAGACTTTGATAGAGAAAAGGGAAAAGTATCATTAGGTATTAAGCAACTTTTACCACAGCCATGGGAAGTGGCAGACGAAAAATATGAAGTAGGTGAAGTTGTAGAAGGAAAAGTTGTTAGATTAGTAGATTTTGGAGCTTTTGTGGAAGTTGAGCCAGGACTTGATGGATTAGTACATATTTCACAAATATGTGAAAAACATATATCCAAGGCAGATGAAGTATTAAAAATAGGTGAGACTGTTAAGGCAAAAATACTAGAATTAGATAAAGAAAAGAAGAGAATGAGCTTAAGCATTAAAGATGCACAGGAAACTTCTGTTGAAGAATAATAAAAAAGAATAAGGATTAATCCTTATTCTTTTTTAAAAAATAAGGGGGCGCTTATGAATTACGAAGAGTTTAAAGATGTAGTACATAGAAAAAGTAAAATAAATTTAAACTACTATAAAGAAAGACAGATGAAAAGAAGAATAGACTCTTTAATTAAGAGAAATAATTTTAAAGGGTATAAGGATTACTATGAAGCCTTATGCAAGGATAAGGCCTTATATGAACAGTTTATAAACTATCTGACTATAAACGTATCAGAATTTTATAGGAATATAAATCAATGGAAGGTATTAGAAAAAGAAGTATTTCCGTATCTATTATCCCAAAATAAAAAATTAAAGATATGGAGTGCAGCATGTTCAACAGGAGATGAACCATATTCATTGGCCATGTGTCTTAGCAATTTAATACCATTATCATCCATAAGTATAGTAGCTACTGACATAGATAAAGAGGTCCTTAGAAAGGCAAAGGAAGGCATATACAGTGAAAAAAGTGTATCAGGTGTACCTTCCAATTTTGTCAATAAATATTTTGATAAATTAGGAGACAAATACCAAATTAAAAATGAAGTAAAAAAATGTATAGAATTTAAAGAACATAATCTTTTAAATGATTCATATCCTAGGAACTGCGATTTAATAGTATGTAGAAATGTAATGATATATTTCACAGAAGAATCTAAAGAGATCATTTATAAAAAATTCAATGAATCTTTAAAAGACGGAGGAATATTATTTGTAGGTAGCACTGAACAAATAATAATGCCAACAAGATACAATTTTGAATCTTTAAAGACTTTTTTCTACAAAAAAATATAGGATGATTTAATTACTACACTCCCTTGTGAAAAAGATAGTCTAATAGTGTTCTAATTTGCTTTTTTTATTTTATAAAAGTATAAAGGAATTAGAATATCTATAAAGAATAGAAAATAAGGGGGTGTAATTTTATGGAAAAAAAGAAACAATATACCATATCTGAGGTAAGCAAAATTACAGAGTATCCTACTCATGTTCTTCGGTATTATGAAACGGATTTTGATTTAGAAATACCAAGAACTAATTCAAATAGAAGATATTACACAGACAAAGAAGTAGAAACATTTTTATACATAAAAGATTTACAGGGGAAAGGGCTTACAAATAAACAGATAAAATCAATATTAAAATCCCCTGAGGTCATAATAAATGATTGTGATGCTCCTGTAGCTGCTACTGCAGAAGTAGATATAGTACATAATAATTGTACCGCTATAATGAACACTGGTGATGTACATGAAATACAAAATTTAATTACCAATGATCTGAAATATAAAATGGATGAAGTAAAAGCTGACATCATAACACATATGGAAAATTTATTAGAAGAAAGAAAAGAAACAAAACCAATTCCCTTAAGAGGAGAAGGAAGTAAGGAAAAAGATGTCTTAATATCAGAAAATGCAAGGTTAAAGATGAAAGTAAAAGAAAAAAGTTATGAATTAGCTGAATTAAAAGATAGGGTAAAGAGGTTAGAGGAAAGAAAAGGTCTATGGGATAGATTGTTCAAGAAGTAGAATATTCTGACAAGAATATAACATTCACAAAATTCACAAAAGAACTACAAACTTAATAACATATATGTTATAATCTTCCTAGAGCCTAATGACTCTAGAATAATTCGTATGGAGGGATACAAATGATAGTTGGAATTCCTAAGGAAATTAAGAACAATGAGAACAGAGTTGCTATAACTCCGGCAGGTGTGGACGCTTTTGTTAGAGCAGGACACAAGGTTATTATTGAAAACAATGCGGGCTTAGGTAGTGGTTTTTCTAATGAAGTTTATGTGGAAGCTGGTGCTGAAATAATACCCACTGCTAAGGAAGTTTTCCACATGGCTGATATGATTGTTAAGGTAAAAGAGCCATTAAAAGAAGAATATGAATACTTTAAAGAAGGACAAATATTGTATACATATTTACACTTAGCTCCAGAACCAGAATTAACAAAGGCTTTAATTGAAAAAAATGTTGTATCTATTGCTTATGAAACTGTTCAATTAGAAGATGGTTCATTACCACTTTTAACTCCAATGAGTATGGTAGCAGGAAGAATGGCTACTCAAATAGGAGCTCAATTCCTAGAAAAGCACGAAGGTGGAAAAGGTGTATTACTAGGAGGAGTACCTGGAGTAGAACCAGCTAAAGTTACTGTAATTGGTGGGGGTATCGTTGGTACCCATGCAGCTAAGATGGCTGTTGGGTTAGGTGCAGATGTAACTATATTAGATATTAATGCACAAAGATTAATATACTTAGATGATATATTCCAAGGAAGAATCAAAACTGTAGTATCAAACAGCTATAACGTAGCTAAAGCGGTTAAAGAGTCAGACCTAGTAATAGGGGCTGTATTAATCCCAGGCGCTAAGGCACCTCACTTAGTAACGGAAGATATGGTTAAGGCTATGGAACCAGGTTCTGTTATTGTAGATGTTGCTATAGATCAAGGTGGTTCTATTGCTACAATAGATAGAATAACTACTCATGATAATCCAGTATATGAAAAGCACGGTGTAATTCATTATTCTGTTGCTAATATGCCAGGAGCAGTAGCTAGAACTTCCACATTAGCATTAACTAGTGCTACATTACCATATGGATTACAAATAGCTAACAAGGGATACTTAGAGGCTATTAAGGAAAATAAGGCTCTAGCTAAGGGAGTTAACGTAATTGAAGGTAAAGTTACTTATGAATCAGTAGCTAAAGCCCATAATCTAGAGTACACTCCATTAGAAGAAGTTATTGGGTAAATAAATATTTAATAAAATTAAGGGTTGCTAATTTAGCAACCCTTTTCTAATATATATTTTTCTAATCCTATTTTTAAAACATGTGAAGCTCTTTTTAATTCATTCTCATCTATAACATAGGCAATTCTAACCTCATTATGACCAAGGCTTGAACCATAAAAGTTTTTGGCAGGAGCTAGCATAACTGTTTCATTATTAAAGGAAAAGTCCTTAAGTAGCCAGATACAAAAATCCTCTGCATCTTTAACGGGAAGTTTTATAACTATGTAAAAGGCCCCTTCTGGCTTAGTTATAGTTACATTAGGGATTTTTTTTAATTCCTCATATAATACATCTTTTCTTTTTTTGTATGTATCTAAGGATGAAATAACATATTCCTTTGGAGTTTTTAAAAGTTCTGTAGCACCGATTTGTTCTAACATGGGACAGCACAATCTAAGCTGACACAACTTCAAAATTTCTTTTATTAATAATTTGTTTTTACTTACTATGGAACCTATTCTAGCACCACAAGCACTAAATCTCTTAGATAAACTATCTATTAAAATAATTCTATCTTTTATGTGATTTATCTCACCAAAACTATGAAATTTATTATCATCATATACAAAATCCCTATACACCTCATCAGAAATAACATATAAATTATGTTCCTTTGCTATATTAGCAATAGTCTCTATTTCTTCTTTAGTGTAAACAACTCCTGTTGGATTAGATGGATTAGATATTAATATGGCCTTAGTTTTATCTGTAATTTTATTTACAAAATCCTCTTTAGGTGGTAAATGAAAGGAATCCTCTATTTTTGTAGTTATGGGAACCACATTTAGACCTATTGAAGCACAAATTCCCTTATAGTTAGTATAAAAGGGCTCTGGGATTATGACCTCATCTCCCACATCACCTAGGGCCATAAGAGTAAATAAAAGACCTTCACTAGCCCCATTAGTAATTAGTATTTCATCTCTTTCGTAGGCTAGATTATAATTCTTATAAAATTCTATAAAGCTATCTATAAGTTCATCATTTCCAGTGGAATTAGTGTAACTTATTATTTTCTCTTCTGAATTTTTGATTTTATTCATAAATAAATGTGGCGTTTCTATATCTGGTTGACCTATGTTTAAGTGATATACTTTTTTATTTTGTGATTTAGCCTCTTCTGCATAAGGCGTTAATTTCCTTATGGGGCTTTCATCCATACTTAATATTCTCTTTGAAAAACTCATCTTATACGTCTCCTCTTTATATATGTCTATATGCTGATTTGTTGAAAAAACATAAATATATATTAACATAAATAAATTTTAATAAAAACAAAATTCTACAAAAAATACTAATTTTTTTGAACATTATAATAATCTTCTAATAATATAACTAGTAGATAGGTAGGGGGGCTTATGCAAAAAAATAAAAGATAGTATGGATAAATAATTAGAAAATTATAAAGGGTAGTGTTAGGATCTTTTAAGATGCTGACATTACCCTGTTAAATTCATAAATATGGATATTATTTCAATGAGAGAATAAAAAGAGAACAGATTGTAGTTTTGAATTATAATAGACTGAGATATGGAATTTATCTAATAGAAGCAGTACCTGCTCCCAGACCTGCAGCCACTGCAATATTAATTTTGGGATTAACATTAAGATAATGCATAAATATAATTGCAAAAATACCAACAAAATAAATAACTAATTTAGCTAATATTTTAGATTCAAGTTTTATGTATAACTTATTATAGATTTTAAGTTTTTTATCAATAAAATCAATTGAGGATGCAACGATTATATAAATAACGAGGTATTGCCAAAAGGGTAGTCTCATATTTGATAAATCAACTCCAATCGTAATAATAGGTAAATTTTAACATATAAGCATTATTAATACAATATAGTTATTAATAATGCTTATATTTCTAATGTAGTACCGAGTAGTAAATATAATGGCATAATTTATTATATTTTAATTCCATTATATTATATATACAATAATTATCTTATATAAAACAAAAACACATATGATTTATGTGTATGTGAAACACTAAGGCAGAGGTGTTTACATGAAAAGAAACCATATAAATAAAGACAAAGAAATAAAAGTAATAAAAAATTCTGTAGATTCAGGAGCAGTAGAAGATATTTATGAATTAAAGACTCAAGAACTAAGCATTAAATCTGCACGAGTGACAGAGGAAATGAATCAAATAAATACTGCATGGGCTACAGGTAGTGCTCCAAGAGAAAGAAAGTAAAAGGCAATGTGATTAAGTTAAAAACTTTTAATAATATTATTTAAAGATGTAGAGTATGCCAAAACATGCTCTGCTCTTTTTTTCGGGGAAGCCACTTAAATAGATTAATTTAAGGAGGCTTCATTATGACTAATTACTCTACGATTATTAAAAATAAATTAAATTCCATTATTAAAAAAATGGCTATTTCTCCATAAACCTTTGTTAAAAGGCCAGGTAAAGATTTTACTGGAAATTGTAAAATAACATTTGAATCCACTATTAACATATTGTTATAAAAAGTAATACTATGAAAATAGAAGAATTAATGAGTTTTTGTTCAAAATGAAGGGGTTAATCCAGTTGAGGATATATGAAAGCACCTAAATAAGATGTTATTATTATACGAAAATAATGTTTAATGTAGGGTTAATAACACTGTATTACTCCGTATCATAATGTGAAGCATGTAATAAGATAAAAATGGAGATGAGAGTATGGAAAGCAGATACCCACATGTAGCTATAGTTAATGTAAGAGGAGGGCCAATTAGACCACAAATTAGAGGCATAGTATTTATAAAAGACGTACCTACTGGTGCTATGGTATATGCGAATATACATGGATTGCCACCTTATCAACCTGCAAAGGGAGATTTAGATCCTATAGGTCCCTTTGGGTTCCATATTCATGAGTTTGGAAATTGCAACATAGGAGGATGTGGCAATCCATTTAAATATGCTGGTGGTCACTGGAATCCGACTAATCAACCTCATGGGAATCATGCAGGAGATTTTCCAGTTCTATTTTCAAACGATGGAGTAGCAATTATGGAATTTTTTACTAATAAATTTAAGGTTAGAGATGTAATAGGAAAGTCCATTATAATTCATGAAAATCCCGATGATTATAGAACACAACCTACAGGGAATGCAGGAAGAAGAATTGCTTGTGGAGTGATAAAACCCTACTACAAGTATTCACCATCTTATTGTTTTCTATAAAATTTTATCAAGTATTTTTATACAATAAATTGTATATTTAGGGGGAGGTGGTTACGAAACTACCTCTGGTTATTTTCTTTGGAGAAAGTTGTAAATAGCTAATCCATAACATTAAAAATACTATCATGACAATGGGGCATCATCATTGTTCCTATTAATATTATTCATTCCTAGCATCATGGAAAGCATACTTTAAAATAGCTCTATTAAAAAAGTCTAAAAAACTTTTTTGTTATAGGCATCTTTATCTTTATTATTTTTTAAATTATTCCAATCTACACCCTTATAGAAATTATTTTTCGTATAAGGTGATGGGTTTATAGGTTTAACTTTATATAGAATTAGTAACAAGCCTCCTTTGATATAGGATCCGTAAAAAAATATTAATTTAGGGACTTGTTAAATATAAAAAAAGATTTTACAGTCTCAATTTATTAAAATAAGAAAAAGGTTATACTAAATTTATGACTAATTATATTTATGAAAACCTAGTATAATGTTGAATATAGTTACATCAAACTGTTATAATATGATAGTATATAAATCAGATAATAGATATAACATACAATTTAGGAGGAAATAACTTTGAGCGAAAGAAAAGAAGTGAAAGTATCATTAGAAGACATTGCACTTCAAAATGAATATATTGAAATAATGAAAGCTGAAAATGAAGAGGAATATGAAAAAACTCATAAGAAAAAGAAGGCTTTAATAGTAACTTATGGTTGCCAAATGAACGAACATGACTCGGAGAAATTAATGGCAATGCTTGATAATATGGCATATGAACAGGCTGATAACATAGATGATGCAGATTTAATTATATATAATACTTGTTGTGTAAGAGAAAATGCAGAACTAAAGGTATATGGTAACTTAGGACAATTAAAACCTAAAAAGGCAAAGAAAAAGGATATGATTATTGCAGTATGTGGTTGTATGATGCAACAACCTCATGTGGTAAATGAAATAAAGAAAAAATATAGGCATGTGGATATTGTATTTGGTACACATAACCTTCATAAGTTTCCCCAATTACTAGTCGCATGTAGACAGAGCCAAACTATGATTGTGGATGTATGGGAGAGTGAAGGAGAAGTAGTAGAAGGATTAAAGGCTGCAAGAAGATTCTCCCTAAAGGGATTTGTAAATATAATGTATGGTTGTAACAACTTTTGTACCTATTGTATAGTTCCATACACTAGGGGAAGAGAAAGAAGTAGAAAGCCTGAAGATATAGTAAATGAAGTGAGAGAGCTTGGACAAGAAGGAACTAAAGAAATTACACTTTTAGGTCAAAATGTAAACTCCTATGGAAAAACCTTAGAAGAGAAGGTGGATTTTGCCCAATTACTTAGAATGTTAAATGAAGTAGAGGGAATAGAGCGAATCAGATTTATGACTTCCCATCCAAAGGATTTATCATATGATTTAATTGAGGCCATGAGAGATTGTGACAAGGTATGTAATCATATGCATTTACCAGTTCAATCAGGAAGTAGTAGAATACTAAAGAAAATGAATAGACACTATACTAGGGAAGATTATTTAAATATAGTACATGATCTAAAAAGAGAAATACCTGGTGTAGCCATAAGTACAGATATAATAGTTGGATTCCCGGGAGAAACGGAAGAAGATTTTAATGACACACTAAGCTTAGTAGAGGAAGTAGGTTATGATTCTTCATTTACTTTCCTATATTCTATCAGAGAAGGTACTCCTGCTGCTAAATATGAAGATCAAGTACCAGAAGATATTAAGCATGAAAGATTTAATAGATTACTAAATGTATTAAACCCTATAATCAATGACAATAATAAAAAGCTAGAGGGAAAGACTTTAAAAGTTTTAGTAGAAGGATTTAGTAAGACAGATAAAACAAAGTTAATGGGAAGAACAGAAACAAGTAAACTAGTTAACTTTAGTGGAAATGAAGAATTAATCGGTCAAGTGGTTGATGTGAAAATTACTAAGGCAAAAACCTTCAGTTTAGAAGGTGAAGCTTTATAGGACAATTAAAAACCAGGGATATCCCTGGTTTTTATAACATTACTAAGAAGAAGTAAGGGGCTAATTAATAGTAGGAGGAATAGGTGCATGGGAAAATTAACTCCAATGATGAGGCAATACCTTGATATAAAGGATAAATATAAAGATTGTATTTTATTTTTTAGATTAGGCGATTTTTATGAAATGTTCTTTGAGGATGCTAAAACAGCATCAAGGGAACTTGAAATTACACTAACTGGAAAGAGCTGTGGATTAGAGGAAAAGGCAGCCATGTGTGGAGTACCCTTTCATTCTGCACAAAACTATATAGCAAAGCTTATAGAAAAGGGATATAAGGTGGCCATAGCAGAACAGGTGGAAGATGCATCTAAGGCTAAGGGCTTGGTAAAAAGAGATGTGGTAAAGGTAGTAACTCCAGGAACAGTTATGGATGCGGAGCTACTTAAGGATAATGAAAATAACTATATCATGTCCATATATGTGGATGAAGGTGCCATTGGTATAGCTTACTCAGATATAAGTACGGGAAGATTAAATTGTACTCAAATAATAGATGATAATCCATTGGGGCAATTAATAGATGAAATTGTTAAGACTAAACCTAGGGAAATTATAATAAATAAAAATGTTCATAATGGAATTAATATAGAACTTGAGATTGGGAAGATAATGAACCCATACATAAGTTTATTTCATGGTTGGGCCTATGATTTGAAGTATGGACAAAACAAAATATTAAAACAATTAAATGTACTAAATTTAGATGGAATAGGTCTTAGTGACAAAAATTATAGTATATGTGCAGTAGGGTCATTACTTGAATATATAGAAACTACTCAAAAGAGTAGCATATCCTTTATTCAAAATATAAGATTCTATTATTTGGACAACTATATGGTACTAGATAAGTTTACAAGACGTAACCTAGAACTTGCTGAGACCATGAGGGAAAAAAGTAAAAAGGGTTCACTACTTTGGGTACTTGATAAAACTAATACGGCCATGGGAGCTAGACAAATAAAAAAATGGGTAGAGGAGCCCCTTAAAAATCCAGATGAAATACAGGGAAGGTTAGATGGTGTAGAAGAATTAAAGAATGATTTCTTAGTAATGGAAGAGTTAAAGGGTTACTTAAAAAGTGTATATGATCTAGAGCGTTTAGCCGTAAGGATTTCTTATGGCAATGCCAATGGCAGGGATATGATGGCTTTAAAGACATCCCTAGAACAACTTCCTAATATAAAAAATACTATAGGTCACATGGAGTCTTTAAAGATAAAAGAAATAAGAGATAGAATAGAAACTTCTCAAGATGTGAGAGAAATCATAGAAAAGGCCATTGTGGAAAATCCACCTATTACTATAAAAGAAGGTGGAATAATTAAGGATGGATATAACGAAGAATTAGATGAACTAAGATATATTAGTCGTGGTGGTAAAGAATGGATATCCAACTTAGAAAATATGGAAAAGGAAAAGACTGGTATTAAATCCTTAAAGATAGGCTTTAACAAAGTATTTGGATATTATATAGAAGTGACTAAATCAAACCTTAGCCTAGTTCCAGATGATTATATAAGGAAACAAACCTTATCCAATGCGGAGAGATATATAACTCCTGAATTAAAGGAAGTGGAAGCTAAAGTATTAGGTGCTCAAGATAAGATTGTAGAACTTGAATATGATATATTCTTAAGTTTAAGGGAAAAGATAAAGGAACATAGTTTAAGGATTCAAAGGACTGCTAGTGAGATAGCTGGGTTAGATGCCCTCCTTTCCTTTGCCCATATAAGTAATGAATATAACTATGTGAAGCCTGAAATAAACTTTGAAGGTAAAATTCATATTGAAAATGGCCGTCATCCTGTAGTAGAAAGGATGATGAAAGACGAAATATTTGTAGGAAATGATACACTACTAAATAAGGATGAAAATAGATTCTCCATTATAACAGGACCAAACATGGCAGGTAAGTCCACCTATATGAGACAAGTTGCTTTAATTGCCCTAATGAGTCAGATCGGTTGCTTTGTACCGGCAGATAGAGCAAATATAGGTATAGTAGACAGGATATTTACTAGGGTAGGAGCATCTGATGACTTAGCTCAGGGACAAAGTACCTTCATGGTGGAAATGAGCGAACTTGCCAATATACTTAATAATGCTACTAGGGATAGTTTAATTATCCTAGATGAAATAGGAAGGGGAACTAGTACTTATGATGGACTTAGTATTGCTTGGGCCGTAGTGGAACACATCAGTGATATTAAAAACATAGGTGCAAAGACATTGTTCGCTACCCACTACCATGAATTGACTGATCTAGAAGACACATTAGATGGAGTAAAAAATTACTGCATCCATGTGAAAGAAAACAATGGAAATGTAGTATTCTTACACAAAATCATAAAGGGTAGTGCAGATCAAAGTTATGGAATAGAAGTGGCTAAGTTAGCTGGAGTAAAAAATCATGTTATAGATAGGGCTAAGGGAATACTTGAAAAACTTGAAAATGACCATGTAAGACCTACTATGGATTATGATGAAATAAAAGATGATAACATTGAATACAAGGAAGAAGAAATTCAAGAGGTTCACAAGGAAATTGCAGTTTGTGAACAACAATTAGATTTCTTACAACCCAGTGAAGATTCTAAGGTAGTTGAAGAATTAAGAAAGATTAACATATTAGAGCTGACACCTATGGATGCAATGAATGAACTTTACAAGCTTAAAAAATTAATATCTAAGTAGTTTATAGAGTATAAAAGTGGGTTATATGTATAATTATTAAATCCAAATAAGGGTGAGAATATGGAAAGAAGAATTAATAGATTAGATGAGATAATAGCAAATAAAATAGCGGCAGGTGAGGTGGTGGACAGGCCTGCCTCTGTTATAAAGGAATTGGTGGAAAACTCCATAGATGCAAAGAGTAATAAAATCACTGTGGAGATTAAAAATGCAGGAAAATCCTATATAAGAATAAGTGATAATGGTATAGGTATACATCCTGATGATGTGGAAGTTGCCTTTGAAAGGCATGCCACTAGTAAGATAAGAAAAGTAGAGGATTTAAGTAGTATACTGTCCCTTGGTTTTAGGGGCGAAGCCTTAGCTAGTATAGCTGCCGTATCCCAATTAGAATTAATAACTAAAAGTAAGGATCATAATGTGGGAAGAAAGGTAGTAGTTCACGGAGGAAAACTCATTTCTAATGATGAAGTGGGAGCACCTGGTGGAACTACCATATTGGTAAAAAATCTATTTTATAATGTACCTGCTCGTTTTGAATTCATGAAATCAAATGGATCAGAAACTTCCTATATTATAGATATAGTTAGTAAATTAGCACTGGCTTATCCTAATATATCCTTTAGACTTATTAATAATGATAAGGTAGTATTTGTAACTAATGGTAATGGGCATATAGTTAATAACATAGCTAGTATATATGGTAAAGATATAGCTAAAAACTTAATAGAGGTGGAAGAAAAAGTAGATAATATTATTGTAAAAGGTTTTTTATGTAAACCTAGTGTTACTAGGGGTAATAAAAAATTACAGACTTTTTTTGTAAACCAAAGATATATAAAATCTAAAACCATATCAGAGGCAGTATCTGATGCATATAAAACATTAATAACTATAAATAGACATGCCATCTGTTTTGTTTATGTGCATATGAATCCTAATTTAATAGATATAAACATACATCCTGCTAAAACTGAAATAAGGTTTAAAGATGATGAAAATGTTAAAAAAGGTATTAGTTATGTCCTTAAAAAAGGGCTTTTTAGTAAAAGTCTAATTCCTCAAATAAGGGAAGAGGAAAAGATAAGAAAAGAGGCTAAAATAAATATAATTAATACACCTATAATCAAAAGTAAAATAGAAAATCCTAAAAATATAAGTAACATGATAAAAAAAGAAGAACCTAAAAAGAATATAATAAATCCTATAAAAAATATTAAAGAAGTGAATATAACACCAATTCTACAGGAAAATGAAATAGATAAAGTCAAAACTATGGAAAAAAATATAATAGAACCTGAAATAATAGTTAAAGAAGAAAAAGTAAAGTATGAACCAATACTAGAGAAAGAAAATAGTTTGGTAAATCATGTTCAAGTTATAGAAAAGGAACCAGAAGTAGAAAAATTAATAGAAAAAAATATAGAAGAGAATATAAAAGAAAAACTAGAAGAAAATATGGAAAAAGAGATTTTACCTACAATTTTTATGGATACTCATAAAGATGAGATACAAGAGTCTTTCATAGAAAAAAATGAAGATGAGACCATATTGGATATAAGAATAATAGGACAATTATTTAACTCCTACTTAATAGGACAAGGAAAAGATAAAATGTATTTGGTAGATCAGCATGCAGCCCACGAAAGAATATTGTATGAATGGTTTTTAAAAAAATATAAAAGTCAAAATCCATTAACTCAAAAGCTATTAGTTCCTATTTTAGTAGAGTTTAGCATATATGAGTATGAAACCATAAAAGAATTTATCCATGTATTTGAAAACTTGGGATATGAATTAGAAGATTTCGGACAAAATACCTTTAGAATAACATCTGTGCCTGTTATTTTTGGAAAACCAGAAGCAGAGAGTTTTTTCAAAGAGGTGGCAGAATCCTTTAAGCATATATCTAGTTCCTATGATGCAAAGATAGAAAAGGTGATTTCCATGGCATGTAAAAATGCCATAAAGGCCAATGATAAATTAATGGATATGGAGATAGAAAGATTGATGGATGAATTGTCAAAGGCAGATAATCCATATACGTGCCCCCATGGACGTCCCATAGTAATATCTATGACGAAATATGAAATAGAGAGAAAATTTAAGAGAAAATAAAGGAGTTTAAACATGAAAAAGCCCTTAATAATTATAGTAGGACCAACAGCTGTTGGAAAAACTGAAACTTCCATAGAAATAGCAAGAGAATTGAATTGTGAAATAATATCAGCAGATTCTATGCAAATATACAAGGGGATGGACATTGGTAGTGCAAAGCCTACCATGGAAGAAAGACAGGGAATTCCCCATTTCCTAATGGATGAAATAGATCCTAGAGAAAATTATTCCGTATCTGATTTTCAGAAGTCTGCTAAAAAATATATAGATGAAATAATATCTAGGGGAAAGATTCCTATGATCGTGGGAGGAACAGGCCTTTATGTTAATTCAATCATATATAATATAGATTTTTCATCTACTAGTCAAAATAAAGAATTAAGAGAAAAATTAGAAGCTGAGGCAAGGGAATTTGGAAATGAATATGTACATAATAAATTAAAAGAAGTAGATGATAAAGCAGCAAAGAGAATACATGCAAATAACTTAAAAAGAGTTATTAGGGCCCTTGAAGTATATTATGAGAGTGGAGATAAAATAAAAGAGTTTAAATCTAACCTAGTTCCAAATGAAGAATATGATTATTGCCTTATAGGTCTTATTAGAGATAGGGAAGAACTTTATAATAGGATAAATGAAAGAGTAGACATACTAATGGAAATGGGACTTGTGGATGAAGTTAAAAAACTTATGAAACTTGATCTTGATGTGGATAATATATCTATGAAAGGGTTAGGATATAAGGAGATAATAAAGTATTTAAAGGGCGAATATACATTGCAAAAGGCTGTAGATATACTAAAGAGAGACACTAGAAGATATGCTAAAAGACAAATTACTTGGTTTAAACGATATGATCAAATGCAGTGGTTTGATATAAATAAATATGATGGTAAAGAAGACCTAAAGGAAGATATTGTTAAATATATAGAAGGAAAGTTAGAGTTAATGTAGAATATAAATTAGTAGCCATATAAAATTCTGGGAGGGTAAAACTAATGAAAAACGCCATAAATTTACAAGATATATTTTTAAACCATGTAAGAAAAGAACATGTACCTATTACTATATTTTTAATGAACGGATTTCAATTAAAGGGTTTAGTAAAAGGTTTTGATAGCTATACAATCGTATTAGAGGGAGACGGAAAGCAAAATATGATTTATAAACATGCTGTATCCACAATAATACCAGCTAGAAAAGTAGCATTCATGCAAGATAGAAGGGAAGATAACAAGTAAAAAAGATAAAATAAAAATATAAATGGCTAGGAGATAGATTTTTTAAGTCTATCTCTTTTTTTCGGAACGAGGGTCTATGTACCCTATAAATATATGTTTTTGCTCATATTAATTTTAACCCTATAAAAATTTATTTGCTACATGAGGATTCTTGTGATAAAATGCATAGAAAAACTATTTTAGATAGAATCAAATGAAAGAAAGATAACAGAAAAATATATAGTAGGAGAGGATATAGATGATAAAGATTATGGCTGACTCAACATGCGATTTATCCCAGGAAATTATAAAAAAGTATGATATTAGTATAGCTCCTGTGACTATCAACATAGAAGGAAAGACTTATAGGGATAAGATCGATATTAAAGCTGACGAATTTTATAACATTATTGAGGATTTAGATGAAGAACCGGGTACTTCAATGCCAAGTCCTACCGAATACATTAATATAATGAAGGATGCTATTGAAAAGGGCCACACAGAGGTACTATGTATTTGTATGTCGAGCGGTACAAGTGGTGCATATCAGTCTGCTATAATTGCTAAAGATTGTTATTTTGAAGAAAATCCAAATTCAACTGTAAAGATTCACATTGTAGACTCAAAATCCATGAGTCACGGCAGTGGGTGGCTGATTCTAAAAAGTGCTAGATTAAGAGATCTAGGGGCTACCTTTGAAGAATTAATTGAATTTAATGAAACCTATAAAACAAGTGTAAAGCATTTTCTTTCTGTGGATGATTTAGATCATTTAATTAAAAGTGGTAGACTTACAAATGTAAGTGCATTTTTAGGTAAAGTTTTAAAACTTAAACCTATAATGACAATGAAAAAGGGAAAAGGTGCAATTGTAGCTAAGGAGAGAGGAAGAAAAAAAGTACTTAAACACTATGTTGATGAGTTTATGAAAAGAAATGATAGTAATATTACTGATTTTATAATAATTGGATATACTTCCGATTTGAAATATGCTGAAAATTTAAGGATAAAAATTCAGAGAGAAAGTGACTTTACGGGTGATATTTTTATTATGCAAATGGGTGTTGCTGTAGGAACCCATGTTGGCTTGGGAGCCATATCTATGTTTTTTGTAGAGAAGGGACATGGCAAAGACAATTTTTTAATAAACGAAGTCCATGGACTGTTAGAGAAGAAAAATGAATTACTAGAAAAAATTAAAAATCATACCTAAAGATAAAATAATATTGAAATAGATTATTTATTTAAGAACAGTTCTTTTGAGCTGTTCTTTTTAAGTTTATTAGTTTTAACTTTATAAGAATAGAATATTTATCTATTTTGAAAAATAAAAATTTAATAAGGCTTACTTTATTCCTGAGGTGATGGATTTGATAAGAAAGGAAATCATTATAAATAAATATAGGCAGGGACAAATTTCAATGGAGGATTTTTTCATAAAGCTTATGGAGGAAGAGAAAAGAGAAAAGAGAGATGGGGTGGAAAAAAAGGCATTAGAAAAGTTAAATAAATTAATAGGTCTTAAAAGAGTTAAAAAGGTAGTAGAAGAGATAATAGCTGTAACTTTGGTGCAAAAAATAAGAAAGGAAAAATTATTAAAAAGTGATCCGATAGTTATGCATATGATATTTAAGGGCAATCCTGGTACGGGAAAGACTACGGTGGCTAGGATTTTGGGAGAAGTATTTCATGAGATGAAAGTTTTATCACAAGGACATTTGGTAGAGGCAGAGAGGGCTGACTTAGTAGGGGAATATATAGGTCATACAGCCATAAAAATGAGAAATCATGTGAAAAAGGCTCAAGGAGGTATACTTTTTATAGATGAGGCCTATTCCCTATGTAGAGGTGGAAAAAAGGACTTTGGAAAGGAAGCTATAGATGCACTAGTTAAGGGAATGGAAGATAACAAGGAAGACTTCATATTAATATTAGCTGGATATAAAGAAGAAATGGATGCCTTTTTGAGAAGTAATCCAGGACTTAAATCTAGATTTCCTATTCAAATAGAATTTGAGGACTATAATTTGGATGAATTAATAAGTATCGGCGAACTAATGCTTAAAGATAGGGAATACAAACTATCCCTTGGTGCTAAGAATAAAATTAAGGATATTATTGAGAAAAACTATAGAAAAGATAGATATATAGGTAATGCTAGAATGGTAAGAAATATAATTGAAGCTTCAATACGAAATCAAGCGGTGAGATTAAAAAAGAGTAATAAATATGGAGTAGAGGATCTTTTATATATAAGAAAAGACGACATTAATCAGGGGGATGTGGATGGTTAGGTGCATAGTTATAGGAAAGGATAAAAGTGGTAAAACTATTTTTTGCAAAAATTTTTCTAAATTTATAAATCCTAAAAACAAAAAAAATGAAATATTCACACAAAAGGGATTAACAAATTATAAGATAAGTATTAAAAGTGAAAAGATATATTTGATAGATAGTGTGAGTATTGACTCAGGAATAGATAAATGGGAGAGGAGAAGAGAAAGAACAAAGACCCTATATGCTTTAATAGATGCTAATATAATAATTCATATTATTGATGCTACAGATTTTTCTTTTAAAGGTATAGATAAATATATAATAGACTATGGTATTACTAAGGATAAATATTTAATTTTACTAAATAAAACAGATAAGATACATGATAATAATTTGATGAAAGAAATCATAAGGACCTATCCTAAAATAAATATATTTAACATTTCAGCAAAGAAAAGAATTGGTTTTAACAATGTGAAAACCTGTTTGCGACATATGATTTCTTGTGATAAAATACATAGGAAAAACTATTTTGGATGGTGATTAAATGTTACGAAGTACTAAAGACTATTTAATAGAACATATGAACATATCAGAGAAGGTACTTAATCTTAGTAATGAAGTGGAAAATGAGATTAAAGATAGATTAAAAGACATTGATAAAATAAGGGAATTTAATCAATATAAAGTATTAAAGGTATTTCAAGAGTGTAGAGTAAGTGATTCACATTTTCAGTGGAATACAGGATATGGATACAATGATATGGGAAGAGAAACTATAGAAAAGGTATTTGCACAATTATTTAATTGTGAAGATGCTATAGTTAGACCTACTATAGTTAATGGTACTCATGCCCTTACCCTATGTTTAACAGGTATATTAAGATCAGGGGATGAAATAATCTCTGCCACAGGAAAGCCTTATGATACCCTAGAGGAAGTAATAGGAATCAGAGGAGAGTATGGTGGATCATTAAAGGAATTTGGAATTACATATGAACAAGTGGATTTTAAAGAGAACGGAAATGTAGATATAGAAAAATTAAAGTCATTAATAAGTGAAAAAACTAAAATGATATATATCCAAAGATCTACAGGGTATGATTGGAGAAAGGCCCTTACTATAAGTGATATAGAAGAAGTTGTAAAAGCTGCAAAGGAAATTAAACCAGATGTGATTTGTATGGTGGATAATTGCTACGGAGAATTTTTAGATACAAAAGAACCTACTGAGGTTGGTGTAGATGTGATGGCAGGATCACTAATTAAAAACCCTGGTGGTGGGTTGGCTTTAACAGGAGGATACATAGTAGGGAGAGAAGATTTAATAGAAACTATCTCATATAGAATGACATCTCCTGGAATAGGAAAGGAATGTGGCCTTACCTTTGGCATGACAAGAAGTATGTTCCAAGGATTATTCATGGCACCCCATGTGGTAAGTGAAGCCATAAAGGGAGCCATATTCTGTTCAAAGCTATATGACAAGCTAGGATATGAAGTATCACCTAAATGGCATGAGAGTAGAAGTGATATAATACAGGCAATAAAACTTGGTAGTGAAAAGGCTGTAGTGGCCTTTTGTGAAGGTGTACAAGGGGCCGCACCAGTGGATTCATTTGTAAAGCCAGAACCATGGGAAATGCCAGGATATGATTCACCAGTTATCATGGCAGCAGGAGCCTTCGTTCAAGGATCATCTATAGAACTAAGTGCCGATGCACCAATTAAGGAACCTTACATAGTATATTTCCAAGGTGGACTTACATATGAGCACAGTAAATTCGGAGCCATTAAGGCCTTGAGCACTATGGAGGAACAAGGTTGTATACAGTTGTAAAGTTGTGTTTGTTTAATAAAGTTGTAAACTGTTTAATAAAACCGTAAACTGTTTAATATAGTTGCAAACTAAACTTGCAAATTTCAAAATTCTTATGAAGGAAATACTTCATAAGAATTTTTTTAGTGTGTAGTAATTGAAATCATAGAAAAAATTAATATTAGAACCATTGATTAAAATTATTTAGGGAAGCTTAATCTATAAAACATTAAAATTATTAATGCAAAAAAATGGTCACATTCTGTAGTATGAGTTTTAAATTACAAATTCTAATTATATATTATAAATTTAAACTAAGTAGTTATATGCTGGTCTAAAAATGGATATAAATAGTATGAAATTTACTAAACTTCAATCCTTTAAATAAGTGCTAATGAAAGGGGATAACATGTTAAAATATTTTCCAAGAATATATCCTGAGGAAATTTTCTATAGTGTGATAGCTAGATACCATAAGCATTGTGGAAATGTATACTTTAAATCTACCTATAAGGATTTATTTAATAAGTCGTCTAAAGGAACTCAAATAGATTTTCCGAATAATTTAGATTTAGTAGTATCAAAATTACCAAATTCAATCAATTACACTAGTGAATCAATAATTAAAAACAATACCTTATATAATTGTTATCTCCCTTTTGTTCCCATACAAACTCAGAGAAAAATTATAAGAATAATGAAAGGTCAAGAAAGATCAAAAACTTTTGGGTTTGTAGGTATGTCTACTCAAAAACATCTTAAAAGGCGACACTTATTTTATTGTCCAATATGTGCGAAACAAGATTATAAAAGATTTGGAGAGTCATATTTTCACAGGATACATCAAATACCAGGAGTAAATATTTGTAATCAACATAAATGTTTACTAACTGAATATGAAAAAGAATTAAAGTTAATAGGAGTTGGAAAATACTATGATTGTGATTACAATTTTCTTGACTTAAAAATACATTACGAAGAAGATAGCAACTATGAAAAAGAGTTGCTAAATATAGCAAATGCATTTGATTATTTATTAAAAAAAGATTTGAGTCATTTTAATCAACTAGAAATTCACAAAAAGTATAGATTTTTTATGGAACAAAAAGATTTAATAGACAGAAGAGGTTGCATAAAACATAAAGATTTACATGAGCAATTCACAAGCTATTTTACTCATAAACTGCTACTAGAATTAAATTGCCAAATTGAATATTCTCATCATATTTATAATAATTGGTTAAGTAGAATATCTGGAAAAACAGCAGGCGTAATTGAACCTATTAGACATATATTATTTATACAATTTTTAGTTGGAGATATAAAAGCCTTTTTTGAAGAAAGGTATGATGAAGAAGAAAGTGTAAAAGAAAAAAACTTCAATGAAAAAAGAAGTAAGTATAGGCATACGTTGAAGGCGTTTATAAGTAAATTTCCTAATACTAACAGGAGTAACCTTTCTAAAAAAATAAGAATTGAATATAGATGGCTTCGTAAAAATGATAGAGAATGGTTTGAACAGAATGCGCCAAAATCATCAACTAATAAATCAATAAATGAAAAATTATTAAATGAGTCGAAAAGAAAAATTCTTAATTTCATTATAAATACTCCAAATTGCAATAGAAATCAAATAATAAATTCTTATGCAAATGAATATAAGAGAATTAAGGTTTATGATAGAACATGGTTTGAGGAAAATATGCCTAAACCAATCAGGAATGAATTGTGCAAAGATGATTTTTATGATAAAGTTCGAAAGTATAAATCAGAACTATTAGAATATCTAAAACAGAATCCTAATAGTAACAGAAGTGAGCTTAGAGAAAACTTACCAAAACAATATAATTGGTTATATAATAATAATATTGATTGGATTAACGAAAATTTACCTAATAGAAAAATGAGATCAAATTATATAAATAAGTACAAGTTTAAATATAGAGAATTAATATTAGATTATATAGAAAATAATCCTAAATCTTGTAGAGAAATGATAAAAAGAGCTTCACGAAAACCTTTCAATTGGTTGTATATGAATGACAAAGAATGGTTTGATAGTAATATGCCTAGACCACTTGAATCTAAAGAAAGAAATATAAATAAGAAGCTTAGAGTAGATTGGGGGGAAAGGGATAATATTATTTTAGAAGAATTAAAAGAGATTTATAAACGTATTACTAGAAATAGCAGTCGCAGAAGAATAACTAATAAATACTTGTTAGGTCAATTAAGACCAGAATTCAGATCACCAGTTAAAAATGATTTAATTAAAATGCCGAAGACTAAAAATTATATTGATTCGATAGTAGACACAAAGAGAACTTACCAAATGGAAAAAAATAAAATTTAAAGTTTTGAATTATTAACAATATATGAATAGATTTATAAATTTGACTTAAAGAGAAAGTTAACTTTGTCAAAATGGAGAGAAGTATAAAATTGTTCTAGCAACAAATTTATACTTCTTTTTATATAATTATTCACTTTTACATAAGAAGGAGGTTCTAATTAATAAGCAACTATGTAGATAGTAATAACAGGATATATTTAATGTGAATACATTAATTAAGTCATAAATATAACAGAAAAAAACATTTATGTTATATTTTGTATTTTAATAGTTAATAATACAGTAATTATGCAAAGAGGGTATCTATTATGTCTAGACATGGAAAAAGCGATATATGTAGATTAAAAGAAAAAAGAGGCTTAGGTAGAGGTATTAATTATATTCCTTGGATAAAAGTACACGAAGTCCCTTCAAGGGGAAGGAAACATAGAGTACTTGGAGTCAAACACAAGAGGATATATCATTTTCTAAGTGATTTAGAATACTACTTTTACTTATTGCAAATTTTTGATAGTAATGTTGTAGAAATCAGAGAACAGTTTCCCTTATTATCATTAGAGACTACAAAACTAATAGCAGAGGAGTTGAATATTAGGCACCCCTCAGTTGGTGGGCGAGATATAGTTATGACTACGGATTTTTTAATAACAGTAAAAAAGGATAACATATATACTGGACAGTCAAAAGTTAATTCCAATAATTTCAAATTAAAAAAATATAACACCCTTATGCAATTTTATAGTATCCTTATTAGCGACAAAACCTTTAAGGAGAAAAAATTACAGGAGTGTTATATAAGTTAGTTTATCATA
>NZ_JAOART010000088.1 GCF_025210435.1 Anaeromicrobium sp.
TAAAAAGATATTCTAAATTGGGTAATCGTTACAACCCACTACTGAAAAGTAGCAAAGCCTATGGAGTGTTATAGCAAACCAAAGTAGCTTCGGCAAAATGGGACATTATGAAGTAGGAAAGAAACAAAATCTTTAATTTGTAGATTTTTATAGATTTTTGGTAACGGGACTTTCATGAAAATATCTAAATCCATACATACAATAGATTCCCATACAATGGGAGAACCTACTAGAGTTGTAATTGGTGGGGTACCAGTAATTCCAGGAAAGACTATGGCAGAGAAAAAGGCCTACTTAGAAGATAATTTAGATACACTAAGAACATCTATTATGCACGAGCCAAGAGGACATAATGACATGTTTGGTTCAATAATTACTCAACCGACAATGGAAGATGCAGACATAGGAATCATATTTATGGATGGGGGTGGATATTTAAATATGTGTGGTCATGGTTCAATAGGAGCAGTTACTGTAGCAGTAGAAACGGGTATGGTTCCAGTAATAGAACCTTTTACAGAAATAAACTTAGAATCACCAGTAGGGCTTATTAGATCTAGAGTAAAAGTTCAAGATGGAAAGGCTAAGGAAGTTTCCATTGTAAATGTTCCATCATTTTTGTACAAGGAGAACCAAGAAGTATTTGTACCTAGTCTTGGCAAAAAAATAATATTTGATATATCTTTTGGTGGAAGTTTTTTCATATTAGTTAAATCAGAAGAATTAGGATTAGATATATGTGCACAAAACACTACTAAGCTATCAAGTATAGGTATGGAAATATTAGAAATAGTAAACAGAGAAATTAAAATTCAACATCCAACACTAGAGCATATTAAGACTGCTGACCTAGTAGAAGTATATGGACCTGCAAAGAGCCCAGAGGCAAATCTTCAAAATGTTGTAATTTTTGGGGATGGTCAAGTGGATAGATCACCTTGTGGAACTGGTACTAGTGCTAAGGTTGCCACATTATATGCAAGGGGAAAACTTGATTTAAATGAAGAGTTTGTATACGAAAGTATTACAGGAACAATGTTTAAAGCAAGAGCATTAGAAGAAGTTCAGTGTGCTGGATATATGGCTGTAATTCCAGAAATAACAGGAAGTGCTTATATTACTGGATTCAATTATTTCTTAATAGATATGGAAGACCCACTTAGGCATGGGTTTACTTTAAGATGAAGAATAAATATGCCTAAGTTGTTCAAGTAGAATGAATTTAAATTCACAAATCTATAAAGGATGTAAAAGCAGTTAGTTTTCATATATAGAAACTAACTATTTCTTACACCATAGGAATTTATAAGCATTTAAAATTCATGAGGGATTATGGGAAAAAATGGAGGAAAAAGCAAAGAAAAGGAGAATATATTCATAGTAAGTGGTAAGCTAATAAAGGGGTATGGAATTATGGTGGAAATGGATATAAGGGAGTATGAGAAAATTATAGATTTTATAGATATTCAAATTTGGACTTTAACAGATGTGGATAAGTATGGAATTGTTAATCATACTCATGCTACTTTTTTAGGAAAGACGAAGGAAGAACTTAGAAATAAAAGACTTGATGAAATTTTATCTAGTAGGGAAGCATTAGTATGTATAGCTAGCACTAAGAGGGTTTGGGATTTAAAAGAGACTGTAATAACGAGAGAGTGGATTAGAAACTATAAAGGAGAAGAAAGGGTATTAAAAGTAATAAAAAAGCCCCAAATTGGAGAAACGGGTGAAGTAAAATATATAATATGTAAGGCCTTTGACATAACTAAAAGTGTTAGAAGGAAAACGAGGCAAAGAATAAGTAATTTACAATATAAGTCTATTGTGGAAAATCATAAAGATTTCATATGTAAATTTTTACCTGATACCACATTGACCTATGGAAATAAGGCCTATTGTGATTATTATGGTAAAACCTATGAGGACTTAATTGGAAGTAAGTTTTTAGATTTAATACCAGAGGATGAACAAAAGGGGACTATGAGAAATTATGATTTAATTAATGTGAATAATCCTGTAATAAGCCATGAACATAAAAGTATCTGTAAGGGTGGTAACTTAAGTTGGAAAAGGTGGACAGAGGAGGCATTTTTTGATGACTATGGGAACATAATAGAATTTCAATCTGTGGGAGTAGATATAACAGATCTAAAGGTGAAAGAGGCTTTTTTAGATGAAAAGATAAAGGAAAGTGAAGAGGTTATAAGTAATATATTAGAATATGATAAATTAAAGACTGAGTTTTTTGCTAATATATCCCATGAACTTAGGACACCCCTCAATTTGATATTGGGAACATTACAATTAATAGAATTAAAAAAGAAAAATATAAGTCTTATGGATAAAGAACATAAGATATTGAAGCAAAATTCCTATAGATTAATAAGATTAATCGATAATTTAATAGATGTTACAAAAATAGACGCAGGTTATTTAGAACTCTCCCTTTGTAATAGTAATATAGTAAAAGTAGCAGAAGATATAACCTTATCGGTAGTTGGTTTTGCTGAAAATAAAGGTATTAACGTCATATTTGAAACTAATAGGGAAGAACATTATGTGGCATTTGACCTAGATAAACTTGAAAGAATATTATTAAATTTATTGTCTAATGCCTTAAAATTTACTAATGAGGGTGGAAAAATTCAAGTTACAGTAAATGTGGATCAGGAAAATACATCTATCTTAGTAGAAGATGATGGAATAGGCATACCAAAGAACAAAATTGATAAAGTATTTGATAGATTTGTTCAGGTGGATAAGACCTTCAAAAGAAATAGAGAAGGTAGTGGAATTGGACTTGCATTAACTAGTGAACTTATAAAAATGCATGGGGGCAATATTTCTGTTGAAAGTGAAATAAATAATGGAAGTAAGTTTAAATTCACTATACCAAACAAAAGAATAGAAAATATAGAAAATAATAATTGGGATAAGTGTTATAATAATTCTGTTGAACGAACTTATATTGAGTTTTCAGATATATATTCATAAATATAGATTTCTGGTGTATAAACTTGCTTTATGCGGGCCTATTTCAGGAAAATATATTGAAAATCTTTTCCGCCCAAGTCCTTGTCACAAGCGAAAGTGTGAATCTTCGTATATAGGTTCATGTGTCATGTTGGAGTAGCATAGGATGTTGTGACGTTCCAGGGTTCCAAAAATTTTCAATAGTTTCCCTTATAGGCAAGTTACTGTATAAAGAAAGCTTAGTGTTGATAAATCTATATAGATTTCTTGGTAAAAACCTTGTTTTATGTTAGGAAATTTCTAACATTTGTTAACGAATAAACTTTATCTGGATATTCACTATATTCGGTATATATATTATATATGTCATACACAAGTTCATCTAAGGAACTTCTA
>NZ_JAOART010000089.1 GCF_025210435.1 Anaeromicrobium sp.
ATAAGTGAAGGGAGATGATAAATATGGCAGTAACATTACAAAACAAATCAACAAAATTCAAAATCGTCTACAGCTTAGGAGCAGACAAAAATGGGAAGGAGATTAAGAAAACTAAAACTTACTCTAACCTAAAGCATGATGCATCTAACGAGGATGTATATGCAGTGGCCAGTGCCTTAATAGGCCTTCAATCTAAGACAGCCTTAGAAGTGGCTAAATTAAATGAAACAGAATTAGTGGATAAATAGGGGGGGATTTAAATGAAGAGATTAGAAATGACTTTTAGAAATGAGTTAGGTCGCAGCACTAAGATCAGTGTGGATTATGTTAAGGATGATGTGACTAAGGAACAGGTAGAGACAGTAATGCAGTCCATTATAGAGAAAAATATTTTTAAGACAGAAAATGGGGAACTAAAGGAAATAGATGGTGCAGATATAGTTAGTACGAATACTGTGGAATTAATTTAAGATAAGGTGGCCAATTTGGCCACCTTATCTTAGCTTTATAGATTTCTCGTGTATAAACTTGCTTTATCGGGCCTACTTCAGGAAAATATATTGAAAATTTTTCCATTGAAGTCCTTGTCACAAGCGAAAGTGTGAATCTTCGTAGATAGGTTCATGACTCATGTTCAAATAGCATAGGATGCTGTGACGTTCCAGGGTTCCAAAAATTTTCAATATATTTTCCCTTGTAGGCAAGTTACTGTAATAAAATAAATTTAAGATCAAGAAATCTATATGTGAGCCTACTTTAGGGAAGTTAATGTAGGTATGTGAACGGAAAGCTAAAACCTTGAAAAGAATATGACATTGTGATAGTATTTGAAGTAGAAAGAGAACATTATTTATGTGATAAATTCTATGCTGGGTACAAAATTATTGGGAAAAGAGGACTGAAATCTCTATGACCTTTGAAATTACTAGGCTAGAAGGTTGTCTTCATACTTAAAAAACAGGTGCAAAAGTGTAAATATACACTTGAAAAGCCTGCTTTTGGCACGACTTAATGGCGTGATCAAAAGGCTAGAGCCGTTGGTGTGACTAAGAATAGGCAAAAACACGAGTAGAAGTGCAAAATCCATTAAAACAAGGATTGAAACTACATCTATGAGCGATACTATGGACTGGATCCATAGAACAGTAGAAGTGCAAAATCCATTAAAACAAGGATTGAAACTTTCATTACCTCTATTAGTAAATTTATCTAGGATAACATGTAGAAGTGCAAAATCCATTAAAACAAGGATTGAAACTTGATTCACCTATTAAATTATCATATCTGTCATTCATTTGTAGAAGTGCAAAATCCATTAAAACAAGGATTGAAACATTATCTCCTTATATATTCCATGTATTTCATTTTCTATTGTAGAAGTGCAAAATCCATTAAAACAAGGATTGAAACGCTACACACTGTAATGGATATCCTTCTATAAAATGTAGTAGAAGTGCAAAATCCATTAAAACAAGGATTGAAACTTATATAACTTTGTAAATCAAATGTCAAATTTACTTAGTAGAAGTGCAAAATCCATTAAAACAAGGATTGAAATAAGTCCATACAATCATTCTGTGCAACAGCTCTTAATAAGTAGAATTGCATAACTTATTAATAATATTACTGAAAAAACCTTCAAAAAAAGGTTTTATTTTTTTGTCCAAAAACTCCCACTCACTATATCTATATAAGTGAAGGGAGATGATAAATATGGCAGTAACATTACACAACAAATCAACAAAATTCAAAATCGTCTACAGCTTAGGAGCAGACAAAAATGGTAAGGAGATTAAGAAAACTAAAACTTACTCTAACCTAAAGCATGATGCATCTAACGAGGATGTATATGCAGTAGCCAGTGCTTTAATAGGTCTTCAATCTAAGATAGCCTTAGAAGTGGCTAAATTAAATGAAACAGAATTAGTGGATAAATAGGGGGGCATTTAAATGAAGAGATTAGAAATGATTTTTAGAAATGAGTTAGGTCGCAGCACTAAGATCAGTGTGGATTATGTTAAGGATGATGTGACTAAGAAAGAGGTAGAGACAGTGATGCAGTCTATTATAGACAAAAACATTTTTAAGACAGAAAACGGAGAATTAAAGGAAATAGATGGAGCAGATATAGTTAGCACAAATACTGTGGAATTAATTTAGGATAAGGTGGCCAATTTGGCCACCTTATTTTAATGGGAATATTATTTTTGTGTTGTAACCTTGACATTTTAACCATGTAGCTAATGACATACGTGCATCATCTAAAGGATTATGTCTTGATGGAGTATAGTTGAGTATATCTTTAGTATAGGATTTTCTGTCTATATCAGGATCTATATTATTAGCTAATAGCATGGTAGCCACTTCATGGAGGGGATAAGGCCCTTGGAATAATCTATTGTCTAAATCCTTCTCCACACATTTTCTAAATAAATTACTTTCAACAGGAGAGCCAATATCAACTATGGTTATGGCATTGTTTTTATGACTTATCCAAAACTTCCAAAAATCTTCCCTTAAATCTTCCTTTGAATCATATACATTAGATACTTTAATATGAGGCAATACATTATCAACTACCCAAGGATTAGAAACTTCTTTTAAACTAGACATGCCTACAAAAGAATCTATTTCTTCTCCATTCAAAAATACACTTACCCCTATAGCAAATATATCTCCATACAAACCATCACTTTCACAATCAATACTAATTATCTTTTTATCCAAAAGAATCACCACCTATAATAATTATAGCTTAAATTTATAAATAAACAGAAAAATTTATTACAGTAAAATTAAAGGTAAATATACACATATATAGAATTAAATGTAAAGAGGTGTTAAAAAATGTCAAATGAAACTTATAGTGAACATATATTTATGTTTCCATTTACTATGGATATTAATGAAGAAAAATCAAATTTGATGGAAACAATACACACTGCTCTTGCTGATAGGTGGGAATTAAAGAAGAGGGATAAATATAATAAAAGCAATTACAAGGAATATAATGAAGAAGTATATTTTTATAAAAGTGTAAGAAAAGCAATGCATACATATAAAGGTGATCATAAACCCATAACATTAGAATATGAACATAAATGCTATAACAATAAAAATAAAACATATTACACTATAAATGTAAGAAAAAACAAGAAATATAAACTACAAATAAGAAATATAAAGTTTAAAATATATGAAGGCAAGATAGGCATAATAACCTTTAATTTACTTAATAACAGATATAAAGATAGGGATGAAATATTAGAAATAAATGAATATGGAAGAAGAATATATCCTCAACACATACAAAGTGATAATAATATTCCGCATTTTTTAAGTGAAAAAATAATATTATCTAAGCAGTGTAATATAGAAAAATTTACGACAGATTACCATAAGGTTAATATAAATAGGATATCACAAATGATTATGTGTCTCCTAGGGGATAAATTTTCTGTAGATGAACCTATAGAATCAATGAAAGATAAGATAGTAATAAATCCTATAATAGATGATAGGATGTTTGTCATGTGTCATTATTATAGTGATGATGAAGCTTCAAACGTAAAATATGGATTAAAGAATTATGAAAATAAAGATTATTGGTGTAGATATTTATTTGTAGATACTAATTACTCGTCTTGTAAAAATGATGAAATGAAAGATAAAATAATCAAGAATCATACCTATTATAGATGGAGTGATTACGGTACTTTGTATGGCATAACCAGGTATTCGTATATGATCATAACTGATGAAAGTTCCTTTTCTAAAACATTGGGGATTCATTTTCATACTATGTATTATGAAATGGTATGTCTAGTATTAGCTCAAAGAGCTTGTATATTAGCTTATTCAGAGTCTCTTAGTAAAATTGATTTAGAAAAAGATACTGCTAAAAAATTAGAGGATTTATATAAATCATACTTAGAATCTAGAAAAAATTTATACTTTAGAGAAGTGACGGCACAGGAACAAGGCATAGAACTATATAAAATGTTGTTAGAAAACATGGAGATAGATAGAGATATAGATAAATTAAAAGAAGAAATAGATGAGATTTATCAATATGTTAGATTACAAGAAGAGGCTAAAAACAATGAAAATATAAGTAAAATTACAAATCTGGGAGCCATGTTTATAATTCCTAATTTCATAGTATGTTTTTTGGCATTAATAGATAAACCATTGTTTTATATATGTAGAATAGGTGGAGTATTACTTGTAATATTGAGCTTAATTACAAAATGGTGGCTAAAGATTAATAAAAATAAGGATGCAAAATTAAATAATATATTAAATGGATTAATAGGAATCGGTTTTTTTATATCATTGATAGGAATATTAGGATAAAAGGAGGTTAATCTTATGCATACACTACCAATAAAGCTTCAACAAAATACGCCAATAATTCACTTTAAGCATAACGATGAGGAAGCAAGTATAAGAGCTACTGAATTAAAGCCAAAGCTAGATAGATTTTTAATTAAAGAAGTTTTTGATGGAGATAAAAATTTTGATAAATATAAAAGATATTTAATGGGATATAAAGAAGGAAAAGAACAAAAAGATTATGATGGGAAAGAGGCTTTTAATTATAAAGTGATTGTATGTGCTAGAGGCAAGAGGATTATTAAAGAGAATGCACCAATGTATTTTGGCAAAAATGGAAAGCCTGTTATACATAACGATATATGTGTAATTATAAAAAGTATGAGTCTAGAACTTAAAAATATCATAGACAAATATAAAGATAGATTTTTTATGGAGAATAGCTTCGGGAACAGAACATCTAAAGGATATGGATCATTTAGTGTGAGGGGCTATAATGAAGAATTGGATGCTAATAATTATTTTCACTATTTAACACAATATCAGGGGAATGGGATAAATAATTGGAATGAACTGATGGAAGAAATAGAAAAACTTTATAAAAATATAAGAAGTGATTGCATGAGACAGTATTGCATAACAGAGGGCTATAATTATGATAGACATGAAATTAAAGATAAATTATTTGGAGATATCGATGATTATAAGCAAAAGGACGTTCTTATAACTGATTTGTTAGGATTAGCTACTAGTGAGATTTGGGATGAAAATACAAAACTTGGGGTATCGAAGAGTAATAAAAAAATTCAGAGATTTCCATCTCCCATTTTTATAAAGCCCATTCTGAATAATAATGGATATTACATATATATAAAACTTAATGAGATTCATAAAGATATGTTAAATCAAACTTTTAATATTAAAAAGAGAATATTTAAAAGAGGAAGTAAAAAAATTCATAAAAAACCATTATATCTAACAACTCCATCATCATTTAATATCCATAATCTAATTCAATATGGAATGGATAATGATAAAAAAGAAGGCTTATGGATAAACATGAGAAGATTAGAAGGACGGTGAGATAATGGCTAAATATACAGGAATAACAGTAGGACCTATAATTAGAACACTTAATATGGCTAATAGTACAGGGGAACTTTGGGGAGCTAGCTATATATTTTCATACATAGTAAGAAAAATAATAGAGAGAATTCAAGAACATAATCAAATAATACTACCTTATTATGATAAAAATACTTTAAATAATATAGAAGGTGGGTTGTTACCAGATAGGATAATAATAAAAGGTGAAGTTAAAGAAATAGAAAAAATTGTAGAGAATGTAATAAGTGAAATAATAAAAGAGATAGAAGAAGGTTTAAGAAATGTAAAGATTGATTATAGAGCTGTTAAGTCATATGTACAGAATTATTTTCAAATATATTATAAAACAATAGATTTAAAAGAAGAAGATAATATTATATTAGAGATGAGTAAATATTTAGATGTATTAGAATTACAACAGTCATATATACCAGTAGAAAATGAGAACTACGTATCAATACATATAAGCAATGAAAATACCAAGAAACAGATATTAGAACTTAAACAAAATGAAGAAGATACAATATTAATGAAATATAAAAAAGAAGGAAAAGATATAATCAGATTTCCTTCTGTGACAGAAATTGCAGCTATGGACATATTAATGAAAGATAAAAAAAGGTTTCAAGTAGGACCAAGTAGTGAAGATTATTACAATAGATTAAAAAAAGAAATAAACTATGAAAAAATTAAAAAAGCTCATAAATATTATGCAATTGTACAGGCAGATGGGGATAGTATAGGGAAAATTATAAAGTCATTGAAAAAAGAAGATGATTATAAAAAATTCTCTCAATGTTTATTTGAATTTGCAAAGGATTCTATAGATATAATAAAAAAACATCATGGATTACCTATATATGCAGGCGGAGATGACTTACTGTTCATTATGCCAGTAATATATGAAAATAGAACGGTATTTGATGTTATAGATGAACTTAGTAGGAATTTTGAAAATACATTAAAAAAAGAATTTAAAGAAAGTACAGCAACATTGTCTTTTGGTGTATCTATAAACTATCATAGATATCCTTTATATGAATCATTAGAGGTAGCTAGAGAGTTACTATTTGTAAATGCTAAAAATTATAAGGATATAAATGAAAAAGAAAAAAATGCAGTGTCATTTAGGTTTAATAAACATAGTGGAAAAGAATTTGAAAAAACCTTTAATAAAGAAAGTGGCACTTATAGGATATTCAAAGACATATTAAATGCTAAATTAGATACAAAGGTGCTTACAGGTGTAAATACTAAAATATTTAGAGATGAAATTACAATAAAAGAGATAATTAAGAAAGAAAATAAATTGAAAAATTATTTTCAAAATAACTTTGATGAAGATGTACATAAAGAAAATGATTATATAAAAATAGTTCAGAATTTCATAAACACTTATGCTTCAGAACACTACGAGACAGATATGATTAAAGAAATATATTCAATACTTAGATTCATAAAATTTATAAAAGAGGAGGACAGTTAAGATGTATAGTTATTTGGTAAAACTAACTCCTCTAGAACCATATTTTTTCGGAGGAAATATCAATTTTTTTTGGAAATCTCAGAAGAATAATAAAGATAAAGATAGAGGGAGTAGATATTTAATAAAATCTAGAGATTTACCCCAGCAAACTACTTTGTTAGGAATGATAAGAAAAGAGATTCTTATGAGTGAAGAAGGAGCAATGATAAAGGTAAATGATGAAGAAGTTCCCTTCAAGTATAAATATAATATTAGAAAATATGGTGAAAGCGAAATAGAATACATAGGAAAACTCATAGGAAAAAGCAGTTTTAATATGAAAAAACCACCTTCTGAATATGGAATTATAAAAAATATATCATCAGTTTTTATAATGGATAAAAGAGATAACATATATATAAAAACTCCATATGACTATAATAAAAATGGATATAAGCCTTTTGTTTATAAAGACGGGATACTAGATGGATATGATCCTAAAGCTGGTATTACAGATTGTTTTATGAATGTAGATACTTTTAATCTATGTACAGAAAAAATATTTAGAGATTTTAAAAAAGTAGGAATAGATAAAGATGATAAAGGAAGTACGAAGGAAGATTCATATTTTAAAGCCATATTTAAGGTTATGGAGAAAGAGTTTTCTTTTGCTTTTGTATTAAATACAAAAGAAGAATTAAGGTTGAAAAATAAAATTGTTTATATGGGTGCTAAGAAATCAGCCTTCAAAATGGAGTTGAAGAAAGTAGAAAATAATTATTTTAAAATACCAAAAGAAGATAATAAAATAATACTTCTTAGTGATACGTATATAGATGAAAACATTTATGACAAATGTGTATATGCCATAACAAATACGATAGATTTTAATAATCTTCAAACTACATATGGTAAAAATCATAAAATGAAGAAGACATTGGTAAAGTTTACATTGTTAAAAAGTGGTAGTGTTTTATATCCAAAAACAAACCAAGACAGAAAATACATATTAGACAAGATAAACAAAGAAAATATACAGAAAATAGGCTACAATCACATATGGCAAGTAGGGGGATTAAGAGATGTTAAGTAAAATATATAAAATCAGAGCATTAACTAATATGCATGTAGGTACGGGAGATACTGGATATGGGCTAGTAGATAATACAGTTCAGAGGGATGTAGTTACTAATTATCCTGCCATATATTCATCTAGCCTAAAGGGAGCTTTAAGACAATTCGCTAGATATGAAAAATTTGATGAAATTAAAGAAATATTCGGATCAGAAAACACATCAAATGAATCTATGGAATCTGGATTAGCTAAATTTTTTCAGGCCAACTTATTATCTATTCCTGTAAGGGGACAAAAGAAACCTTTTTATAGGGCTACATGTTATAAGATTATAAATGAGTTAATAGAGAATTTGGAAATACATAAAATTGAAGATACAGATGGGATAATGAGGATTTTGAATACACTTAAAGATGAAAAAGAATCATTTTTGTTAGTCACCGAGGAAATAGAAAAGAAAGAAAAAGGAAGTAAAGAAATTATAGAAGGATATGAAGTTAAAACAAAAAAAGAAGATAAATTAACCCATTTAGAAAATATATTTGGTAAAGATATAGTAGTATTTGATAATGAAACATTTGGTCATATAATAGAGGAACTTCCTGTAATAGCGAGAAACTGTTTAGATAATGGAGAGAGTAAAAATTTATGGTATGAAGAAATAGTTCCTAGAGAAACTAGATTTTATTTTCCTGTGATATTAGATGAGAAAAAAGATAACAATGGAACTGAAGAGGAAGACAGTCGTTTAAGTAAAAAATTAAATGATTTATTAGAGAATAAAATGATTCAAATAGGAGCAAATGCATCTATTGGATATGGCTATACTGAAATTAGCAAGTTGGGAGAAAGTAAATATGAATAAGAAGAAAATAGAAGAATATATAAGAGTATCTATAAGCATATTGGATAATCCAAAAGATAAGCATGGAAAGTATTTTCTTAGAAATAAAAAAGATGATAAAATCCCAAAAGAATATAAGGGATATATAAACTCTTTTGGTGCTACAGTAATAAACAGTGGATTATTAGCAACTATAGCCATATATGATAATAAGTCTTCAGGATCAGAAGCAGATAAAAGTCAAATAATTAGAATATTAGAAAAAATATTGAATAAAGATGATTTATTTAATTATGCAAAAGAATACAAAGAAAATATGAGTATAAAAAGAGATATAATAAATGCGTCAATAGCTTTAAAACTGGCTCTTCGTACTTATGAATTCACTGATTAGGAGGGGGTAGAGTGGCTTATAACTTAGGTTATTTATTTAATAAAGAGATATATAAAGATATAAAAAAAAGTGAAAATAAATATGAATTACCTAATATAAAAGGAACATTGAAAGGTATATTAAATTATGAATTAGAAAAAATAGAAGAAATAAAAATAGGAATCAATTCTTTTAATCTTAAAGTAAAATATCCAGGACTCCTAATAGGAACGGGTTATGCCCATGGGATTACAATCAATGAAGATTTTAAAATAGGATTGTTCTTTGACCACACAACAGGATTACCAATAATACCAGGTTCATCTATAAAGGGTTTAATCAGGCATGTTTTTAAGAATGCTAATAGTGAGTATCATTTGAAAGAGGAATATAAAAAGTATCTTGCAGATAAAATAAAAACAATAAATAAAGATATACATGTTACAGATAAATATTTAAAGAATCTAGAAATGGAAATTTTTTGTGGCATATTAAATCATAATATAGAAGAAGAAAAAAGGCTTAGTATTTATAAAAGAGACGTGTTTTTCGATGCTGTAATAATTGATGGAGACAATGATAAAAAAATAGTAGATGAGGATTATATAACTCCTCATACAGAAGGAATTACAAAAAATCCTAAACCATTGAAGTTTCTCAAAGTAAGAAGTGGTGTGAAATTTAGCTTTCATTTTCAATTAAATGATTCCCAAGTTAAGGATGATAAAGGAAATAAATTAAATGCAGAACATAAAAAAGATTTATTCAAAAAAATAATTTTAGATTTTGGATTAGGAGCTAAAACTAATGTGGGCTATGGAGTATTAGAATAAGAGAAGTGAATAAGGAGCAGATATTTGCTCCTTTAATCATCTAAAGTTGTAAGTGAAAAAATGTTAGAAAATATACAGGTACTAACAAATAAGAAAAAGAATAACTATGAAAAATAGTAACTATAGATAAAATAGAATAGTTATATTCTCTACAGCATCTAGTCTATTGAATTAAATTCATAGTTTGTGTCAATAATTTTAACAGCAATAATTAAAATGTGCTAGAGAAGAATGAATCCATAAAAATAAGGATTGCAACATGTAATGTATAATATTTTTTCAAGTATAAAAACACTCCACTAAAACAAGGATTAGAAAAAAATATATATGGGAACACATCATTCATATTAGGATAAAAATAAATTTAATGTAATGTATAATATTAAGGCTAATTACCAATTCTAAATACATAATAGTATTTACCTACTAGACAACATAGAATGAATTAGCATATAAAATACAAAAATCCATAAGGATAAAAACTAACAAAGGAAGGTGATTTATTGATTGAGTATATAAAAAATATAGGACAAGCCATCCGAGAAATAAATGGAGAACTAGAACTAGTAGATCTATGGCAAAAGGATAATAAAGATTTTGACAATCTCCTCATAATAAACCTAGACGAAAAAATAGAAATGAACCATGTACAATTTACCAAAGATGCATATAGACAATCCCTACTTTACCAACAGGGAAATGGTATGGTTGGGGCAGGTATAAAGATTGAAAAATTTAAAGATGATAAAAAGACAATAGACAAACTAGAAAAAAAGATAAAAAAATCATTAGAATTCATAGAAATAGATACACAACACTTACCTAAAATAGCTAACCTAATAACTACAGAAGTGAGAGAAGGACCTAATGAAACCTACTTTGTTTTATTCAAAAAAAATAACAAATATCCCCTAGAACTGTGTAGAGAAAAATATGAAAAGACAATAAAAGAAACATATCTAAACAAGCAAACTAGCGCCAATAAATGTCATCTATGTTCTCACCAAGGACTTAATTATGACACAGTACTATTTAATTGCTATACAAATGATAAGGACATATATACAAATACTAAAGGATTAAACTATAATGTGTGTGAAAATTGCCTATATGATCTACTAAATGGACGAAAATATATAAATGAAAATCTAAGAACCTTCTGGGCTGGATCGGAGGTCATGTTTTTGCCCCATATATTTGATGAAGATATAAAGGAAATATATGAGGAAAATAAGGTAGATGGAGATGGAAACTTTAAAAAGCTATTAGAAAACATAAGAACTAATGAGGACGAAGTTTTAGAATGTGTATCTAAAACTACTACTACAGATATAATATTTTTTACACATCCAAGGGCTAGCTCCGAGTGGAAGATAGAATATTCCATAAGGGGAGTTATGCCATCTAGATTTACTGGAGTATCCCAAAATCTAGGCAAATATTCATCTTCACATGATAATAGACCCCTTAATTTTTATACGATAATGAAGTACCTATGCCTAAGTGATGGGAAGGGTGGAAGTCACAACAAGGATAGATTTAGATTATTAGATATAGTTTTTCATGGGAAAAAATATAGTAGAAATATATTTTTTAATAGGGTCATGAAACAATATAAACAGGACTATTTTAATGGGAAACCTTATATGTCTAATATCCATAGAATATATAATTTCATATGTGATTGTGGATGTTTGGAAAAGGGATGGAACTACATGATATGTGAAGAAGGGAGATGGAAAGAAATGAAATATACTAGCTTAGAAGAATTTTTTAATAAGAATGAAAAATTTTTTGATACGGGGGTGAAAAAGGCCTGGTTCATATTAGGGAAAGTATATAATAGTTTAATATATTATTCTAAAAAATATAAGGCAGGTAGTGATGGAAATGTGAAAGAAGAAAAATCCCACCTAGAACAAAGCTTTTTCTTTGGAAGAAAATTTGATTACAATACATTCATATATTTTTCAAATATGTGCAGTGAAAAATTATTAAAATATAGAAATTATAATCCTAGGATAAAAGAAGAAATGACCATGGCAAAGGAGTATATGCAAAGGGGAAAAGGTAAACTTAATAATGATGAGGCAAAGTATATATTTTTCTGGGGTATGGATATGTATTTTCAAAAGGGAGATGAAGAATAATGGCAAATAGTAGAGAGTTTTTATTAGTATGGGATAGTACCATGTGTATACCTAATGGAGATATGCTAAATGAAAATAGGCCAAGGCAGGATGAATTAACAGGACAGCTTGAAGTATCTGATGTGAGAATAAAAAGATATGTGAGGGATCATTGGATTAATATAGGTAAGGAAGTGTTAGTTCAATCGGTAGAAGATAAAAAGGGAAACATTATGACTTGTGCTAGTCGTATATCTCATATAAAGAAGGAAAATAAATTGGATGATAAGAATGTGGGAGAATACCTATTATCCAATTATATAGATGTGAGATTATTTGGAGCCGTAATAACTAAGCCTAAAAAGGATATAATGGGGCCACTACAAATTGCATGGAGTAAAAGTGTCCATGAGGCAGAAGTGAAGTTTATGCAGGGAAATGCTGCCTATGCAGGTAAAGAAGGGGCTAGTCAATCATCCATATGGTCAAAGTATATTACTCCTTATGGTCTTTTTAAAACCTATGGAGTATATAATGATCTTGTGGCTAAAAGGCAAGGAATAGAAGTAACTGAAGAAGATATGGCTGATTTTGTGGAAGGGTTAATAGAAGGCATGAAAAATTATAGGAGTACTTCTAAAAATCAAATGCCTAGATTATTAGTAGAAGTGGTATATAAGAATAATAAATTAGATGGGGAACTTGATTATGTACATATAAATAAAGATCTTAATGATACGGAGCTTAGGAGTATAGATCATGTATCTATAGATTTAGAAAAACTATCTAATTATTATGAAAAGAAACAGGAACATATAAAAGAGGTTATTGTATATAAGCATCCTAGCATAGAACCTTTAAATGTTCATGGAGATTTTAAAGTAGAGATAATATAGGGCATTTGGAGATGATATGGATGAATAAATGTGTAGTTTTTAACATAAGCGGATCATATGGTCGCTTTAGGAAACCCTATACTACCACATCTGCCCTATCCTTTATAACCATCCATCCTATTGCCGTAAAGGGAATCATAGGTGCCATAGTTGGTATAGATAAGGATGAATTATATGGGTGGGCTAAGGACATAAAAATAGGGATAGAAGTGATAAATCCTATAAAGAAGGATATGCAATCCTTTAATTTAAATAATATGAAGACCAATGGAACCTTTAGATTTCCATCTAATGTGGAGTTTTTAAGGGATTTAAAATATAGAATATATGTGACAGGGGATAAGGTAAATGAATTAGAGAAAGTTCTTTTAGAAGAAGAATTTGTATTTACTCCATATTTAGGTGTAAGTGAGCATATGGCTAAGGTGGCTTATGAATATACTAAAGAGGATATGGAGCATATTTGTGAAGGTCATTGGGTAGATACATTAATTCCTATGGATAATATAGACCTAGATTTTCAGTGTGAGTATGAAATAAATACGGATAATATACCTGTTAAGAATAATGAAAAAAGAGAATATACCAAATATGAAAAAATAGTATTTACTACAGAAGAAAAGAAGTTAAAGGGAAAGATAAAAGAAGTATATAAGGTAGGAGATAAACATGTGTTTTTCTTTTAATATAAAGGCTCATGACCATCAGAGCCTTTATACTCATTTAAGAGAAGTTAGTCGTATAGCCATAGAAACTCATAAAAACAATAGAATAAAGGGTGAACTTACAAATATTATAGACATAATATGTATGGGTCATGATTTTGCCAAGGCCACCACCTATTTTCAAAGACACTTAAAGGGAGAAAAGGAGGGACTTGAAAAAAATCATAGTCAATTATCTGCTTTTTTTACCTATTGGCTATTACCAGAGGAATATAAGCATATGGGATTTTTAATAGTGAAGAAGCATCATGGAGATATGAAAAATTCTAATGACGAGGTAAAATACACAAAAATGTGGGATTTTTCAAAGCAAATAGAGGATATGACATGTAATCATAAGGAGGAACTAGAGTATATATACAAAGATTATTTAGGTAATAGGAGTATGGAGGACTTTTTTTCCTGGGTAGAAGATATAGCTAATCAAAGGTCTGTTATGAAAAGCTTTAGGAAGAAAAAGTACTCTTTAAGTGAATTTTTAGAGGTTCAATATGTATATGGACTATTGCTTACGGCAGATAAGAGTCAGTTAATATTAAAAGACACATTTATGCCAGAAGAACCCTATGAAAGTACCTATATGGAATCATATAAGGATAACCTAATAGAAGAATCCCTGATTAAAAACCCTAAATTAAAGGAATCCCATATATTTGAATTAAGAAATTCCATATATGAAGATTTAGTTAAAGAATTAGAAAAAATACATATGGATAGGGAGAATATATTTTCCATAAATGTACCAACAGGAAGTGGTAAAACCATACTTTCTTATAAATGTGCCATGTATATGGCAAAGAAAATATATGATGAGAAGAATATACATACTAACATAATTTATTCCCTACCATTTACCAGTGTAATAGATCAAAATCATCAGGTATTAGAAGAAATAATAAAACACAATGAAGGCAAATCACCAGATAATGATCAAGTGCTAAAATACCATTCTTCCACTCCCATAGAGTATAAATATTATGAGGGCTTTGATGCTAGATTTTGTTTTGAAAATTGGCAGAGTAAGATAATAACAACTACCTTTGTCCAGTTTTTTAATACCATATTTAAAACGGGAAAAAACTCCATAAGTCATAGATTTCATAGATTGGCTAATAGTATAGTCATATTAGATGAAGTACAGGCCATAGGTGAAAAGTATTATTTCCTTATAAAAGAGTTTTTAGAAATACTAGGAAGGGAATATAATACAAAAATCATATTAGTAACGGCTACTCTACCTATGCTATTAGATACAAAGGAGTTAATAAAAGATAAAGAGAAATATTTTAGAGCTTTAGATCGAATAGAGATACATAATCATTCTGGTGAAGGAACTTATATGGAGGATTTTAAAGAAATATTATTAGAGGATATAGAAGAGAATCAAGATAAGAGCTTTTTAATAGTATTAAATACAGTAAAATCTTCTAAGGATATTTATAATCATTTAAAGGATATGGGTAGAAAGATCATATATTTGTCTACGGAAATATATCCTAAAAAGAGATTAGAAATAATAGATAAGATAAAGAAATCTAAAGAAAAATACATAGTAGTATCTACTCAGCTAATAGAGGCGGGAGTAGATATAGATATGGATATAGTATATAGGGACTTTGCTCCCCTAGACTCCATAAACCAAACGGCAGGTAGGGCCAACAGAAATGGTGTAGGAGGACGTGGTACAGTAAAGTTATATAAATTAGTAGATGAAAATGAAAGGAAATATTGTACCTATATATATCCTAGATTTTTACTTAATAATACGGAAAAAGTATTATCAGGAAAAGATGTGATAAGGGAAAAACACATATATGATATGAATGAAGAATACTTTAAAAGAGTAAAATCAGGAATATCTAACGATTATTCAAAGGATATGATGAAGTTTATAGAGAAATTAAAGTATGAAGATTTTAGAAATATGTTTGAATTAATAGATAAGGATGAATTTTTAAAGGTGGACATTATAGTTAATGGAGATCATATATGCCAAAAATTATTAGAAAAAATTCAAGAAGATAATCTGGACATGTTAGAGGTGAAAAATGCATTTAGACTTCTCAATCAATATAGAATTTCTGTACTTAGGAAGGAATTACATAATATAAATACTAAATCTATACATAAATATAATCTATTGTATATAAATAAAGAAGATTATGGTAAAGAGGGAGCAATTAGAAAAAGTACTATGCAACTTTAAGGAGTGAGGATATTGACAAAAAATATAAGAGTACTAAAATCATTATTTCAAGACGTGAGGATAAAAGAAAGACAAGCACCAAAGCTTAGGGGATATTTTGCTAATAAATATGCACAAATAGAGAGTATGCACAATCATAGGGCCGATAAGTTCATATATAGCTATCCCCTAGTTCAATACAAGGTCATAGATGAAATCCCCCATATAATAGTTATGGAACATGAGATTGATAGGGTAGGAGAATACATATTTAAAGAAGATAAATTAATAATAGAAGATATGGAACTTAAAACCTATGAAAAATACATAAAGGTAGAAAATGAATCCTACGGAGTAGTGGATGAAATCCATGAATACGAATTTGTAACACCTTGGCTATCATTAAATCAAAATAATGTTAAAAAATATAGAAGTGCTAATGATGAAGAAAAGAAAGAATTATTAAAAAAAGTACTGATAGGAAATCTATTATCTGCATCTAAGGGATTAGACTATAGGGTAGAAGATCAAGTTCATGTGGAAGTAGATTTAAAAGAGATAAAAGTAAATTTTAAAAATAGTAAGATGATAGGATTTAAGGGGAATTTTAAAACTAACTTTAAACTTATAGATCATATGGGACTTGGGAAGAGTGTATCCAGGGGATTTGGTACTATAAAGATGATGTAGGATTATATTTAGGGTATGGATTTGTTGTGTGGGAGCATGGTTTATGTGGGCCTATTTTCTCTTATAGGCAAGTTACTGTAGGTCTGTGAAGGGAAGGTAAAAGCTTGAAAAGAATGGGGTATTATGATAGTATTTGAAGTGAAGATAGTAAGCTATAAACTTCATGCTAGGTACAAAATTATTGGCAAAAGAGGACTTGAATCTCTATATCCTTTGAAATGACTAGGCTGGAGGGCTGGCTTCATACTTTAAAAACAGGTGAAAAAGTGTAAATATATACCTAAAAACCCCATTTTTATTTCAACTTAATGGCGTGGCCAAAAGGCTATAGTCATTGGAATGACTGAGGATAGACAAAAACACGAGTAGAAGTGCATAATCCATTAAAACAAGGATTGAAACAAAATATTGTATCATTTATATGTCCATATATAAAGTGGTAGAAGTGCATAATCCATTAAAACAAGGATTGAAACTAATTTCAGTTATTTCTTCCTGGCTTAAAATTCCACTGTAGAAGTGCATAATCCATTAAAACAAGGATTGAAACAGTATATCAAGAGGAGTAGGTCCAATCTGTATTGAGTAGAAGTGCATAATCCATTAAAACAAGGATTGAAACTTCTTTGGCGGGGGAACAATCATTTCATCAATGAGCTTTGTAGAAGTGCATAATCCATTAAAACAAGGATTGAAACGTGAAACACATATTCAAAATAGACTGCCCTTTCTTAAGTAGAAGTGCATAATCCATTAAAACAAGGATTGAAATAGTTTATAATCTAATAGACCAGTACGAACATTAATGTAGAAGTGCATAATCCATTAAAACAAGGATTGAAACTAATATCACCTCTTTTCAATAAAATATTGATACTCAGTAGAAGTGCATAATCCATTAAAACAAGGATTGAAACCCATTAGATAGTAAAGCGAGCATAGTGGGTGATGTAGTGTAGAAGTGCATAATCCATTAAAACAAGGATTGAAACAATAACTCTCTACACCCACATAGACATTCATTTTTATAGTAGAAGTGCATAATCCATTAAAACAAGGATTGAAACTATGATCTTCGCTTGTAATTCCTATAGGGTTTTTGAATTGTAGAAG
>NZ_JAOART010000090.1 GCF_025210435.1 Anaeromicrobium sp.
AATAAGTGAAAATAAACAAAATGTAGTAGAAAAGTTTGAATATGACTACAACACAGGAAACCTAATAAAATATATTAATCCAAATAATAAATTTGAAAAGTATATATATGATAAATTAGGTAGATTAACAGAATATATAAATTTTGATAAGACAAAAAAGACCATAGCCTATGACAATATAAATAACATAGTAGTTGCCACAGATGAAGATGGACTAGCTGTTAGAAAGAGTTATGATGGACTTGGTAATGAGGTAAAGGTAGAAAATGGTTATTTAAATAAGCCTAATTCCACTTACACATGGAAATTACAAGGTACAAGTATTTTACAACATACATTTTTAGAACATAAACAGCCATAACCCTTTAACAACAACAGTTATAGCGGTTTATTTTTTTATTATATCCCAAACTCAAGGAATTATTAAATTTAAAACTGACTAGATAATCTAAATTCTGTAGTGAGCTATTGAGAAAATGAATAATAAAACGAAGAAGTCAACGGAGAAAAATCCGTTGGCTTTTTTCGTTTTACTATAAGACAGGCATATCTTGACAGTGAACTATTCCTTGATTCCTTGACCTAGAAAATCTTCTTTAAATTGATTATAATGCCTCAAATATTATATAATATAAGTATGAAAGGGATGATAACATGGAGAGATTAAAGCCCCTAAACGATTTCATATTTAAAAAATTATTTGGAGAAAATGAGGTAAAAGATAATTTAATAGCATTTTTAAATGCAGTTTTAGATAGACCAGATGTAAATAGGTTAGTAAGTTTAGAAATAATAGATAACAAAGAATTAGCTAAGGAAATGATAGATGATAAAACGGGTATCTTAGATGTACGGGCTAAAACAGCAGATGGTATGCAAATAAATATAGAAGTCCAATTAACAGATCAAAGGAATATGGATAAAAGAACCTTATTTTATTGGGGTAGACTATTTAATGAGGGAATTGGTAAAGGGCAAGACTATAAAGATTTATCAAAGGTAATAACAATAAACATATTAGACTTTAATTATATAGAACTTGAGAAATTTCATTCAAAATTTCATCTATGGGAAGATGAAGAAAAGGATTATATGTTGACTGATTTAGTGGAGGTACATTTTATAGAAACACCTAAATTTAAGAATATGAAGGAAAAAAATTTAAAGGGAGACAAATTACAAAGATGGTTGACATTTCTCAGAGACGATATATCTGATGAAACCTTAAAGGAGTTGGTGGATATGGATAAGGATATAAAAAAGGCTGAAGAGAGATTAGAACATTTAAGTAGTGACCCAAAGACTCTAGCGTTATATAGAGCTAGAGAAAAATCATTACATGAAAGAGCAAATATGATAAGTAGTGCTAGAGAAGAAGAAAAAATAAAAATTGCTAGAAGTTTATTAGATGTTTTAGATATGGAAACAATAGCTTTAAAAACTGGATTATCCATAGAACAGGTGAAAAGATTAAAGCATTAGTAAGAAATAGAGGAGAGGATAGGAGTTTGTTATTATTTGGAAATCACACAGATAGTTTGAAAAAATCAAAATTTAGTAACTTAAAATGATTTTATAAATTAAAAATAGAGGTTCTCAATATTGAGAACCTCTATTTCTAATGGAAAGTAGACTCTAGAAGAGTTAGGGAATCTAACGATTCTTGTATTCTGTATTTATTATATCAGTTTACATAATCAAACAATTTGGATTGTCAATGTTTTTTAGGACATATATGGAATATATAAAGGCGTGATATAATCTAAGGTCCATGGCATGTAAAGATCCTAGAAGAAGATGGCTAAATAAGATGAAGTCATAAAATAAATTAGGGACGACTAAGAAGTATAAAAATTGAAAAAAGTACCAATAATACCCCATATAGAAAAAAGGAAAGGGGTAGTATTTAAATGCCAAGAGTAGCAAGGATAAAAAGTGATGAAAGTATATACCATATAATGGTTAGAAGTATAAGTGAGATAGATTTATTTAGAGAGGATGATGATAAATACAAGTATTTCACCCTATTAAAGCAGTATCAAGATAGGTATAAATTTAAAATATATGCCTATTGTATAATGAAAAACTATGGACATTTGATTATTGATTGTAATGGTGGAGATATTTCTAGGATAATGCATTTTATTAATTTTTCATATGCTCAATACTATAATAGAAAGTATAAGAGATATGGCCATGTGTTTTATGATAGGTTTAAAAGTAGAATAATAGAAACGGATGAAGAATTAGTTAAATTTTCTGCCAAGGTTCACAGGATTCCTCTAGATTTAGTAGAGTATGAAAGTTCATTAGAAGAATATCCATTTAGTAGTTTAAGAGAATATATTTATAAGACAAATGATCATGATATTTTACAGAAGAACTTTTTAGAAGAAATTTTAACTAATAATTATAGTAACAATATAGATGATTATTTAGAAATAATTAATAAAAATAAAGATGAAATAGATGTGAATTTTAGCAATGAAAGAACAGAGTATAGAAGCCAAAGAAAAATACTAACTAGGCATCATACTCCAGATGCAGTTATAGAATATGTGACAAATTATTTTAATATGGATAAACATCTAATTCATATGAAACATAATAAAAAATATACTAAATTAAGGGCTGTTGCATGCCACTTTATGACTTGTTATTGTAACATAAATAGAAGAGAAATCTGCCAAGTATTAGGTAATATAACTCAAACTAGGGCTTCTAAATTATCTTCAATGGGTGCAGAACTAGTTGCTAAAGAAAGTAGTATACTTGATGGGTTTTTACACCAATAACATGATATAATAGGTGAAAAAGCATATGCAGGAGGAAAATCTAGTGAATTTAGTAGAAGTTACAGATTATAAGGAAATATATGAAAATGATCATATTGTAAAGTTAATGTTTTATTCTATGGTAAGACCCACAATAGGAAGAGTTCAAAGTGTGGCTCAAAGTACATATTCGAAGCAACAGGGGAAATTTTATAAGGCCATGGAAGATGATAAGATCCTAGGAATAATAGGTCTTAAGAGAATAAATAATGATAGATTAGATATTCTTCATATTAGCGTAGATGAACAGATGAGAAATAAAGGCATCGGTAAGGCAATGATAAAAGAAGCAGGTACCTATGATAGGGTAGATGAAATGAGAGTAGAGACTAGCCATAATATGGTGAACTTTTATAAAAAGTGTGGATTTAGAACTAAGTTAGTGGAAAATGAATTGGGTTTAGATGAGTATATATGTACTTTAAAATTGAGATAAAGTTACCCCTTTATAAAGGTTTTGAAGATGTTTTTTGAGAATTTATATAATTAATGAAAAAAATCAATAAAAAATTAATATTTTTTGCTAATTTTGATAATAATACAATATAGAAAATGTGTTATCAATTGTTAAAGAAGGGCTCATATGAGTATTATCAATTGAAGACAAATTAATAAATTTTTTGGAGGATGTTTTAATGAAAACTGGAGTAGTAAAATGGTTTAATAGTGAAAAAGGATTTGGATTTATTTCTGTGGAAGGTGAAGACGATATATTCGTACACTTTTCTGCCATAGCAGGAGATGGATTTAAATCTTTAGAAGAAGGTCAAGAGGTTGAATTTGACATTGAAAGTGGAGACAAGGGACCTCAAGCTAAGAACGTTACAAGATTATAAATTGGTGATTAAAAATGACAAATAGGGCATGTGTCTGAGAGGGATATCTTAGATACATGCCCTTTGTGTATGTGAACATAAAGGGCATAGGGCACCAGAATATGTAAAAAACGTTGAATCACATGAAAAATTGATGGTATTATTATATAGTGTAAAGGGTTGAGGAGGTATCACAGAATGAAAGTTATGCTTATATATAATCCCATAGCAGGAAATAAGTCCTTTAAAAATCACTTAGACTATATAATTGAAAAATTCCAAGAACGGGATCTTCAAATAATACCCCATAGGGTGAAACATATAGATTTATTAGAAAAGGCTATAAAAAATTTAAGGGAAGATGAATATAAAAAAATAATAATTGCAGGTGGAGACGGTACAGTTAATCAGGTAGTTAATATACTTCTTAAACATGATGTTAATTTACCTATAGGTATTTTGCCTGCTGGAAATTCAAATGATTATGCTGCATATTTCAATTTACCAAAAAATATTGAAGAAATGACAGATGTAATATTAATGGATGATTATACCTATTGTGATGTGGCACGTATAAATGATAGATATTTTGTAAATGTGGCAAGCCTTGGTTTTATAGTAGATATGAGTGCGAAGATTGAAAAGGATTTTAAGAATAAGATAAGTATGTTTAAACAATATTTAAAGGGAGTAGAGGGAATATCAGGTCTAAAGAGTATTCCTATTAGGGTTACTACAAAACATATGGTATATGAAGAAGACATATATTTTATGTTAATTATGAATGGTAAATCAATAGGGGGATTTAAAAAGGTGGCTCCCTTTGCATCTATTAATGATGGATTATTAGATATATTTATATTTAAAAAATGCCCATTGTATGATTTGTTGCCACTAATCATAAAAGTAGCCAATGGAGAGCATTTTTCTAGTCCCTATGTTAAGTACTTTCAAACGGATCAAATTAAGATAGAATGTGATGAGGAAATTAGTGCAGATTTAGATGGAGAAGAGGGATGTGCTTTTCCATTAGATATAAAGGTGGTAAATAAGAAACTTAGAATAAATACAATGATTAATAATGAATATGAGCAATCATCTTCAAAATTCTTTAGTTTTTATGATGTGAAGAATAAATTTGGACAAGTATCTAATGTATCAAAGGGCGTTTTAAAAGAAATGAAAAAACCCTTAGGGCACATTAATATAGAAGTGACTGCTGTATCGGACATAAAAAACATAATTAAAGATTTACCAAGACATAATACCTTTAGTTATGTGAATAAAGAATCCCTAGAAGAAGGATACTTTAAGGAAGCTAAAGAGACTTTAGATAATGGCTATTTATATATTGTACTGTCTAGCACAGGCAGTACAGCAGGAAAATTAATAGGTAAGGTTACTAAAAGGGAATATGCCCATGCTTCTTTATCCTTTGATGAGGAATTAAAGACTATTATTAGCTATAATGGAGGAGAAAATATTTATTCTCCAGGTTTAAATCAAGAGATGATTGAATTTTTTAATAAAAAGAAGGATGCAAATATAATAGTTTATAAAATAAAGGCAACTAGAGTCCAAAAGGAAATAATATTAAATGAGATCAGAAACATAAATGAACAGGGAAGTTCTTATAATTTATTAGGACTTTTTCTACCCTATTCTTGCAAGAAAAATATTATGTTTTGTTCTCAATTTGTATATACCATGTTAAAGGTGGCAAATTTAGAGTATTTTAATAAAAAGCCTGAGGAAGTGAGACCTACAGACTTTGTGGAGTTAGATTATGAGAGGGTACTAGAGTATTGTAGTAAAATATTTTTAAATGAAATATTAGAATAAATAATTGAGGACGGTTTTTTTAACCGTACTCAATTATTTAGTATTTTTCATAAACTTGTCTATTAAATAATTTCTATTTTTTCCTGCATATTGGAAATCATAATCTATTAGATTTACATTAGTAAGATATGCAGGCTCTTGAGGGGGGGTGGCCTTAGGATTGGTAAGGAGTTGATAAGAACCAACTTGTTGACCTATTTCTTGGGCTTTTTCAGTTAGGGCCCAGTCTATGAACATTTTGGCAGCATCCTCATTTGGAGCATTCTTTAAAAGGGCAACGGCACCAATTTCATAACCAGTACCTTCCTTAGGAGTAGACATTATTATGTTCCTATATCCATCTTTTTTATATCTAACCACATTATTTAAAAATGTAACACCTACTCCAGCTTCCTTAAGACCCACTACTATTCCTGGTGTTAAGCCCGATTTAGTATATTTTATAACTTGTTTGTCTAATTTTTTTAAGTATTCAAAACCCTCTTTTTCTCCCATAAGTTGAACTATAGTAGACACCATAGTATAAGCAGTTCCAGAAGTGGCAGGGTTAGGAAGAACTATATTACCTTCAAATTCTGGTTTTAAAAGATCATCCCAGGAGTTGGGCATATTTAAATTATTTTTCTTTAACCATTTGTCATTGGCCACAAATCCCAGGTAGCCCACATAGATCCCAGTCCATTTTCCATCTTCATCCTTATACTCAGGTGGAATAAAGGATGCGTTAGGAGAAATGTAAGGTTCTATAAGTCCTTCTTCATAAGCTGCTATGAAAGTATCAGCCGTTCCACCGTACCAGACAGAGGCCTTCATAGAATCCTTTTCTTCCCTTATTTTCTTTAGTATTTCACCACTACTCATTCGTATGAAATTGGTTTTTATACCAGTTTGCCTCTGAAAATTGTCTACAGCTGCAATGGCTTGTTCTTCCATGAGGGAAGCGTATATGGTTAATTCCTTATCTGATTTTTTATCCCTATGACCAACGGCAAGGGTACTAAAAATAATAGCTATTATTGATATAAATGCAAAAAATTTTTTCATGTGTATTCTCCTAATAAAAACTTAAGTTTAACTATATCATAACAGAAATCCTTTTATGTAAAAAGACAATAGTTATAGATCTTAATATATATTAGGTTACAAAAAAATTCGGCAAAAAAAGTATTTTTTATAAAAGGAAATTGTTTTCCCTTGTTGAAATAAGGGGAATTGGAAAAAGTTTTCCAATAAAGGAGTTTATTGACGAAATTATTAACTATGGAAAAAAACATTGAAATAATAGGTATTCATATCTATAATCATTCCTGTAAATTAATTTTCGCGAAAAGTAATAAATAAAAATTAACGGCAAAAAAAAGATTTTAAAAAAGGAGGCTATATAAGATGTTTAAATTTTTCGCTCCTCCAGCTCCAATAGAGAGGTTACCGAAGAACAAAATTGACTCAGCTTATAAAAAGTATAGAATCCAACAATTTCTTAGTATTTACATTGGATATGCAGCTTATTATTTAATAAGAAAGAATTTTGCAATTGGATCTCCATACTTTATTAATGAACTTGGATTTACAAAGACTCAAATCGGTTTTATTGGTTCCGGTTTAGGTATTGCTTATGGACTTAGTAAATTTATAATGGGTAATGTATCTGATAGATGTAACCCTCGATATTTTATGGCAGCAGGACTTATATTATCAGCATTTGTTAATATTGCATTTGGATTTACTACAAGTGTAACTTTATTATTCGTATTAATGTGTTTAAATGGATGGTTCCAAGGTATGGGATGGCCACCATGTGGTAGAATCATGGCTCACTGGTACTCTAATAAAGAGCGTGGAACTAAAATGGCTTGGTGGAATACAGCACACAACATTGGTGGAGGTATCATAGCACCACTTGCAATGTTTGGTGTAGGTGCCCTAGCTACTTGGCAAGCAGGTGTATTCTATTTACCAGCTATTATCTGTATATTAGTAGCATTAGGAATTATTTTCTTTGCAAGAGATACTCCTCAATCTGTAGGATTACCTCCTATTGAAGAATATATGAACGATTATCCAGAAAATGTTGACAAGAAACAAATTGAAGAAAATGAAAGAGAACTTACTACTAAAGAGATTCTTTTTGATTATGTTTTAACTAATAAATTTGTATGGGCTATAGCTATAGCTAACATATTTGTATACCTTGTAAGATATGGTGTTATGGACTGGGTACCAGTTTATTTAACAGAAGTTAAGGGCTTTGATATGGAAAGTTCAAGCTGGTCATTCTTCTTATTTGAGTTTGCAGCTATTCCAGGAACTATTATAGTTGGATGGATTAGTGATAAAATATTCAAAGGAAGACGTGCTCCTATAGGAATTATTTGTATGATAGGGGTAACAGCAGCATTATTTACATACTGGACAAGTACAAGTGTATTCCTTATTAACTTATCTGTAGCAATGATTGGTGCTTTAATCTATGGACCAGTAATGCTTATCGGTGTTGCAGCAATTGACTATGTACCTAAGAAAGCAGCAGGAACAGCAGCTGGATTTACAGGATTATTTGGATACCTAGGTGGTTCAGTAATGGCTAATGTTGCTATTGGATATATTGTTGATAACTATGGATGGAACTCTGGTTTCACATTCATGATTGGTGCATCTGTATTAGCAAGTATATTCCTTGCATTTACTTGGAATGCAGATACTAACAGTGTAAGATCACAAAGTAAAAAGGCAGCTTAATTAAGCTTAACTTACTTAGGAATATGAAAAAAATAAACTAGTGAATTTCCTGAGGGATTTGGATTATTTTCAAGGCATGGTGAGGGAGCATATTGAACATATATAAGCGATTCCATAACGAAGAAAATAATTCAAATAACCAGTGAAATGACTAATTTATTTTTTGAATATGCCTTATATTATATATGAAAGACAGATTGCCCTAGGGACATTTGAAAAGGGAACTCCAGCCCTTGTCCCCTATGTGCAGAATTAGTATTCCTATAATATCCTCAATTATGGGAAAAGGGATGGTTATTTAACCATCCCTTTTATAATTCTATTATTTTCTTTAACACAAATCCTACTAAAGAAAGATCTATCTCACCAAAAACTATTCTACTAAAACCAATACTTTTATAGTGGTCAATTAATAAAAATGGCGTTAGACTTATGACAAATCCCATTATAAATGATCCTAGGACGCATCCCTTTTTTCCACCGGTAGTATATGCGTATATTCCACAACCACCACCTGTGAAGAAGTGTATTAATATGGATGGAAGAACTACTAAAACACTATTGATAGAAGTTATGAAAGTTGCCAATAAACCACCTAAAAAACTAAATATGAATCCTAATAACATGATATTTTCCTTATAGGGAAATAGTATGGATACATCAAGGGCAACTATTGCTTCTGGTACAATCTTTTTAGCTACAGACCTAAATGCCGGGATTATTTCTTGGATTAGCATTCTAACTCCCGTTAAAATTATATATACGCCACAGGCAAAAATTAGGGCTTGCTTAAATGAAAATATTATAAAACTACTACCGCCACTTATGTCCTCCACGTATTCTTTTCCAGATAACAGGGCACTTAAGAGAAATATTATAACCATAAAAATGGCTGTTATTAAGGTAGAGTCTAAAAACATTATATTTAATTTTTTGAGACTCATGTTTTTATTTTTTATAGGAGTAAATAGATTCCTACTAAGGTTTATCCTTCGTGAAGTAGACCCTACTATTTCACCTATTTTACAGCTAAGATAAAAACCTATAGTACTAAAATGACCTACCGTTATATTTTTATTTTTAGTTATTTTCATAGTATAGGGGTGAATTAAGCTTGGAAGAACACTCATTAATATGCCAAGGAGAATTCCTCCCACTAAGGATGCTTTGTGACTATCTACTCCTAGAGGTATAAATATTATGGCCAATAAACTACTCATGTATATGATTTGTTGTCCTGTTAAAAAGATATATTTAAACCGGGTAAATTTAGCCATTAAAAGATTTACTATCATACCTATAAACATGATGCTATTAATTACATCACCATATCTAAACTCTCCAAGGGCGGCAGCTCCTTCGTTTTGTGGAATTATACTGATGAACTTAAAGGCCCTTGGAATCATATAGTTTAAATTACTTACACTACTAATTATTACTTCTAATCCAATTTCCATAATAAATAGGCCCATTAGAGTTTTAAAAAGAGAGCTGAAGGTCTTCGTTATGCTTTTTTTGTCAAAGAAGGACCCTAAAAACATGTAAAAGGCAATTATAAGGTATGTATTTTTAAATATATTTACTCCTAAGGCTTTAATTAGATCCATAGAATGAGTCCACCGCCTCTAAGAATTTTTTTTCTAGTTCTATTTTGTCAAATAAATCATGAAGACATACTTTGAAAGGTTTTTCCTCTAATTGTTCCATAAAATAATCTGCACCTATGAATATATGGCCTTCCTTTGAAAAAGCACTTAGAAGATCACAGTTTTCTACTGTAGCATGAATTTCATGAGACTTTATAATATCTATTACGTTCATAGAAATATAGTGGCTACTTCCTAATCCCATACCACATACAACAATTATATTTAGCATAGTCTACATTCTCCTTCTATTGTCTTTTTTTAGTAGGATTTCTATAAGTTCTTTGAATTCACTATAATTATTAACTTTCATTAATTTTTTCATATTTGTATCTTTTTTTACAATATCTAAAAACTCGTTTAAGGCCTTTAGATGGCTTATTCTATCCAGGGAAGATGTTACTAAAACCACATTAACAGGATCGTTTTTTTTGTGATTAAAATTTACTCCCTTTTTAATTAATAAAAGGCTAAATCCCAGTTTTAATGCACCGTCATTAGGTTTAGCATGGGGGATGGCCACACCCTTTTTAATAACCACATATGCACGAAGTCTGTTTATATTATTTTTCATAACGTTAATATAGTTTTCTGTTATTATGCCATCAGCTAAAAGGGGACTACTGGCTAAGTCTATACTATTTTCCCAGGTATTAATACTATCTATCATGTGGAACCTATCTTTACTTATTAGATCTAATAGGGAAGGCTGTTTCATTCCCTTTAAAAGGAAATCTAATTCCTCTGTCAATTTTTTTTCATCATATATGTTACAATATTTTTTCACTACTCCAATTATATCCTTTAGATCTAAAGATTTTGATTCTTGTTCAATTTCTTTTTTCTTCACGAGATAACCGGATAATTTATCTATATCTTCTTTAGTTAAAAATGGATTTACTTGTATGAATCTATGGTCCTTCTCCTTTAAGGGAATGGTAGAAATTATTAAATCAGAGATTAAATCCTTTTTTCTCATATATTCAAAATAACTAAGTATATTGATAATTTTAAAGTTACTGAAATTTTCTTCTAGAGATTTTTCTAACACTTTTACTGTACTTATACCTGCATTACATACGAGAACTACATTTGTCTGAATTATTTTATTTTGAGTTTCTATGGCACTTCCAAAATGAATGGCAACATAACATATTTCTTCCTCTGGAATAGTTAGTTTTAGTTGTTCTCCTAAGAAGCTACAAGCCATTTTTGAAGCATTATATGCAGAGGTATATTTAGTTTTAATATGATCTATAGATGAGTTTTCTATATGGATACCATATTTCATCCTATATATGGCTGGTTCTAAATGAAGGACCAGACCCTTTAATAGTTTTTCTCTATTTTTAATCTTAGTATTAGAGTAATCCTCCATTATTTTTATCATATTATGAACGATTTCCTTTAAATTATCAAAACTATTTTCTTCAATACTACCATCTAAAACCCTTTTAGTAAGTAAATATATGGATATATAAGCGATTTCCTTATTCCAGGATTTAAAAGAGTTAAAGGAACTTTCAAGTAGGTCCTTTAGAACTCTATATTCTTTAGATATTTTTAAAGTTTCATAAAATAATATTTTGTTAAAGCTTATATATTTTCCATTTAATACTCTACATTTGGTAACGGCCATGGCTGCCATGGTCATATATTTAGACCTATCCGTATACTTTAATGATAGGTGTTCTTCTAGAGCTTCCATAGTATTTATTAAAAAAGTTTTATCTAGGCATTCAAATATTCGATTTATTAATTTTCTGTAAAAGAAATCGTAGTTTTCATCTATTATCTCATTAGAAAATATATCCCAACGGTCCAGTTGACAATGGTCTATTAAGAGATTTATGTACATATTACGAATGTTATATTCACTACCCTCTATATATAGGCCTACTCTTTTTTTCTTTTCTAATTTACAATTAAAGTTTTTCACATAGGATTCTATCCATTTTAAATCTTTTAGTATGGAATTTCTACTCACATTTAATGAATCACTTAATTGATATAAGGTCATAGAATCTTTAAAAAACAGTTCTATTAATATGAAAATACTTCGTTCATAGCTATTCTTTACATACAATTTAAGGGAAAGGTCTTTAAATTTACCAATAATTCTATTTTTAATAAGTGGAGTAACATCTAAAAATATACCCTCAAATTTATTTCTTTTAAGAATAGGTAATTTCTTTGAAGAAAGCCATTTATCTATTAGGGTTAAATCATTTCTTAAAGATCTTTCGCTTATATTGTATTTTGTTGTGAAAAAACTATAGGGTATATAGGTATCTGAATTTAAAATATCTATAATTTGTTGTAAAGTTCTATTTTTTAAAGTCATAAAAGATCTCCTTTAGCCTATAAGAAAGTCTAATAATAGGCTTATTAAACAGTTTTCATCATATAAGTATACCATAACTAACCATTTATTTAATATATGTGTAATGAAGAAAGTATGAGTTGTATAGGTATATAAATAATAAATCCCTAAAGGATCTATAAGATCCTTTAGGGATTACATATCTACAATATCAACGATTGTAATATTCATACTGTTTTTATCATTTTTCAAATCAATATAATAGGGTTCTACAGGGTTTTTGTTTTCATCCGTTAGTATTTTTAGTTTTGGTCTCATAACAAAATACTCATAATTATCTACAACAATAGCCCTGATATTATTACTAAGTCTTACACATGTTCCAATAGGATATGGTGCAATTTTCCTTACAAATATTTTTACTAAATCTGGATCAAACATGGAGCCACTATTAGCCATAATATATTCTATTGCATCAGATGGAAGTAAGGCTTTTCTATAGGGTCTGTCGGAAGTTAATGCATCATATACGTCTGTAATACTTATTATTCTTCCAAATAGGGAAATGTTTTTTCCACTTTTTCCATCAGGATAGCCATTACCATCAAATCTTTCGTGATGTTGCAAAGCACTCACGTAAGATGTAATGGGAATATCAAAATTTTCTTTCAAATACCTATATCCCAGTTCCGAATGTCCTTTTACTTGTACATATTCATTATCTGTTAATTTACCCTTTTTATTTAAAATTTCTTTTTCTATGAAGACTTTACCTATATCATGCATTAGGGCTCCTAAACCAAGTTTGTATAGTTCGTTTTTGTTTAAATCTAATGCAACTCCAATTACGATTGATAATACGGCCACGTTTACAGAATGATAAAAGGTATAATCATCAAAGGTCTTTAAATCAATCATGTTAACCATTAAATTTTTATTTTCCAGTATATTTCTTATTATACTTTCAACCATTAATTTAGCCTTGTCAATTTTAGGGGTGGAAAATTTACTACCTTTTTCTGATGCTACAAACAATTCTTTAATACCCTTAACTGCTTTTATTCTTAAATCCTCATTGATCATAGTTTCAATGTGGATATCCTTTGAAATATTGTCTTCCACATAAACGCCACTAAATCCTAAAAGTTTAATTTTATCTATATAAGTTTGCTTTAGTTCTGTTTTTTCAGCAATTAATACTTGTTCATTGTTTCCATATAGCTTTTTACCTACTATCATACCTTCTCTTAAACAAAGGGTTGGTACAAATCTCATTGGTATGCCCTCCTACTATAGTTTTGAAAATAAAGATTGAACCAAATATTATTTATAAACCTTGAAATTTGGTACCAAGTCCATATATTATAGCATAAATTTTCAATTTAATTATCCATATATAGGATAAAATACTTTTCTACTTAATATATTATACTTTTCCCTGTTAATAATCAAATAATTAGTCGTTTTTTGAAAGAAAATTAGGCATATGAAAAAAATTAAAAGAAGAAATGAAACGACTATTTAAAAATTTCTAGGGCTGTATAAAAATAAATGAAAAAAGAACAAAAAAATGCCAATTGGCATTTTTTTTAAATTGTATTTTTGTTATAATTTTGGGTAAGATAATATTAGCATAATTATTTATATGGTAATTGTATCTTAAATTTTTCTACAAATGAGGAATTTGTATGTTCATTGAGGACTTTATTAATAATAAAACTAATCTGTCCCATTTATTAAGGGGAATGCCTGATCAAATAAGAAAAAGGTGTGTAGTACAAAAATTTCAACCTAAAACTCTTTTGGTAAAAAAAGATCAGAAGCCTACATTTATTTATATAATCTATTTAGGAACTTTAAAAATTTTTAATGAATTTAAAAATGGAAAGATACTTGAAACTGCAAAGTTAAAGGATATGAACTTTGTGGGCATAATAGAAGTTTTATCCTCAAAGGATAAAATCGCAGCCTCAGTTGAAACGGTTACTGAATGTATTGCCTTAAGGATTTCAAAAGAGGATTTTTTAGAGTGGATAGAAAAGGATCATTATTTAGCACTTATGATAGCAAAAAAGATTTCAAATGATTTTTATGATACGGCCTATTCAAATGGAAGATTATTATTAAATTCAACCATGTATACTTTAGTATCATTTATTATTGAAGCCGTACGAGATAGTATGGAAGAAGGAAAAGTAGCCCTTATCCATAAAAAACGTCAAGAAATAGCTGATCAATTGGGTATTAGTCTAAGGACAGTACAAAGGAATATTAGAAAACTAAAAGATACAGGGCTAGTTACGATTAATACGGGTAAAATTCAGGTGGACATGAACCAGTATAAGATGTTACTAGATAAATTAGATGAATTATTATAAATATGAATTTAATTTATATTTACAATACAAATACAACTATAAGGAGGTTTCAATATGATACCAACACCACATATTGAAGTAAAAGAACAAGGAATTATTGCAAAAACAGTATTAATGCCAGGAGATCCATTACGTGCAAAATTTATTGCAGATACATTTTTAGAAGATGTTCAAGAATTTAATAGGGTACGTAATGTGTTTGGATATACAGGAACATATAAAGGACGTAGAATTTCTGTAATGGCTAGTGGTATGGGAATGCCTAGTATTGGAATTTATTCCTATGAATTATTTAAGTTTTATGAAGTAGAAAATATTGTACGTATAGGTTCTTGTGGAGCTTACACTGCTGACTTAAATTTATATGATGTAATATTATCTAAGGACGTTTGGAGTGAATCTACATTTGCTAAGGTTCAAAATGGATATGACAAGGATGTAATTGAGGCATCTGCCCAGTTAAATAGCAAGTTAGAAAAAATCGCAGGAGACTTGGGAATGGAAATACATAAGGAAAGAATTCACTCATCTGACGTATTTTATCGTGAAAATTTTGAGGAATACAAGGACATTCATAAAAATCACGGATGCGTTGCAGTGGAAATGGAAGCATTTGCACTATTCCATAATGCAAATGTATTAGGAAAAAATGCAGCTTGTCTATTAACTGTTTCAGATAATTTAGTAACTCATGAATTAACTACATCTGAAGAAAGACAAAACTCATTTACAAATATGATGAAAATTGCTTTAGAATTAGCTGAATAATAAAATTAAGGGAGACTTAGGCATATTCAAAAAATAAATTAGTCATTTCACTGGTTATTTGAAATATTTTCTTCGTTATGGAATCGCTTACATATGTTTAATATGCTGGCTCACCATGCCTTGAAAATAATCCAAATCCCTCAGAGAACTGACTAGTTTATTTCTTTCATATGCCTTAAAAAATCATTTCTAAGGTCTCCCTAATTTTTTTATTGATTCTTAATTTTTTTGGCTAAGTCATCTAAATATTCCTGTCTTTCAAGTTTGTATAACAATTCTTCTTCCAATTTTTCCTTTTCTTCTGTGAGTTCTTGTAGTTTAGTAAAATCAGTAGTGCAAGTTTCCATTTTTTTATCTATATTATTTATTTTATCCTCTAGTTTTTCTATATCTTCTTCTATAGTCTCATATTCCTTTTCTTCTTTATATGAAAATTTTAGCTTTTGCTGTCTAACCCTTTTTTCCTTTGGTGTCTTCTTGATATTTTCAGAAGAACTTCCTATGTGTTTAGTTAATTCTTCCTGCTTGGCCATATAATCAGAATAATTACCTACATTTTCAACTATTTGCCCCTGGCCCTCAAAGGACAAAATTTTATTACATATTCTATCTAGGAAATATCTATCATGGGATACTGTAATAACAGGACCCATAAACTCGTCTATATAACTTTCAAGAACCTTTAATGTATCAATGTCTAAATCGTTAGTAGGCTCATCTAGTATTAATAGGTTAGGAGCCATCATTAACACACTTAAAAGGTATAGCCTTCTTCTTTCTCCACCAGATAGCTTGTATATATAAGTCCATTGCATATGACTTGTAAATAAGAATCTTTCCATCATTTGAGAAGCACTGATTTTAGTACCATCAGCAGTAGTTACAAATTCGGCAACTTCCTTAATATATTCTATGGCCCTTAGATTTGGGTTCATATCTTGGGACTCTTGTGAAAAGTATCCAATTTTAACAGTGGGGCCTATATCTATAGATCCCCCATCTAAAGGTAGTTTTCCTGTTATTAGATTAAGTAAAGTGGATTTACCCATTCCATTAGGACCTATAATACCTATCTTATCTTCCTTTACAAAGGTATAATTAAAGTTTTTTATAAGGTCATTTCCAGGGAATGATTTTGATATATTATTTATTTCTATGATTTTTTTACCAAGCCTAGAGTGTCCTACAGATATTTCTAAATTTTCTTCTTCTATATTTATTTTCTTTTCTTTTAAATCTTCAAATCTTTGAATTCTTGCCTTTTGTTTAGTGGTTCTTGCTTTAGCACCAGTTCGAATCCATTCAAGCTCCTTTTTATAAAGGGATTGACGCTTTTTCTCCATGGAAGACTCTAAGTCTTTTCTCTCTAATTTCTTTTCTGTAAAATAAGAGTAATTACCCATGTAAGTATACATTTTACCCTTATCTAGTTCTAAAGTTTTATTAACTACCCTATCTAAGAAATATCTATCGTGGGTAATCATTAAAAGGGCCCCTTTTCTAGTGGCTAAATATTTTTCTAACCAATCAATAGTCATATTATCCATATGGTTTGTAGGCTCATCTAATATTAATAAATCACAAGGGCTTATTAGAGCACTAGCTAGTGCTACCCTTTTCTTTTGCCCTCCAGATAATTCTTTCATTTTTTTATTAAAACTGGTTATACCTAGTTTTGTAAGAACTGTTTTAACTTGACTTTCTAGTTCCCAAGCGTCTTGTCCATTCATTTGGTCTGTAAGTTTTAACAGCTTATCTTGAAGGCTAGGGTTATTTGGATTTTCAGAAACTTCTTCTAGTGTACTTTCATATTCCCTTATTAATTTGAGAATGGGAGATTCTCCCCTAAATATTTGTTTTAAAATAGTGGCATCCGGATCAAATTCAGGATTTTGAGGAAGATATTCTATTCTTATTCCATTTGGGATTTTTATAGTTCCAGAATCAGGTGAGTCTATGCCCCCTAATATTTTTAATAGGGATGACTTCCCTGTACCATTGGTTCCGATTATGCCTATTTTCTCAGCATCTGATATGTTAAAAGAAATATCCTTAAATAGTATTTTTTCTCCATAAGTTTTTGTAATATTTTCTACAGATAAAACGTTCATGTTAAACCATCCTTTTATATTTTTAATGTTTATATTTTATCATATATAGATCCATATATATATATTTACAAAGGGGAAGTAAGAAATAGAAAATGTGAAAAAAACTACTAATAATGAAGAAAAAATGAAAAATATGTCTATAAAACAAGAAAAAATCCATCATATAGCATTAAAAAAATATGAATACCATATGATACTAAAGGAATAAAGGCCAGTTGTTACAATGGATCAATAGAAATACATTAATTGGTTGGAAAAATATATATAAGTTTCAAATGTGTTAAGTTAATATCTATTATTGAAATATTCAGAAAAGTGCTGTAATATAAATACAAATATGAAAATATGATTATCCAAATGAGGATAGCGTGAGATATCTTTAAAGATAGCCGAAGAGGCAATGGGAGAAAAGCCAAATTTTCTCAGAAACTTACAGGCAAAAGTATCGTTATCTGATGGGTCTCTGGAAAGTTGGATATTTTCCACGCCGAAGGGGAAATACACTGTAAGGTGTAGAAGCTCTCAGGTAAAAAAGGACAGAGGGATATGAAGGCATTGAGAAATTGTCATGCCTTTATATCCCTCTTTTATATGAGGTATAAATCCTTACATTCATAGGCAAGTTACTGTATAAAGAAAGCTTAGTGTACATAAATCCATATATGATGAAAGATTTCAATTGACCAATCTATACATGTTTTTCATAAGAAATGAGAACCATATTTAGAGTAGATAAAAGAATTATTTAAGGAGGGGAAATGAAATGTCAGATCTTAAAAGGACGGCTCTTTTTAATGCCCATAAAAAACATGGGGGAAAGATAATAGACTTCTCAGGGTGGGAACTTCCAGTTCAATATGAGGGCATAACTCAAGAGCATGAAGGTACTAGAAATAAGGCTGGCTTATTTGACGTATCTCATATGGGAGAAGTGGAAGTTAAAGGTAAGGAAGCCTTTAAGTTTGTGCAAAATTTAGTAACTAATGATGTATCTGCCCTTGAGGATAATCAGGTCCTATATACATTCATGTGCTATGAACATGGTGGAGTAGTTGATGATTTATTAGTATATAGGTTCAATGAAGAACATTTCTTCCTTGTAATAAATGCTAGTAATGTGGATAAGGATTTTCACTGGATGGAAAAGAATTCAGCTAGATATGATATAGATGTTGAGAATATATCAGATAACATATCTCAATTGGCCATACAGGGACCCCATGCTCAAGAGATACTACAAAAGTTAACGGATACAGATTTGAGCCAAATAAAATTCTTCTACTGTAATAGAAATGTTAATGTGGCTGGAGCCAATTGTCTAGTTTCTCGAACTGGATATACGGGAGAAGATGGTTTTGAAATTTATTTAGATCATCATAAGGCAGAGACGGTTTGGGACAGACTTATGGAAGAAGGAAAAGATCTAGGATTAAGACCAGTAGGTTTAGGGGCTAGGGATACTTTAAGATTTGAAGCCACATTACCCCTTTATGGAAATGAATTAACTAAGGACATAACTCCACTAGAGGCAGGTCTTGGATTTTTCGTAAAATTAGATGGGGATGATTTTATAGGAAAGGAAGCTTTAGTTAAGCAAAAGGCAGAAGGATTAAAGAGAAAGATAGTAGGTTTTGAAATGATAGATAAGGGAATTCCTAGGCATGGTTATGAAGTATGGGCAGATGGAAAAGAAATAGGATTTGTTACTACTGGATATGCTGCTCCTACAGTGAAGAAAAATATAGGATTTGCCATGGTTCCTATAGAGTATTCAAAACTAGGGACCCAGATTGAGATAAAAGTTAGAAAGCGATTGGCAAAGGCTCAAGTGGTAAGCAAGAGATTTTATACTAAGAATTATAAGAAATAGAATATAGATTTCGTATTTATAAACCAGCTTTATGTGTGCCTATTTCAGGAAAATATATTAAAAAAGTCATTAAGGGAGGAATTTTATTATGAAAATAGTAGAAGGAGTTTATTATTCAAAGGATCATGAGTGGGTTAAAGTCGAGGGAGATGCAGCTTCTATAGGAATTACGGATTATGCTCAACATGCCCTGGGGGAAATCGTTTATGTGGAAATGCCTGAGATTGATGATGAACTAAATGCTGGGGATGTGTTTGGTGTTATTGAATCTGTTAAGGCTGCATCTGATTCTTACATACCCCTATCAGGAACAGTTACAGAAATAAATGAAGAATTAGAAGATTCACCAGAACTTTTAAATGAAAGTCCCTTTGAAAGTTGGATATTAAAGGTTAAAATCGCTGATTCATCAGAATTAGAGGGATTAATGAGTCCAGAAGATTATAAGGCCTTTTGTGAAAGTGAAAGCCACTAAAAATTAGTTTACATAAAACTATGAAGGAGGTAGCTTATGCATAGATATATTGCCAACACGGAAGCGGATAGAAAATATATGCTAAATGAAATAAATGCAGCATCCATAGATGATTTATTTAGTGATATTCCAGAAGAACTTAAGTTAGGCAGAGATCTTAACTTGAGAGAAGGAATGTCAGAAATGGAAATTTTTAAACATATGAATGAAATGGCAAAAAAAAATAAGAGTGTAAATGATTTAACATGCTTTCTAGGAGCAGGCGCATATGATCACTATATTCCTGCTATTATAAAACACATGGCTTTAAGGTCTGAGTTTTTCACTGCTTATACACCCTATCAACCGGAGATAAGTCAAGGAACATTACAAGTCATATTTGAATATCAAACTATGATCAGTGATTTAACGGGAATGGATGTGTCTAATGCGTCCATGTATGATGGACCAACGGCTTGTGCAGAAGGAGCCATAATGGCGTGTACAAATACTAGACGTAAATCAGTTTTAGTATCTAAAACTGTAAATCCTGAAACTAGAAGAGTATTAAAAACTTATATGAAATATAGAAATTTAGAAGTAATTGAAGTGGATATGGCAGATGGAGTTACAGATATGGAGCATCTAAAATCCTTAGTGAGTAAGGAAACGGCAGGTGTTATAATTCAAAGCCCTAATTTCTTTGGAATAATAGAAGATTACACTGAAGCAGGTGAAATAATTCATCAAAATAAGGGATTATTAATAACTTATGTGGACCCTATATCTTTGGGAATATTAAAGAGTCCAGGAAAGCAGGGGGCAGATATTGTAGTTGGTGAAGGCCAATCCTTTGGAAATGGATTAAACTTTGGGGGACCATATTTAGGATTTATGGCAACTAAGTCAAAACTTGCTAGAAAAATGCCAGGTAGAATAGTAGGAGAATCTATAGATGCAGATGGAAAGAGAGCCTATGTTTTAACACTTCAAGCTAGGGAACAGCATATTAGAAGGTTTAAAGCCACATCTAATATATGTTCAAATCAAGGTTTAAATATGTTAATGGCAACTGTTTATTTAACTACTTTAGGCAAGGAAGGCTTAAGGGAAGTGGCTACTCAATCGGCTCAAAAGGCTCACTATACCTTTGAGGAATTGACTAAGGGTGGTAAGTTTAAACCTCTGTTTAATAAACCTTTCTTTAAAGAATTTGCAGTTACTAGTCAATTAGACAGTGGTAAGGTAAATGAAAAATTATTAGAAGAAGGTATTCTGGGTGGATATGAACTAGGTAGGGACTATGAAGAATACAAAAATAGTTTAATGTTTTGTGTAACAGAAAAGAGAACTAAGAGTGAAATAGATAAACTTTCAAGTGTATTGGAGGTGTTGTAATGAGAAACTATGATAAGTTAATCTTTGAAATATCTAAACCTGGTAGACAAGCCTATAAACTTCCTAAGAATCATGTATCACAAAAGGATTTATCAAGTATAATTCCATCTGAATTTTTGAGGGAAGAAGAGTTAAAGTTACCAGAGGTAAGTGAATTAGATGTAATTAGACATTTTACTAATTTATCTAACAAAAACTATGGAGTGGATACGGGTTTTTATCCATTAGGATCTTGTACTATGAAGTATAATCCAAAGATAAATGAAGATGTGGCAGGTATGGAGAAACTAAGTATGATTCATCCATATCAACCTGAAAGTACAGTTCAAGGGGCCCTTGAAGTTATCCATGAATTAGGTGAAATGTTGGCTGAAATAGCAGGAATGGATAAGGTAACATTACAACCGGCAGCTGGTGCCCATGGAGAATTATTAGGCCTTATGCTAATAAAGGCATATCATGATAGTAGAAATGACTTTAAGAGAACTAAAATAATAGTTCCTGATTCTGCTCATGGTACTAATCCAGCCACTGCAGCTGTGGCTGGATATGAAGTTGTGGAAATTAAGTCAAATGAAGATGGTTCCGTATCTATAGAATCCTTAAAGGAAGCCTTAAGTGATGAAATAGCCGGGTTAATGTTAACAAACCCAAGTACATTAGGATTGTTTGAAAGAAATATTAAGGAAATAGCAGATTTAGTTCATGAAGCAGGAGGTCAACTGTACTATGATGGGGCTAATATGAATGCCATCATGGGAGTTACAAGACCAGGAGATATGGGATTTGATGTAATGCATTACAATTTACACAAGACTTTTTCAACACCTCATGGTGGAGGAGGTCCAGGAAGTGGTCCTGTGGGAGTTAAAGAGCATTTAGCTAAATTCTTACCTGTTCCTGTAGTAGAGAAGAATGATGATAAATACATCCTAGACTATGATAGACTAGAGTCTATAGGAAAGATTAAGGGATTTTACGGTCACTATGGAATAATGCTAAGGGCTTACACTTATATTTTAGCCATGGGTAAGGAAGGACTAAAAGAAGTCAGTGAAACAGCCGTATTAAATGCAAATTATATGATGAATAAATTAAAAGAACATTATTATTTACCAATAGACCAAGTATGTAAACATGAATTTGTATTAGGTGGTTTAGAAAATAATTTACAAGTATCAACCCTTGATATAGCCAAGAGATTATTAGATTATGGATATCATCCACCAACTGTATATTTCCCACTCATAGTTAATGAAGCTATCATGGTAGAACCAACAGAAACGGAAAGTCTAGAGACTATGGATGGATTTATTGAAACAATGATAAAAATTGCAAATGAAGCTAAAGAAAACCCTGAATTATTAAAGGGTGCACCATATAATACACCAGTAAGAAGAATTGACGAAGCAAGGGCAGCTAGAAAACTTATATTAAAGTGGAATGGATAAAGGGAGGTCTACTTATGAAAACTGATGTACAAATAGCTCAAGAAGCAACTATGCTACCCATATTAGAAATTGCTAAGAAATTAGGAATAGATGAAGATGACCTAGAATTATACGGTAAATATAAGGGAAAATTATCTTTAGATTTATATGATAAATTAAAAGGAAAAGAAGATGGAAAACTTATATTAGTCACAGCTATAAACCCCACATCAGCAGGAGAAGGAAAAACTACCACTAATGTAGGTCTTAGTATGGGGCTGAATAAGATTGGTAAAAAAACCATAACTACCCTAAGGGAACCTTCATTAGGACCATGCTTTGGTGTTAAAGGTGGAGCAGCAGGAGGAGGATATGCTCAAGTAGTTCCTATGGATGATATAAACCTTCATTTTACTGGAGATATACATGCCATAACTACAGCTAACAACCTTATGGCAGCCCTTATAGATAATCACCTACACCAAGGAAATAAGTTAAATATTGACCCTAAGAGAATCACTTGGAGAAGGGCCTTGGATATGAATGATAGAGCCCTTAGAGAAATTACAGTAGCTCTTGGACCAAAGGGTAATGGAGTTACTAGGGTAGATGGATTTGATATATCTGTTGCCTCAGAAATAATGGCAATACTATGCCTTGCTGATGGAATGAATGATTTAAAAGAGAGATTATCTAGGATGATTATAGGATATACCTATGATAATGAACCTGTAACAGCAGGTCAACTAGAGTCCACAGGAGCATTAACATTACTTCTTAGGGATGCTATAAAGCCTAATTTAGTTCAAACTTTAGAAAATACTCCAGCCATAATCCATGGAGGACCTTTTGCTAATATAGCCCATGGGTGCAACTCAGTTATGGCTACTAAGATGGGTCTTAAGATAGCAGATTATGTAGTAACAGAAGCTGGTTTTGGTGCTGATTTAGGAGCAGAAAAATTCTTTAATATTAAATGTAGATACGCAGGATTAAATCCAAGTGCAGTGGTAATTGTGGCAACTGTAAGGGCATTAAAGAATCATGGTGGAGTAGGTAAAGCTAAACTTTCAGAAGTGAATATGAAGGCCTTAGCTCATGGATTTGAAAACTTAGAAAAGCAAATAGAGAATGTGAAGAAGTTTGGAGTTCCAGCAGTGGTAGCTTTAAATGAATTCCCAACAGATACTAAGGAAGAATTAGACTTTGTTGAAGGAAGATGTAAGGAATTAGGCGTAAATGTAGTCTTATCCCAAGTATGGGCAAAGGGCGGAGATGGTGGAACTATCCTAGCTAAGAAAGTAGTTGAGTTAGTAGAAGAAGAAAAGGCTAATTTTAAACCATTATATAGCTTAGATTTATCCATAAAAGAGAAAATAGAAACTATAGCTAAAGAAATATATGGAGCAGATGGGGTAGACTTTACTTCTAAAGCTTCTAAGGAAATAGAAAAATATGAAAGAATAGGATTAGAGAAACTACCTATTTGTATGGCTAAGACTCAGTACTCCTTATCTGATGATCCAAAGTTATTAGGTAGACCAAAGGGATTTAGAATAACAGTAAGTTCCATAAGGGCTTCTGTGGGAGCTGGATTCTTAGTAGTTCTCACAGGTAATGTGATGACTATGCCAGGTCTTCCAAAGGTGCCAGCGGCTAATAAGATGGATCTTTTAGATAATGGAGAAATAATAGGATTATTCTAGAAAAACTATTAATTATAAGGTGATTGGTTTAAGGTACATGAAAAAAATAAACTAGTCACCTTATATAAAATAAGAGTATATTTATGGTTAAAATATGGAGGTGTTCACATGTTATTTGCACATGATGGGAAAGTAAAAGAGGCATTAGAAAATAGTTTGTTAAATTCTATTAGCGAGAGAAAAACGGCCATTTGTGATACGTGAGACGAGGCTAAGGTAATGGCACTTCCGTGGGGAGTGAAGGAAGAAGTAGAACCAGAGCATGGAGAAGCTGTTAGTGAGTATATGACTTCAGTAGAAGGAACTAAAATAGAACTTCCTTCTGGAAATGTAGCTCATATATTAAAGTCTGGAGTAAAAGAGAGAAAAGGAAAGTATATGTTGATTTATAGATATGAATTAGTATAGATGGATTAGATTTAAGGTAAAGTTTATGGGGATTGAAAAGAAGGATTAGAGATTTATCATTTATAAACTGGCTTTATGTGGGCCTACTTCAGGAAAATATATTGAAAATTTTTTCCATTGAAGTCCTTGTCACAAGCGAAAGTGTGAATCTTTGTAGATAGGTTCATGTGTCATGTTTAGGTAGAATAGAATGTTGTGACGTTCCACAATTCCTAAAATTTTCAATATATTTTCCCTTGTAGGCAAGTTACTGTATAGAGAAAGCTTAGTGTTGATAAATCTATAATGAGTTTAGAATTAATAGTTCTATTATGGGGGAGAAGGTGCTGATGAAATGATAGATATATTAGATTTAGGTGTATGTGAATATGAGGAAGCTCTAAATATACAGCTAGATCTTTTGAAAAAGAGGCAGGCAGATGAAATTAATGATACCTTGATTTTGGTGGAACACCCTTCTGTCATAACCATGGGGAGACGGGCGGAGAAGGGAAATATATTAGGTTCTAAGGCGGTGTTAGAGGAAAATGGAGTTGGAGTGTTTGAAAGTAATCGTGGTGGTGATGTAACCTATCATGGTCCTGGTCAAATAGTTGGATATGCCATATTTAAATTAAAAAGATATCAAATGAGTATAAGACAATTTGTATGGAATATAGAAGATACCTTTATTAAATTATTAAAGGATGAATATAATATTAATGCTAATAGGGATTTTAAAAATACGGGAGTGTGGGTTGGAAACAACAAGATAGTTGCTGTAGGATTGGCTGTAAAAAGAGGAGTAACTATGCATGGTTTCGCCTTTAATGTAAATACTGAGCTAAGTCATTTTAATTTTATAGTTCCCTGTGGAATACATGATAAAGGGGTAACATCTGTAAAAAATATAATAGGAAAAGAAGAGAATCTGGAAGAAGTAAAAGATAAAGTGATAAAGCATTTTAAAGAAGTTTTTAACAAAAGTATGAAAGATGTTTTATAAGAAGGGGGATTGGCCATGACTGTGAAGAGAAAGCCTGAGTGGCTTAGGATTAATCTGAAATCAGGAAGAAGTTTAGATTATGTAAATAATATTTTGAAAGAATTTTCCTTAAATACAGTTTGCCAAGAAGCCAATTGTCCTAATAGGATGGAATGCTTTAGCAAAAAGACAGCCACTTTTATGATACTAGGAAGTCAATGTTCTAGAGGATGTAAGTTTTGTAATGTATCCCATGGGGAACTAGAAAAGGTAGATGACAATGAACCAGAAAATGTGGCAAAGGCCACTGTAGAATTGGGTTTAAAGCATGTAGTTATAACTTCTGTAACTAGAGATGACCTGCCAGATGGTGGAGCTAAACATTTTAGTAATGTAATAAATAAGATAAGGGAAAAGGACCCTAATATAATAATAGAAGTATTAATACCTGATTTACAAGGAAATCATATGGCATTAAAGACCATAGTAGATGCAAAACCCCACGTTATAAATCACAACATGGAGACCATTTCTCGTTTATATGAAAAGGTACGACCAGAGGCCATATATGAAAGATCACTAAAAGTATTAGAAAATGTGAAAAGGATGGATCCTAGCATATATACAAAATCAGGAATTATGCTAGGATTAGGAGAAAGGAAAGATGAAGTGTTAGATTTGCTTAAGGATTTGAGGAATGTAGGATGTGACTATCTAACAATAGGTCAATATTTAGCACCCAGTAAAGAACATTATCCCGTTGAAGAATATGTTCATCCACATATATTTAAAAAGTATAAAGAGGAAGGTCTTCATATGGGATTTTTATTTGTAGCTTCAGACCCTTTAGTAAGGAGTTCATATAATGCGGCAGAGATGTTATCTCATACTTAGGCATATTCAAAAAATAAATTAGTCATTTCAATTATTTTCTTCCTTATGGAGTGGATTACATATGTTTAATATGCTCACTCATCATGTCTTGGAAATAGGGGTAGTACCAATCCTTCTCGTTGCCTTTCTAATAGACATTCACTATCAAATTCAACAGCCCACAAGATGAACAAGTTTTGATGGGCTAAAAATCATTTATCTAGTAGTTATTGCTCATGTTGTTTTGTATTGGTTTGTTTTACAACAAAAGGCTATTCCTCTCCCCTCTTTTATAAGTGGGAGAGGAATAGCCTCAACAAGTTAAAAAGTTAAATCATTTACAAAGATCTCAAAAGTCAAAAAGAGAATTACTATGGCATCAAAACTTATATAGCTTTATTGGTTTTAAATTTGTTTTATACAGTAACTTGCCTATAAGGGAAAATATATTGAAAATCTTTGGAGCCCTGGAACGTCACAACATCCTATGCACATGAACCTATATACGAAGATTCACACTTTCGCTTGTGACAAGGACTTGGGTGGAAAAGATTTTCAATGGTTTCCCTTATAGGCCCACATAAAGCAAGTTTATAC
>NZ_JAOART010000091.1 GCF_025210435.1 Anaeromicrobium sp.
GAAGAAATCATGAGAAGAAGAAAGGAACTGTATGAATCAGCACGTAGGCTTAATCCTCAAAGATTTAATAAAGGTATAAGAAAGTGGGACGTTCCTAAAGCTGTTGCTTTAAATCCAACAGATGAAATTAAAGATTCGCTTGAAAATGATGTAATATAATTTTTCAAAGAATAGATATTTTAATAAGTGAGTCTTTTTTAAAAATTAAATGGTAAAATATTCAAGATGTGTATTTCTTAAAAATCGACCATAACAAAAAGATTAAATTTTATACGACAACTCTATTGACAAACACCGTTAAGACAAAATTATATTTATATTTTATGGAGGAAAAATTGAGATGATAAAACAAAATTTTAAAATAGAAAATATCCCTGCAATTTTGTGGGGTGACAAATCAGATAAGTTATTCGTAGTGGTGCATGGTAATATGTCAAATAAGACAGACGACTCCATTGTTGTATTTGCAGAAGAAGCAACTGCAATAGGTTATCAAGTGCTTAGTTTCGATTTACCTGAACATGGTGACCGCAAGGAGGAAGCCTATGATTGCAAAGTTCAAAATTGTGTTCAAGATCTTAATACCATTATGCGATATGCACAATCATTATCAAATAGTATAAGTGTATTCGCTTGTAGCATGGGAGCATATTTTAGCCTATTAACATATAGCCATGAGCCTTTGAAACAGTGTTTATTTCTCTCTCCTGTGGTAAATATGGAGCGTATCATAAATAATATGATGACATGGTTTAGCATAAGTGAGAATAGGCTAAAAACAGAAAAAGAAATTCCTACACCTATTGGACAAACACTCTATTGGGATTACTACTGCTATGTGAAAGAACATCCTATTGTCACCTGGAACAATCTAACTTCAATTCTCTATGGTTCAGAAGATAACTTATGTGAGTTTGATGTAGTATCTGCGTTTGCGAAACACTTCGATTGTGCTTTACAAGTAATGGAAAATGGAGAGCATTATTTTCACACCGAAGAACAACTGCAATTTTTCAGAAAGTGGCTAAAAAAACATATCTGCACCAAATAAAAAAATTGCCACGTAGTTTTTTAGATACTAGAGCCTAGTTTCTAGTGTTTGGCTTCTAAAAAATTTTATGTCACAACTTTCTTATTATGTGAAAGATTATATAGGTGAAAAGCATCATCACTTCCTATAACATATAATTCAAGCTATCCTACTCAGATCATGTAGGACACCTTGAATTGTCAGACCGTTGGATGCCATGAAGCATATGAGGGAGGAAGATATGCGAAAAAAAAGAAACTTAATTAATATATTTATTATTATCCTTACTATTTTACTGAGTATGATAACAGTAGGATGTGAAAAAAAACAAGAAATAAAAAAAGTAAATAATTATGGAAAGATAACATTGAAAAAATTTACAGATGAAGAAGAAATCTTATTAAATTCTGTATGTGATAAGCATTTTGGATTTCAACTACATCAAAGGGAAGTTGATAACAGATGCGTTAAGTTTTGGGTAGATTATTATGAAAATGGAAAGAAGAAAGAAACAATACCTATAGGCATGATAGTTATGGAAAACTTTAAAAAAAATCCTAATGTGATAATGCTATCAATTAATAAATACAATACGGTTGAAAAGAGAGTAGAATTATGGAACATATCCCTTACAAGAGGAAAAGAAGATAAGAAAATATTTAAAATGATTAATAAACCAAATGAAGAAATGTCTTTCTATAAATGGCAAGGGGTAAGTGAAGTAGACATAATTAGTAGAAAGCCAATAACTTTAGTAAGCTATATAGAAAATGGCATAGAGAATATAAGTGAAGTCCCTTTGCTAGTAGATTTAAATCAAAATGAAAAAAAATATATGGGACAGGTTTTAAAAAATAAATATGTGTATCTTTTGAGATGTCAATTTATTGATCAGTAGCGTAATTGTATTTATTAAGGCATAACTATAAAATTGATTGACTACGGCATCTAACATAGATTTTCTATCATCCTACTAAAAAAATGAAGGACGACGGAGATTCTAAGGACGTTAGACGCAAAAGTTAATAACATTTAATCTAGGATTGCAAAATCAGTTTCGGAGAACAGATGAAATCTAGTTAAGAAGTTAAAATAATTACTTACAAAATCATTTTATGCAAAATTATTAGCAGTAAAGAAGGTAACATCTAATAAGGGGAAAAGAACTACAGGAATTGATAATGAAAGTTGGTTGGCTCCAAGCAACAAGTATAAAAGGGCTATTTCTCTTACAAGTATAGTAGGTTTGGTTCCACAGGAGTATAGAATAAGCTGACATTGGCTTTCGGTTATCACAAGAAGTATATGAGAAGACAGGAAGCCTATATTAATTAATAGAAAGGTTACAACATATATTAAAATATTATCTTTTATAAATTATATTCATATTATCTAAGTTAATTATTGCATTGGATTTTATCAATACATCAAGACCTAGTAGACCATTAATATTTTCATCTACAGTACCTATATAAAAATCTAAATTGTTTATTGTTAAATCATCAAGAATTATACTATCAGCTTTCCGTTTTATATAATTATAGATACCATTAACTCCGTAAAAGGTCTCTATTTCATCATCGATAGTTACATGAAAGTCAAGTGATTCTAAAGCAGAAGGTTCAATAATACAAAAAGATGCCCCTGTATCAACAACAATATTATCTATTTCAATTATTTTGCCATGATAACTTAATTTAATAGAAGTAAATAATAGATTATTTTTATATTCGAGATTCAATTAGAAATTCTTCTAAATAAACCTAGATTTTTAATTAATTTTGTTTTTATAACATCATGGCTGGTATGAAAAACAATACTATTTCCTGTGCTATGGGTTAATTCTAATGTGGCTTCTTTGTCATCAGAGATTATTTTAAGAATTTCCATGTCGTCAATGTATAAATATCCATTATCTTTATGAGAATTAAGAATGCGAAGTTTTACCCATTGATTTGGATAGAGGGCTCTCACATCATTCCACTTCATAACAATCACTCCTTGGAGAATATTTTATAATAATAGTTTATCATAAATAATTAAGTTGATACATGAAAAATCAAGATAAAGAGATTGATGATGAAGTAGTACTTAAGTTGTTAGATACTGATGATAGGGATGAACTATTTCGGTTGACAGATTTTTGTCGTTCATATCTCAGAGAGTGGCGTCCTTGGGTATATGGCACAAAGAGTGTTGAGGACACTAAAGTGTTTATTGAAATGAGAAAAAACAATTTGCACCAGAAGGTGGGTTTCAAGCTGGAATTTGGTATAAAGGTAATATTGTAGGAGTTATTGGATTAGTATTAGGAAATTATTTTTTGGCTATGTTTGGTGTATTTCATTTTTATTCCTTCAATCCACCTTCAGTTATGATAGGAATAAAACCTGAAAAATATACACATGAATTAATTGATTTACATAAGGAATTTATTATCAATATTCCAACTACAGATCAACTAGAAAAGGTAAAAATCTGTGGGAAATTAACAGGTAAGGATAGTGAAAAATTTAAAGAAACAAGTTTTACTAGACAAAGAGGGAAAAGGATAAAAAGTTTTTTGATTGAAGAATGCACAGTTAATCTTGAGTGTAAGGTCGTACATAAGATTGAACATGGTGGTAGTCATACATGGTTTATTGGAAAAATAGAAGAAGTACATGTTGATTCAGAATATAGTAGAAGTAATGCTTTAATGTTTTGGCTTGGCCAATTTAGAGAATTAGGAGAAATAGTAGAAGGAAGAAAAGATGATGAAATTTTTTTATAAAGCTGTAATAATACTATTTAATTAAAAAACAAAAGATGTATTAAGTTATAATTTAGAAAATAGGATTCGATACATTATGACGCAACTGTAGAATAAAGCGTAATAGGGAGTATTTATATAACCTTTGAAAAATTATATTGGTATTTTTCGAGAGAACACAGAAAATTCCAACTATAAAAATGAGAAATACAAAATCGAGAAAATTTTTTGTTTATCTCCTGCTAAAATTAAAGAATAAGCAAGAGGTGGACTAATAAAAGTCAATTTTAGGCAGGAGGATAATATATTATGATAAAAACATATTTTAATCCAGGCTGTGCTTTAAGTATATATAAGCCTGAAATAGAAAATAAAATTTTAAAGTTTTTGAATGAAAACTATGGGAAGGTTACGTTGCATAAAATATGCTGTAAACATGATCCACAACTTGAAGCAGGCTCGTTGATTATCAATGTCTGTGCTGGATGTGATAAACGTTTTAGAACCTTATACGAGGGAATATCAACAATCTCTTTATGGGAAGTACTTGATGGATTGGATACATTTCAATATCCTGACTATAAAGGATTGAATTTGTCGGTACACGATGCCTGTCCTGTGCGTGAAAAGCCACAGGTCCATAAGGCTATACGAAATCTGCTTAAAAAGATGAACTTTCATATTGTTGAAACAAAGTTTTTTGGCACGAGATCAGTATGTTGCGGAGATACTTTTTATCCTAAGTTACCAATTGAAAAGGTTCACGAAAAAATGAAAGAACGAGCAGACTCTATGCCTTGTGATGATGTTTGTGTATATTGCATTTCCTGTATAAAAGCAATGCACATTGGAGGAAAAAAACCTAGACATATGATTGATCTTCTAATGGGTGAAACAACTGAACCACAGATATATGATACTATACAGTGGCACGAACAATTACAAGACTATATTGATAAACATTAAGGAATGATTAATATGACTGATGAAGAAAAATGGAACGCTGTTATTGAAAACAACATTGATAACGATGGTAAATTCTTTTATGCAGTAAGGACTACAAAAAATTTTTGCAGACCATCCTGTAAATCAAAAAATCCCTTTAGAATCAATGTGGTTTTCTTTCACAACAAACAAGAAGCGTAAAATGGGGATTAACAAAATTGGGAGGTATGGATATGAAATTTAAACTGGCACTATTAGCTGTTAAGAATGTTAATGTTTCTAAACAATTCTATCAAGAAATTTTTAATCAGAAAGTAGTTCTTGATTTAGGAAGAAATGTAACGTTTAGCGGTGGATTTGCAATACAAGAGGATTTTGCATGGCTCACAGATTTACCAGTTAGCTCTGTGGTAGAAAAGTCAAATAATATGGAATTATATTTTGAAGTAGATGATTTTGATGCATTTATACAAAAGTTGGAGAGCTATAAGAATATTGAGTATGTTCATGAACCAAAAAAATATGAGTGGCAACAACGTGTTGTTCGTATTTATGACCCAGACTATCATATTATTGAGATAGGAGAATCTATGGGGGTTATAGCAAAGCGTTATCTTAATGAAGGTTATTCCATAGAGCAAACATCACAAATTATTCAACATCCTATAGAATTTGTTAAAATGTTTATATAAGGATATTAAATGTTTATTATTAATTTGGTTTTGAATGAGCTCTAGGAGGGATTATCATGGAGGAGATTAAAACAGAGAGATTAGAACTAAGGACTTTGAAAATTGAAGATTTAGATCAAGTGATGAACTTTTGGGGAAATAATGAAGTTATGAAATATTGAAATTTGTAAAAGCAATTGTTATAATTGTAGTGATTGGGTTATGACAATTAGATATTTTGTTTTAGGTACCAATATAAGGTTTAATAGGGAAAGTGATGAAAATCCACTGCAGCCCCCGCTACTGTATACGGAGACGAAGCCAAATCCACTGGATGAATCTGGGAAGGATGGTAGAGAATGACCCGTGAGCCAGGAGACCTGCCTAAAGCTGTATATGGAACTTCGGAGGGAAGTAAGACCATAGGGTAGAACTATTAAAAGGTCTTTTATTTTAGTAAAGTTTTTAAATTAATAGAGATACACTGTGCCTCCGTTTTTGCGGAGGTATTATTTTTTCTCTAGTATTTTAATCGTATTAATTTTGTTAAATTTAAAAGATTTAATATGGTCCTACAAAGTTATGTTATTAAAAATACAAAGATAAAAAAGGAGAATGTAAATGAAAAAAATATCTTTACTTCTAGTGTTTCTTTTAATGCTTTCATTTAGTTGGTGTACAAAGGATGAAACTACAAAAGTTGTAAATGAAGATGTGAAAACTGAAGAGACGAAGGAAACAATTGAATATGAGCCTGTAACATTTAACTATAAAATTTATGGTGCAAATTATGAAGTAACATTTGAAAAAGCTCCAAAAAGGGCTGTCACATTATCTCAGTTTATGACAGAAATGCTTTTAGCTCTAGGTCTTGAAGATAAAATGGTAGGCACAGCTTTTATGGATAATGACATTTATCCAGAATTTAAGGAGGCTTACGAAAGTATACCTGTCCTTTCTGATAAATATCCTTCTAAAGAAGTATTGTTTTCTGTAGAACCAGACTTTGTATCTGGATGGACATCAGCTTTTAATGAAAAGAGAGTAGCTTCAGCTACTGAAATGATGGATAATGGAATAAATCCATATTTAGCCACATCCATAGGGGGAAGTGGTTCATTAGAAGGAGTTTATAAGGATTTTAGAGATTTAGGAAAAATATTTGGAGTAGAAGAAAAGGCTGAGGAAGTAATAGGAAAAATGCAAGAAGAAATAAAAGGGGTTCAAGACAAAATAGGTAACATTTCTGAAGAGGAAATGGTGAAGGTTTTTGTTTATGACTCTGGTGAAAAGGAACCATTTGTTGTAGCTGGTGGAGGAATTAGTGGAGATCTTATAAGACAATCAAAGGGGAAAAATATATTTGATCACATTAAAAAGGGCTATGCAACTGTATCCTGGGAAGAAGTAGTGCAAAAAAATCCTGAAGTGATTGTAATAGTTGATTATGGAGATACGGATTATGATACAAAATTAAACTTCTTAAAAGAGCATCCAGCGCTACAACATATAAAAGCTATAAAAGAAGAGAGATTTGTAAAAGTAAGTCTTGCAGATATGTCACCAGGTATAAGAAATACAAAGGCCATAGAAGAATTAGGAAAGGGATTCTATCCAGAAAAATTTGAGTAAGATGAAGATTTTTAATAAGAAACTATATTTTACAATATTATGTATAACTTTAAGTATGGTCCTTATATTATCCATAATAGCTTCAATTAGTTTAGGACCTGTTACTCTAAATTTTAAAGAAGTATGGGAAATTGTAGTTAATAAATTGTTATTCAAAGAGATTTATGAATGTACCTGGAAAAAATCTACAGAAAGTATTGTTTGGAATTTGAGGCTTCCTAGGACCTTATTAGCCATAATTGTTGGAGCAGGTCTTTCCCTTTGTGGTATAATGATGCAAGCTTTAACTAAAAATCCACTAGCTGATCCATATATTTTAGGTGTATCATCAGGTGCATCTACGGGAGCCGTAATCATAATAATATATGGACGTTTTAGCGTATTTGGAATAAATAATGTTTCCATAGGCGCTTTTATTGGGGCATTACTTACAAGTGTATTAGTTTTTATATTATCTAGACAAAATGGTGTTTTTTCATCAACACGTCTAGTACTAACAGGTGTATCAGTAGCGGCTCTTTTTTCAAGTATAACGAATTTTTTAATATTTACAGCACAAGATCATTCAAAGGTTCATGAAGCATTATTTTGGATGACAGGAAGTTTAGGAGGAGCTAAATGGGACAAGTTATTACTTCCTTTGGCTTGCCTACTAATTTCCTATGTGTTTGTAATTATATTTTCAAGAGGTTTAAATAGTTTATTGTTAGGAGATGGAGTAGCAATTACTTTAGGGGTAGATACAAAATTTTTGAAAAATATGACTCTTTGTTTAGGAAGTATTCTAACGGGATTTATGGTATCAATAACAGGGGTCATAGGATTTGTAGGGCTTATAGTTCCACATATATGTAGAACATTAGTAGGATCAGATCATAAAAGGGTATCTACACTAGCTATTTTATTAGGACCTATTTTACTTCTTTGGGCAGATATTTTGGCTAGGATCATAGCTAGACCTGAAGAAATACCTATTGGAGTAATTACTGCATTTTTAGGAGCACCATTTTTTATATGGCTAATTAGGAAGAGCTCCTATTCTTTTGGAGGAAAAAATGGATAGATTAGAAGTTTCCCATTTAGAATTTTCTATAGATGATAAAAAAATAATCGATAATATAAATTTATGTGTAAAAGAAAATAAATTTGTTGGACTTATTGGACCAAATGGATGTGGTAAGTCAACATTACTTAAAAATATATATAGGTTATATAAACCTCATAAAGGAACCATATATCTAAATGGAATAAATATAGAAAAAATAAAAAATAAAGAAATAGCTCAAAATATGTCAGTTGTTTCTCAAGAAAATAATCATCAATTTGATTTTACTGTGAAGGAAATAGTATTAATGGGAAGATATGCACATAAAGGTCTCCTAGATAGTAATAATCAAAAGGATGAAGAAATGGTTTTGGATTCTTTAGAAAGAGTGGGGTTAAGAGATTTTTATGATAGAAGTTTTCTTAGTCTATCTGGTGGAGAAAAGCAAAGGGTTTTAATAGCTAGAGCATTGACCCAAAATGCAAATACCATAATACTAGATGAGCCTACCAATCATTTGGACATTAAATATCAGCTTCAAATAATGGATGTTATAAAATCCTTAAAAGTAACTACTTTTGCTGCAATACACGATTTTAATATGGCATCTAATTATTGTGATTATATATATGTGATGGAAAAGGGGAAAATTAAGTATTTTGGAATACCAGAGAAGGTATTAACTAAAAAGATATTTCAAGAGGTATTTGGAGTTAAATCTCATATTTCTAAGAATCCTTTTACAAATAAAATTCAAATATCATTCTATTCAGATTCTTATAACCCTGTATAAATATAGATTAGAGGTGGGAAAATGGAAAAAACATATAAAAAGGGCATTTTAGTAGTTAGTTTTGGAACCAGTTATGAACATACTAGAAAGGCAAATATTGAAGCGGTAGAAAATAGGATTAAAGAAGAATTTGAAGGTTATGAAGTTAGAAGAGCTTTTACATCAAATAAAGTTATAAAGAAATTAAGGGAAAGAGACAATATAATTGTAGATACTCCTTATGAGGCTTTAAATAGGATGAAAAAAGATGGATTTGAAGAAGTGACTATCCAACCTCTTCACATTATACCTGGCATAGAATATGAAAAGATAGTTTCAGTGTTAAGTGAATATAATGGAGAATTTAAGAGGATTGTGTTAGGAAGGCCAATTTTATACAGTGTAAATGACTATAAAGAAGCAGTGGATGCCTTTAAATCACAACTTCCTAGTATGAAAGAAGATAGTGCCGTTGTACTAATGGGACATGGAACATATCATCCTTCAAATGCTTGTTATGCTTGTTTGCAATCTTTCTTTAATGACGAAAAATTAAACGTTTATGTTGCAACGGTAGAAGGTTATCCTGAGATAGATCATATAATACCAAAGTTGAAAGATAAAAATATTAAAGAGGTTACCTTAATGCCATATATGTTAGTGGCGGGAGATCATGCCATAAACGATATGGCATCAAGTGAAGAAGATTCATGGAAATCCTTATTAGAAAAGGAAGGGTTTATTGTAAAAATATATCTTCATGGCTTAGGAGAAAATCTTGACTATCAAAATATTTATGTGAATCGAGTAAGAGAAGCCATAGAAGAAATTAATTAGAATAGGTGGTAAAGTAAAGGACATGGGTCATGAAGTGGTGAACCATCTTCTTTATTTAAAATAAAAATCTGGGCATATTATTTTAGATATATGCCCAGATTTTTTGGAATTTTGAAATAACATATAGAAGAAACTGGATTGAATATATAGGATATAGGAAAACTAGAATAAAGAGAGTTATGGATATAATAGATTTCGTAATAAAAAACTGACTTTATGTGAGCCTACTTCAGGAAAATATATTGAAAATTTTTTCCACCCAAGTCCCTGTCACAATCAAAAGTGTGAATCTCCGTAGATAGGTTCATGAATCATGTTGAAGCAGCATAGGATGTTGTGACGTTCCACAATTCCAAAAATTTTCAATATATTTTCCATTGTAGGCAAGTTACTGCATAAAGAAAACTTAGTGCTACGAAATCTAAAAGCATATGAAAATTATTCATGTTGCTAATATTGATTAGGAGATAAATTATGAATGGAAGAATGAATTTAAGAAACAAAGGGAAAAGGGAAAATAAGATTTTTTATTTAATATCATCTATCATGTTTTACGGATACATATTATTTTTATTTTGGAGAGTATTTTTTTATGCCTATGGGTCCTATTATAGATCATCAAGTGAAATTATTAGTTATAATATAATACCCTTTAAAACAATTATAAATTACCTTGCCAGGTTTAATGCATATCCCTTAGATGTTTGGTTCTTCAATCTCTTTGGAAATGTGATGGCTTTCATGCCTCTAGGGTTTTTTGTACCCATTGTATATGGAAGGATTAAAAAATCAAAATATATTATATATATTGGATTTTTAATGAGTTTATTTATAGAGGTATTACAAATTATCACTAGGCTAGGGACCTTTGATGTGGATGACATTATATTAAATACTATGGGAACATTAATAGGATATGTGGTCTATAAAGGAGTAGGAAAATTTTTAAAAGATGCCTTATTTTAAGATTGAGAAATCTATAATGTTTTAGCATATATAAGACGATATATAAATGGTAAATAAATACAAAAACGTTAAAAGGGGAGGAATATATATGCGTATAGGCATTTCAACTCAAAGGCAAATTGGATCAGTAAATTCTAATTATTTATATAAATCCAATTTATCTAAAAAACAAGTTGGAAAAAATAGAAATGATAATAAGGTGAATAATCATAATAAAAAAAGTATGGTTATAAGTGGAAAGGCAATGGCCTTAGGTGGAAAGAAAAATAAGAACAATAGATTAGAGAAACTAATGGAACAAAAAACTAATTTAATAAATAATAAAAGTACATTTATGGAGAAAGCTTTGAAAAGGGGTGAAGATCCACGAACTATTAAAGAAAAGGTTAAAAGTATGAATGAGCAAATTGAAAAAATTGATAAGGAGATAAATAAAATTCAATTAGAGGAACAACATAAGGCAAGTGGCAAGGAAGATAAAAGTAAAAAAAGTAAAAAAAGTGAAAATTCCATTAAGGATGAAGAAAAAAAATCTTCTATGGACAGTATAATATCTATCACTTCCCACATGAAAAAAATTGAGAATTTATCACGCCATAGAACACAAATGGTTGGGGAAAAGCGAGTTTTAAAGAGTGAAATAAAGATAGATGAGGGAAGGGGAATTAATCCAGTTAATAAGAGGAAAAGACTTGAAAAATTAGATGATAATATTAAAAATATTGCGGAGAAATTTGGACAAGAATTAAATGAAGAGATTAAGAAAAATGGACAAGGAAATGATTTAAATGATGAAAAGAAAAAGTCAGGAAAGCCAATTAATATGATTGTAAAAAAGGAACAGGCATATGGAAATCATAATAATTATAAGTCTAAAGACAAAGGTGGAGAAATTAATATAATAGCATAGGGCCTATCTGACCATATAAAAATTAAATTTATGGGCTGTATATATGGTTATAGGGAAGGTGAATTTATTAAAAATTCCCATTTGTAAAAAAAAATTTCATATTTGAGGAGAGGTAACTACAAAGCTACCTCTCCTTATTTTATTAGAAAGATTATATGTCTAAAGATTTTATTGTAAGGAATTAAAATGATTAATTATGAAGAATTTATTTTATATTTCTAATCCTATTTGGTGTTATAATAGATGGTGAATAAATAAAAGTATATTACAGGTAAATACAGGGGAATTATAAATATTTAAGAGAAAGTAATTTAAAAAGGACCTAAGAATGGTCAGAACTTAGCAATTTGAGTAAAGAACCTTAGGAGTAGGTTTATCCTATGCACTATATGCAAGTACATCTAAAAAATTATTCCACAATGGACAAAGGGAATTAATTATAAATTCTTATGAAGGTAAGGAAAAAAAGCAAGAAAATTGCAAATGGAGAAATTTGGGAGTGAATTAAAAAATAGTATAAATATATTATTTAAAAATAATAATTGACTTTTCATGTATTGAAATTGATTTTAGATAAAAATTATATTGTGAGGAATAAAAATGACTAATTATGAAGAAAAAGCCATAGGTGAACTTAGCATATGGCAACGAAAGATGAGTAAGAAACCATCTATTAGAAGTCGTATAGCCAAGGGTATGCAAAATAAAGTAAATAATATTATTCCCGATAAGGTACATGGGGTGATTACAGGGGCAATTAAAAATATGGTTAAGGTTGTACTGGCTGGATCTAAATTTATTACAAAAGAACCACTTACCATGGTGTCATTAGAAGAGGCAGAAAATTTAGTAAGACAGAAATTAAAATTTTATAAAAAAGCTGCCACAGTTAGTGGTGCTGGCACAGGGGTAGGTGGAATATTAATTGGTTTGGCGGATTTTCCAATTCTCTTGAGTCTAAAGATGAAGTTTCTCTTTGATACAGCTACCTTATATGGATTTGATGTAAGGGATTATAGAGAAAGACTATATATTCTATATGTATTTCAATTAGCTTTTTCAAGTGATGAGAAGCGTATTGAAGTGTATGAACAGATGGTTCATTGGGATAGTTATGTGAAGAAACTTCCCCTAAGCATGGAATTATTTGATTGGAAAACTTTCCAACAAGAATATAGGGATTACATGGATTTAGCCAAAATGTTTCAGTTATTACCAGGTATAGGAGCTATAGTAGGAGCTTATGCTAATTATAAGTTAATGGATAAACTTGAAGAAACGGCTATTAATGCCTATAGATTGAGGCTACTTAAGGATAGGGGCATTTTATAAAATTCCAAGGAATACATTATATGATTATAGGAATCATTTCCACCTTGTACGGATTATTAAGCAATTATATTTCAGATATTTATTTCATAATTATAATGTTATTTGGTGTTATAATATATAGTAAACGAAGAAAAGCAAATTACAGGTAAATATAGGAATATTATAAATTTGAGAGAAAATAAAAGAGTAGGAGGGGAATTATGGCACAAAATGTTTTAGCCTGTGAAACTAGGACTTATACGGAAATACCTCATACCCATGATCATTCTTATAGTCAGTTAATACTTCCCCTACAGGGAAGTTTATCTATAAAAACAGATAATTATAAACTGAACTTAGACGAAAAACATTTATTTTTTCTCCCACCTAAATGTTCTCATTCATTTCATTCGAATAATATAAATAAATTTTTGGTAATAGATATTCCAAAAAAAATTAAAATTCCTCTATCAGGACATATATTTAAACAGGAATCATATCAGGTCCTTGATGATAGATGGAAAGCTATAAGATATCTTTTACAAGAAGAAGCTAGAAGATCTAATGAAGGGGCATTAGGTAATTTAGTTAACTATGCATGCGGTTTTCTAATGGAGGAAAGAAGACCAATTTCTATAGAGTATATTCATAGTAACTTTGAAAAGGCCATATCAGTTCAAATGTTGGCAGCCATGGAGAATTTCAATGTATCCTACTATATAGAATGGTTTAATAAAAAAACTGGCATGACACCTAATGGATATATTCAAAAACTACGACTAGAAAAAGCTAAGGAATATTTAATAGATACAGAATTAAGTCTACTCGTGGTTTCACAAATGGTTGGTTATGAACAACAATCATCCCTTACAAGATTATTTAAAAAGCATGAATCCATATCACCAAGTGCTTATCGTAAAAAAAACCGAGAAATGGGCAAAAACTTCCCGATTTAGGTAAAGAGCCATGTGTCTATATATTGTATTATGATTATAAGGAATTATATTTTTAAGTTCTGAATATATGTTAATACTTTAGGAGGTCAAGTTTATGAAAGAATCAAATATAAGGGCACAGTTACTTGTACTAATGGCAGCCGTATTATGGGGAACAACAGGTTCTGCACAAGCCTTTGCACCAAATAACGCTAATCCAATGGTAATAGGAGCGTTACGTATGGCAATAGGTGGAACTGTTTTGGTTTTTATGGCAGGGATAAAAGGATCATTTAAAAGTGAAGATAAATTAGACAAGAAATTACTATTAATAGCATCTCTATGTATGGCCCTCTATCAACCCCTTTTCTTTTCTGGTGTATCAAAGACAGGTGTTGCATTGGGTACGGTTTTAGCATTAGGAAGTGCACCAGTTTTCTCAGGTTGTATTGAATATTTCATGGGAAAAAATCTTAGTAGAAGATGGGTTATAGCCACAACATTATCCATTGTTGGATGCGTATTACTCTTTGGAGGACAAGACTCTATGGATATGAATATACTTGGTGCCATTTTATCCTTAGGAGCAGGTTTATCCTATGCAGTATATGCAAGTGTATCTCGAAAATTATTTCAGAATTCACAAAGGGAATTGATCAATGGGTTAGTATTTTTCATAAGTGCAATAATCCTATCACCAATATTATTCATAAATGACTTAAGCTGGGTAATATCAACACGTGGAATTATAACAACTCTACACCTAGGAATTATAACGACGGCTATAGCCTATACCTTATTTGCACACGGACTTGTTAGTATTTCAACACCTAAAGCCGTTACACTGACCTTAGCAGAACCGTTGACAGCAGCTATCCTTGGAGTGTTGGTATTTAAGGAAAAACTGACATTTATTTCTATGATCGGTGTTTTACTTTTATTTCTAGGATTAATTATAAATTCTTATGAAGGAAAGGAAAAAAGTAAAAAAATTATAAATGAAGAAATCTGTAATTAAAATTGAAAATAGAGTTATTACTTGAATAAGCCATATAGGGCTTATTTTTTTTATAATATACAAATACTTGATTTTACTTAATAACTTGCAAAACTACTTAAAACGACTTATGATTATATTAGAAATAAATAAAATAGGCGTGAAGGTCCTTTTAGCGCAACCTTCAGGTGTCATAGTAGGGTGTATAATTATAGGGGGATTGGATTATGAGAATTGAACATGTTGCAATATGGACGAACAATTTGGAAAAGCTTAAAGATTTTTATGTTGAATTTTTTAATGGAACTTGTGGAGAGAAATACATAAATTCAAAAAAGGGATTTCAATCTTATTTCATAAAATTTCAAGATGGCCCTAGACTTGAATTAATGGAAATGTATTCAATACCTTCAAATAAAAATGATATAGAAAAACAATATATTGGCATAATTCATATTGCATTTTCAGTTGGTTCGAAAGTAAAGGTAGATGAATTAACTGAAAGATTAAGATCAGAAGGATACAAGATAGTAAGTGAACCACGAACTACTGGTGATGGTTATTATGAAAGTTGTGTGTTAGATTTAGATGCAAATAGAGTTGAGATAACAATTTAATGAAAGTACATAAAATTGAAGGGGTTATATTAAAAATATGAATTATATTTATGGTCAAATTATGAAAAATAAGGTCTTTTATAGGAGGAAATCGTTTTTGAACGTGTTTGAAATAAATGAAAAATAGGCACTAAATGTTTAAAAATCAACATTTGGTGCCTATTTTTTATTTCAACGTGTTAAGAAAATGAGAAATGTAGAAATTGTTTGAAATTTGATGTAAATTTGTATTAGGAACTGCATGTTCTATGTGGTGAGGAAATTTAGAAAGGAGGAACTTGAGAGAATGGAAAGTTATTTTGACAATATGTTGGAAAAACAACTAATTGATGATAGGAGAGATTTTCATAAATATGCTGAAGTAAAATGGACAGAGTTTAGAACTTCATCAGTGGTGGCAAAGAGGCTTATGGATTTAGGATATGATGTTAAGCTTGGACTTGACATATGCGTAAAGGGAGTTCAATTTGGTTATCCAGATGAAGAGTATATGAAGTTCCAAGAAGAAAGAGCTATTACTCAGGGGGCAGATTCAGAACTAGTAAAACAGATGGCAGGTCTTCCAGGAGTGGTAGGAATATTGGATACGGGAAAAAAGGGACCTGTGACTGCCTTTAGATTTGACATGGATGCCCTAAATAACCAGGAAATATTGGAAAGTGGTCATTATCCTTATGAAGAAGGTTTTGCATCTATTAATGAAGGATTTTGTCATGCTTGTGGCCATGATGGACATACATCCATAGGTCTTGGAGTTGCTCAGGTTCTTATGAAGATGAAGGATAAACTTACAGGAAAAATCAAGTTGATTTTTCAACCTGCTGAAGAAGGTGGCGGTGGTGCCATTGGTATGGTGAAAAAGGGAATCCTTGATGATGTGGAGTACTTTTTCGCAATACACGTGGGTCTTACAAAGTTAGATGGATTGCCCCTAAAATCCCATGGAATTATCTGTGGAGTAAATGATTTTTTAGACAATCGTAGGATAGATGTATCCTATATAGGTAAGGCTGCTCACCCTTGTGGAGATCCTCATGTGGGAAAAAATGCATTACTAGCTGCTTGTGCAGCAACCCTAAATATTCATTCTATTGCACCCCATAGTGAAGGTATGTTGAGAATAAATGTGGGTAAGTTAGAAGGGGGAGTATCAAGAAATACTATTGCACCAACTGCAAACTTTCAATTAGAGTGTAGAGGAGAAAACCAAATTGTTGCAGATTACGGTGAGGATAAGGTAATGGCAATTATAAAGGGGGCTGCCTCCATGTATCAAGTAGAAAGCCATATAGATATTGTGGGTTGTACTCCTTCTGCAACAAGTGATGAAAAAGCCATTGAAATGGTATATTCAGTAGCACAGGATGTTGACTGGTTTAAAGAGTACCATAGGATAGGTAGTGTGGGAGGTAGTGATGATGCCTCTGATATGATTAGACAAGTTCAGAAAAATGGTGGAATTGGGACCTATATTGGACTGGGAGCAGACTTTGCTTCAGGATTTCATCATAGTGCATTTGATTTTGATGAAAATGTCATGTTACCATCAGTGGAACTTTTAGTGAAGCTTGTGGAAAAACTTCAAAAATAAAAACAGGGAGGTAATTATGGAATCAAAAGTTAATTCAAAAAAGCCAGGAGAAACTGGGAAAAAATCTAAATTTGAAAAATTTATCAGTGGTGTAGAAAATATAGGAAATAAACTTCCTCATCCCTTTTGGTTGTTTGTATCCTTATCTATTATTATAATGGTACTTTCCTTTGCATTGGCTCAGATGGGAGTGGAAGTAACCTATCTTAAGGCTTCAAAGGTGGCTACAGAAGCTCCTGAGGAAGTTACAATAGCTGTGAGGAATCTACTTAGTAAAGAAGCTTTACAATCATTTTTCACTAATTTTACTAGTAATTATTCAGGGTTTGCACCCTTAGGTCTTGTTATGATCATGATGCTAGGGGTAGGTCTTTTGGAGCAAACGGGTATGTTATCTGCACTTATTAGAAAAACCATATTATCAGCTCCATTATCAATGCTAATCTTCATAATAGCCCTAGTAGGTGTAAATGCTAATTTAGCATCAGATGCAGGGGTCATAGTTGTTCCTGCCATTGCTGGAGCCGTATTCAAATCATTAGGAATAAATCCATGGATTGGTGTTATCTCTGGTTATGTTGCTGCTAATGGGGGATTTAGTGCAAATATTTTCATTGCGGGAACGGATGCTTTGCTTGCTGGTATTACAGAGTCAGTAACACAGGGCCTAGGTATAGATGCGCCTGTTCATCCATTGATGAATTGGTATTTTATGATTGCTTCAACATTTGTTGTTGTAGGATCTACCGTATTTGTTACTAAATTCTTTACTGAAAAGCATTTAGGAGGAGGTACTACATCTGTTGATAATTCAGAACTGAAAAACCATCAGTTGACAGAAGATGAGAAAAAGGGACTGTTTTATTCTGCAGTTGCTGCTGTTGCCTTCATAGGGGTTATGCTAATCCTTGTAATTCCAGCGGATTCTATATTTAGAAATGCTCAGGGAAATTTATTACCAAAATCTCCACTACTTAGTAGTATAGTAAGTATTCTATTTTTCTTCTTCTTTACATTGGCCATGGCTTATGGTAAAGGTTCTGGCACTATTAAAAATATGGAAGATGTACCTAAATTTATGCAAAAGGGAGTTTCTGGCGCATTAGGATTTATGGTTATAGCATTACCAGCTTCTGTATTTATTAATCTATTTAGTGCTAGTAAGATTTCTACGGTTATAGGAGTATATGGAGGAGAATTGTTAAAGACCTTAGATATGACAGGATTTCCACTTTTAGTAGCATTTGTATTCATATGTACGGGAATGAACTTATGTATAACTAGTGGTTCTGCAAAGTGGCTTATTATTGCACCTGTATTTGTACCACTATTTAATATGCTTGGATTTTCTCCAGCCCTAACGCAGGCTACTTATCGTATAGCAGATACATGCACAAATATTATCTCACCAATAGACTACTATGTACCAGTAATTATGGGACTTTTAGCAACTTATAATGTGGATGAGGATAGGAAAGTAGGTATTGGTACAGTAATTTCACTTTGCCTGCCATATAGTATAGCTTATATGATTGGTCTTTTAGGATTATTGTTAATTTGGTACACTTTCAAATTACCTTTAGGTCCTGGAGTTCCAATGTTTATGTAATAAAACATATGAAAAAACATGGGCAAATGCCCATGTTTTTTATGTTATAATCATATAGAAGTGTTCATTTAATATTCCTGAAAGGTGATAATACCAATAGGTGTCTGGTAGTGACTTAGAAACATGCGTACATATTCATTGTTACGTTTAGCAAGATCCTCTAAAGTAGTTTCATCAACCGTGTCAATTGCTTTTTCGATTAATGTTTTTAGTATGCTTTCCATAAGTTCAATGATCTTGGTTTTGCTTTTGGATTTTACATATCCATGGCCAATACATTGATCTAGAAGAGGGATTTCACAATGGTTATCCCTATTGCGGAAAATGGGGAACAAAGAGTAATCTAGGACCTGTTCGTTCGGATAGATTTCACTATATGTTTTAAAAATTTCTTCTAAATCCTTAGAACATTTACCAAATATTAGCATATTAAATTGATTGGGATACTTGATTGCATATTTAATGAATAATTCCCAAGTACGAATGTATCTGTCTGTGCTATTAATATAGGTTTCCTCAATTAGCCATTGTTCTTTATAAAAACCACCTAAATATTTGAGGGATACATAGGCCATAAGGTTTTCGAAGCTTTTAAAATAGTAGTAAAGGGTAGAACTATTGTAGTTAGTGTCTTTTGCAAGGCGTCTCACAGAGATACTGGTAAAAGATTCCTTTTGTGCAATCCTAAAGGCAGTATCAATGAACTGTCCCATCACATCTATTCTTTTTTTTCGATTTCCATCTTTCACGCCTATCACCTTCACATCAGTTATTATTTATTGTAGAAATATGTATAAAAAAATATATATATTGTATTTTATCAGATTTAATAGGGAAAGTATAGAAGGAGGGAAAAATGAGTGGACTAAGTGCTAAATTCAGAAAAGTAATCACAAGGATAGAAATTATAGGAAATAAACTTCCCCATCCCTTTTGGATTTTTAATATCCTGTCAATTGCTGTAATTGCAGGTTCTTTCTTTCTTCAAGGTACAAGTAACTATGTAGTTGAGAATGGTAATTTTAATTTAATTCAAGTGAATAATCTTTTAGATATGGCATATTTAGTTAATATTTTTGGGAATCAGCATGAAAATTTTATCATGTTTAAACCCCTGGCAATTGTCATATTAATATTGATGGGTGTTAGTGTTTTTCAACAGTCAGGAGCTTTATCCGCAATCATACGATCCATTTTTGGTAAAACACCCATAAAATATATCGTAGGGGTGGTGGCCTTTATTGGAGTTAATGGGAACTTGGCTTCTGATGTTTCTGTTATTGTTATTCCCACAATCTGCGCTGGCCTATTTCAGTCTCTAAATATGAATCCATGGCTTGGAATAATTGTAGGATATGCTTCTGTTAACGGAGGATTTACCTTAAATATGTTAATTGCAGCAACGGATATGATTACTTCTGAGATCACATGTTCTGTCACTGAAACCATGGGATTAAATGAGAATGTTCATGCCCTGAGCAATTATTATTTTATGTTTGTAGGATCTATTTTTCTTATTATCATTACTGTCCTTGTGGCGGAGAACGTAACAAAGAGAGTGCTAGGATGTCATGAAGACAATATAGTGTTGTCACAAAGGGGCTCTTTTAGACTTAGTAAGAGGGAACGGGCTGGGTTAAAATATTTTATTTATGCAAATATTTTATATTTTTTAGGAATATATACTATTTGGATTTATATGAAAAAATCAGATTTGAATATTACTGCCACTCGAATGATTACAGACAATATGGTAGGATGGATATTTATATACTTTACTGTTACAGGAACTGCCTTTGGATTGAAAGCAGGGACTATTAAAAGTTTAGAAGAACTTCCTAAGATATTTGCCATAGGTATATCTGGAGTTAAAGAGTTCATTGTAACGGCCTTTTCAGCATCCCTTTTCATTCGTGTACTCAATGACAGTAATTTAGTATCCTGGTTAGTATCTTGGGTTTCTGCTTTGTTTGAGAGTATCCAAATGCCACCTTTGTTGATTTTGCTATTATTCATACTTGGCATAAGTATTTTTAATCTCTTCATTACGAGTAATTCTGTCAAATGGGTATTTATTGCATCCTTTGCAATTCCTATTTTTTCAGAGTTAAATATTTCAGCAAATGTGGTACAAGTGGCCTATAGAATAGGTGATACGGCTACTAATTGCATATCTCCTGTAGATTATTATTTACCTATAATTATTAGTCTTCTTGATGGATATAAGGCTGATGGTCATGTGAAAGTTGGTATAGGTACTGTAGTATCCTTAGCCTTGCCCTATTCTATAGCTTATCTCATTGGACTCATTATATTGTTTATGGTTTGGTATTTATTAGGGTTGCCATTTGGACCTAGTATTGTATAGTGTTATCATGTCGAGTATATGAAAAAACCGCCACTTAGGGCGGTTTTTTATTGATTTATTAAACTTATCATATCAGATAAAAGGGTCTTTTCCTTGTAAGCTTGAATCATATTTACTGATTTAGAAGTATCTCCTATTAATATGCCACCTACAAAGGATTTATTTACAAAGTACATCTTTTTGTAGATGCCTTTTTTATCATCCTTTATCTCTACCACTTGATAATCTGTATTTTCATCTTTTCCCGTATCTCCTATGGAGAATATGCTAGTATTTAATCCATTAAATGTTACGCTAGGTATTATATTTTCATAAGAACTAGTATCTCCAACTGCATTTGCACCGGCGACCTTCCCTTGTACTAAGGCTTCTTCCCATAGGCAATAGTTTATACCATTAAACTCAGCCACATCACCGCAAGCATAAATATCCTTAATGCTAGTTTCCATAAATTCATTTACAACTATACCACGATTTATATCTATATTGGCATCCTTTGCTAATGTCGTATTAGCACGTACACCTGCTGATATTATAACTAGATCACTTTCTATTAATGTGCCATCCTTTAATTTAACTCCACTAACTTTATCTTCTCCCACAATAGAGTCAATGGATGCACCTTTGAATATATCCATATAATCTTTTATCTTATCCTCTAACATGTTAGATCCAACTAAATCTAATTGGCGAGGGAATATTCTAGGAGCCATTTCAACTACACTTACCTTTAGACCTAATTTGTGTAATTCCCAAGCTGTTTCAAGACCTAATACTCCTCCACCTATCACTAGGGCAGATTTAGAATGGGAAGCAGCTTTTTTAATATTCTCAGAATCTTCTAGAGTTCTTAAAGTGAATATGCCTTCCTTTTCTACTCCATTAATTGGAGGAACAAAGGACCTACTTCCATTTGCAAATATTAATTTATCAAAACTCTTAGTAACAGAATTGTTTAATGTGACAGTTTTATTTTTAGGGTCCACACTAGTTACTTCATTTCCTAAGGTTAAAGTAATATTATTTTCAGTGTACCAATCCATAGTATGCATATAAAAATCATCATCTAAATGGCCCACAAGGTTCTTAGATAAATTTGGTCTATAGTACCCAGAAACCTTTTCTTTACTTATTATTTCAATAGAGCAACTCTCATTTCTCTTTCTTATGGCCTCAGCAGCAGCTACACCAGCAGCACAACCACCAATGACTATTATATTTTCATCCGTATCATTTTTATAAGTTACATTCTCACGAGGAACTTCTATGAATTGATCCCTACCTACACCGCATGCTGGACATATTTCAGGAGGTTCTTCTCCTTCGAATATTTCTCCGCATACTACACACTTCCAAGCCTTTATTTCACCCTTTTGAGTTTTTATAGTAACGGGCTTTTTATCTTCAAAGGTAGTAGGAACCTTTCCTGATAAGACGCTGTTACCAAAGTTTACACCAAACTCAAAGGCTTCAGATAAATTATCTTCAGATGGCTTAAATCTTACTTTAAGACCTTTACCATATACTTTCATTCTAAGTTGTTTTAGTCTTTCCACAATATGGGGAACACCTTCTCCACTCCATCCATAGGACCCAAAGGCTGATGCTATTTTACCACTATGAGTAGGTGGGAACATGGATGTAACTAAATCCCATATGGGTTTTAAGGCCTCTCCATTTATGGTAGGAGTTCCAAATAATACTCCATCTGCCCAATAGATTTCATTTAATACCTTTGTTGATTTTTCTTCTACCAGGTCAAATAATTTGACTTCTATATCACTTGTACTTTTAATTCCCTTAGCTATTTCATGGGCTAATTCTCCCGTATATCCATAGGATGATACATAGGGGATTACTACGGTCTTTTTAGTATTTGGGTTTGACTCTGTAGACCATTCCTTGTATATATCCACTATTTTTCTAGGATTTTCATCAAGTACAGGTCCGTGACCTGGTCCTATTAGGTCAATATCTAGATCTTGAATTTTAGCTACTGCTTGAAGTACATAGGGCTTAAATGGTCCCATAATCATATCGTAATAATATTTAAGGGCACTCATATAATCATCTTCATTAGTAATTTTACTACTTAGTATTGGTTCAAAGGAATAATGGGAACCAAAGGAATCGCAAGTGAATAAGACCTTGTCTTCCCTTACATAAGTATATATGGAATCTGGCCAATGTAGGAATGGAACACTGAAAAACTCTAGTGTTTTATTTCCTAGGGATAAGGTATCTCCGCTTCCAACGGATATGGAATCAAATTCTCTGTTTGCTATATCCTTCATAAATCTTAAAGCTGTAGGAGACCCTACTATTTTTATTTTAGGATTTATTTCTAATAGCTTCTCTATGGATCCTGCATGATCTGGTTCCGTATGATCTACTATAATGTAGTCTATCTTATCTAAATCTACTATTTTCTTTAATCTTTCAAGGTAAGAATCAAAGTATTTTACCTTTACCGTCTCTATTAAAGCAGTTTTTTGGGAACCCTTAACCACATAGGAATTATAAGTTGTTCCGAATTCTGTATACATAATAATATCAAATACTCTTAAGTTCGGGTCTAATGAACCAACCCAATATATATCATCTTTTAATTTTAGTGACTGCATAATAACCCTCCCAATTTATCTGTTTCGTTAGTTCATTATATATATACTCCATAAAGTTAAACTTTAAACAATATATTTTGTTTGTAGGCAAGTTCTTGTATAAAGAAAGCTTAGTATTACGAAATCTATATAGATTTCTGGTGTATAAACTTGCTTTATGCGGGCCTATTTCAGGAAACTATTGAAAATCTTTTCCACCCAAGTCCTTGTCACAAGCGAAAGTTTGAATCTTCGTATATAGGTTCATGTGTCATGTTTAAGTAGCATAGGATGTTGTGACGTTCCAGGGTTCCAAAGATTTTCAATAGTTTCCCTTATAGGCAAGTTACGATATAAAGAAAGCTTAGTGTTGCGAAATCTATAGATTAAGGACTTATCTTAGTTTTAGAGTTACTAATTAATCCATATAATATTCAAAAATATTTAATTATATAGATTTATCATGTGAAAAATTTAAATTAAAAGATATTTTATGAAAATAAAGGAATTAAAATAACCCTTCTTTCGAAGGGTTATTTTAAGAAAGGTGAGTAAAACTGGTAAGGTTTGAATCTTTTAGGTATTTCTATAAAACCATAAAATGGCTCAAACTGTAGAATATAAGACGAAAAATATTCCACATTTCTAATTAACTTAATTCTCTATTTTCTTGGGGGAAATATGAGTCTTCGCTAAATTAGAGTTGTTTATTTCAATAGGTTAACACCAAAGATTCAACCTGAGTTAATTTTACCACAAAATTCAAAAGAATACTATACCCCAAATCCAGCTATATACAAGGATGTAGCCTGTTTTGAAGGTTGCCAAAACCCTGGAAATGGCATAAAATCAAGGGTTTCGTAATCATGATTATTTTTTGAACGCGATTAAAAAAAGTTTAAAATTTTTTATTTTTTCTAACAAATCGACACGTTATTACATTTAAAATAATAAAAAATACCATAGACTATGATAAAATTCTATTAAATATAGATTTGGCAATTTGCAGTGATTTTATACAAAAATATTTTTGGTAAATAAATGATTTGTTGCATTTGGTTAGTCATCTGTTGCTAAAATCAATAACCACTAAGGACTAATCTTATAAAAATGAATTTATAATTTAGTTTATGTGGACCTATTTCAGGAAAATATATTGAAAAAAAATTCCATTATAGGCAAGTTAATGTATAAGGAAAGCTTAGAGTTGATAAATCTATATAAAATTATTAAAAAGGAATAATAAATTTTAGAGGTGATAGAATGGGAAAAATTTTAAAAACTTATTTAATGCCCCATCCTCCAATAATTTTGCCAGAGGTGGGACGTGGAGAAGAAAGAAAAATACAAAATACTATAGATTCTTGTAATGAAATAGCTACCCAAATAAAGAATATAAAGCCAGATACTATAGTTATAATAACTCCCCATGGTCCCGTATTTAATGATGCAGTAGCCATATCATATGGAACTAGTATAAGTGGTGATTTAAAAAAGTTTGGAGCAGATGAGGTAAGTTTATCCTTTAATAATGATAAAAGGTTAGTAGATGAAATATATGCCTATTCTAATGGCGAAGGAGTAATGGTAGCCAAGATTGACAAAAATTCTGCTAGTATCTATGGAGTAGAATATGAATTAGACCATGGTGCATTAGTTCCCCTATATTTTATAGAAAAGGAATATAAGGATTTTAACCTTATACATATAACCTATGGAATGTTATCTAAGATGGAACTATATAGGTTTGGTATGGCCTTAGAAAAGGCATTAGATCATGCTGGAAAAAATGCTGTAATAATAGGTAGTGGAGATTTATCCCATAAGCTAAAGGAGCTTGGACCCTATGAATATAGCCCCTGTGGACCTAAATTCGATGAAGAGATTATTAAATATTTAGGGGAAGGTAATATATTAGATATATTTAATATGGACCCTACTACCATAGAAGGAGCTGGTGAGTGTGGAATGAGATCTATATATATTATGGCAGGTGCCATGAATGATTATAGTATAGATGGACAAGTCCTATCCTATGAGGGTCCCTTTGGAGTAGGATATGGTGTTGTAAAGTTTAACATTGAAAAATCCAATGAAAATAGATATGAGGAAATAGTAAAAAGCAGGGAAGAAAAATTTAAAAATAAATTGGAAAGTGCAAATTCTTATGTGAAATTAGCAAGAAATAGTCTGACCCATTATTTGACTTATGGAACCTACATGGATATGCCTGAGTATGTGACAGATCATATGAAAAATGAAGCTAGGGGTGTTTTTGTCTCTTTAAAAATAGATGGGAATTTAAGGGGATGTATAGGTACATTTCTTCCAACTACTAAAAATGTTGCCAGTGAAATAATAAAAAATGCAGTGGAAGCTGGTGAGCATGACCCTAGATTTAGTCCTGTCCATTTAGAAGAATTAAAGGACATTGATTTTTCTGTAGATGTGCTTACTAAACCAGAAAAAGCGTCCATAAGTGAACTAGATCCAAAGGAGTATGGGGTAATAGTAAAAAGTGGAAGAAAATCAGGCCTTTTATTGCCAGATTTAGAAGGAGTAAATACAGTGGAGGAACAATTGAATATTGTCCTTAGAAAGGCTGGAATAGAAGAAGATGAACCCTATGAATTAGAGAAATTTAAAGTCATAAGATATAAGGAATAGGTGATACTATGGAAAAAAAGGCCATGTTCTATGAAATAAAAGGTAATAAGATACATTGTTTTTTATGTCCCCATAATTGTAATATAAAAGAAAATCAATTTGGATTATGTGGAGTAAGGATTAATAAGCATATGGAACTAAAAACTATAAACTATGGGGAGATAGCATCGGCTAATCAAGACCCCATAGAAAAGAAGCCCCTTTTTCATTTTAAGCCAGGGACTTTAATTTTATCTGTAGGAACCTTCGGATGTAATTTTTCCTGTGACTTTTGCCAAAATTATTCCATATCCCAAGAAAGGCCAAGGACTGAATTTATAGAATCGACTAAGTTGGCAAATACTACGGCAAATTTAGATAACAACATGGGAATTGCCTTTACATATAATGAACCTACCATATGGTATGAATACGTATATGATGTGGCCAGGGATTTAAAAGAAAATTATGAAGATATAAAGGTAGTGTTAGTAACAGATGGATATATAACTAAAGATGCCTTAGAAAAGCTTATGCCCTATGTGGATGCCATGAATATAGATTTAAAGAGCTTCAGGGAAGAATATTATAAAAAAATATGCAGAGGAAGTTTAAAGCCTGTAATGGAAACCATAGAATATGCGGCTAAACATTGTCATGTGGAGATAACTACCCTTTTAGTAAATTCTTTAAATGACTCATTAGACGAAGTGGAAGAAATAAGTAAGTTTATAGGTAAAATAAACAAGAATATCCCTCTTCATTTAAGCAGGTATTTTCCAACTCATAAGATGGATCTACCTCCTACGGAAATAGGTACTATACTTGAGGCCCAAAAAAGGGCAAAGGAATATCTTAATTATGTGTTTATAGGAAATATTCCTAATATGGATAATTCCACCTATTGTCCTAAATGTAATGAACTTCTAATAGATAGGCAAAATATGATGGCACAAGTTTATATTACAGATATTGAGTGTCCCACATGTGGATATGAAATAGAGGTCATTTTATAAGGTTAGGATATAGATTTCGCATTCATAAACCAGTTTTATGTGAGCCTATTTCAGGAAAATATATTGAAAATCTTTTCCACCCAAGTCCTTGTCACAAGCAAAAGTGTGAATCTTCGTAGATAGGTTCATGAGTCATGTTGGAGTAGCATAGGATGTTGTGACGTTCCAGGGTTCCAAAAATTTTCAATAGTTTCCCTTGTAGGCAAGTTACTATATGAGAAAAGTTTATAGTTCATAAATC
>NZ_JAOART010000092.1 GCF_025210435.1 Anaeromicrobium sp.
AAGGCAAGAAAAAATAACCCCTTTAGGGGTAGCCTGAGAAGGAAAGCGGTTGGCAGACCTTTCAATGTGTCTTAAGACACGGCGAGCAACATGCCCTTCTAGGGCTAAAGCAAACCACCCGTTCGACGGGTGGTCATGATGTGTAGATTTGCCACATGGAAATTGGGTCCATGTGAGTCTGTTTTATATGCTTAACTATTAAATTTTTTTATTATTAGGGTACTATTATATTATTTTGGAAAATATATTACAATGAAGTAGGAAATAAAAGGGAAAGGGGATGTTGAATTTGCACAGAAAGATGATGGGGATTGTTTTAGTTCTTGTGATGATATTTTCAATTAGTGTACCGGCCTTTGCTAATGGAGCCATAGGTGAGAATAATGTGAAAATAACAAAGGATAAGGCAACTACCATAGGCAAAGAGATTGTAAAGAATTACTTTGCCACAGAGATTTATGATGAAAAATTTCAAACGAGAATAGAGCTAGAAAAAAATTGGAGAAATGAAGACGGTAAAGTATGGATAATAAAATGGAGAAAACGTAAGGAAAATGGTGGAGTTCAATTTAATGTTGAAATAGATGCCAATAGTGGGTATTTATTAAGTTGTACTAAGGACTATTATGACGAAAGGATGAAAGTACCATCCATGTCAGCCAAAGAGGCAGAGAAAAAAGCAGAAGAATTCTTAAAAGAAATTCAACCAGAGAAATTTGAAAATGTTAAATTAAAAGAAGATAAGAATAAATCAATGAGTAAATATGACATTCCTAATTATAGATTTGAATACATAAGGGAAATAAATGGAGTTGAATTTCCTTCTGATTGTATAAACATAGGTATAGATGGAAGGGATGGACAATTAATAGAATATGGAATAAATTGGCACGGAAATATGGATGTACCAACAATAGAAAATATAATAGATAAGAAAGAAGCTAGAAGGTTGTTGGAAGATAAAATTATTATGGAAAAATTGTATATAGGAATTAGAAATGAAGAAACTGGAAAAAATAATGCCATTAAGTTAGTATATAGACCTGATTATAATGGTAAACAGGAATTAAATGCTAAAACAAAGGACTTTAAGGAATATAAGATAGATAGAAAGTTAGAAAGTAAAGATATATCTTTTAATAGAAAAGAAGAAATATACAAAAAATCTCTAAATATGGAAAGGGGAAAAATAAATAAAGGGAAGGCTGAAGAAATAACTAGAGATCTTTTGAAAGAGTTAAATGAAAAAGATATAGAAATAGGTTCTATAGAATATATGGAGAATGTGGATAGATATAGACAAAGGGGAAAGAATTACTGGCAAGTGGAATTTAGAGATAAAGATATGAAGACGTATGAGACAGAAGGAGAAGTGACTATAAATGCAGATACGGGAGAAGTAATAGAATTTTACACATATAATGATAGGAGAGAATCTAAAGGTTCTAAGCCTTCATTAAATTGGAGTGAAGCCTATGATAAGGCCATAGATGCATTAGAAAAGTTTTATCCAGACAAAATAAGGAATATAGACACTAAGGAAACTTACTATGAAAGGTTAGATGATGAAAAAGAAATGAATTATCATTTTAATTTTTCTAGGAAAGAAAATGGTATAGAATTTAACATTAATTCCATAGACATAAGTATAAATTCTAATGATGGAACAATAGAAAGTCTAAATATGAGATGGACTGATAACCTAAAGTTTCCAAATCCTATGGGTAAAATAGGAGAAGAAAAGGCCAAGGAATTATGGCTGGAAAATTTAGAATGCAAATTAATATATTCTAAAGATATGGATGATAAAAATAATAAACTAAATCTAGTGTATGTATTGGAAAACAAAATTAATAAATATGGAGTAAGCATAGATGCCAATAGGGGAACACTTTTAGATTATTATGGAGAGAAAATTAAAATAGATAAAAAGCCTAATGTGGATGAGGAACATCCACATGGACAGGAATTGAAGGTGCTGGAAGTTAAAGACATAATTCATATGGATAAAATTCATTTAGATAAGGAAATAACTTTAATAGATGCAGTGAAAATGTTAACTAAGGCTAAAGGATATAGGTCCTATAGGGTCCATAGATATGAAGACTTAAAGTTTACTAATATATCTAAAGAGGATCAGGACTATGGTATTTTAAAGGGAGCCATATACTTTAAAATATTAGATAATGAAGCTGTAGAATTTAATAAAGAAAAGAAAGTAAACAACATGGAGATGGCAAAGCTTATGGTAAAAGCCTTAGGTTATGAAAAATTAGCTAAAGCTCAGGAAATTTATATATTACCATTTAAGGATGCTAATGAGATATGTGAAAAGGATAAGGGGTATGCGGCCCTTTGTAAAGGTCTTGGATTAATTGAAGGAGAAGAATTTAATCCGCAGAAAAATATTACTTACTTAGATATGGCCATGATCATATATAAGTCCTTAGAAGACTTTGAAGAATAGTTATAAATAATGGTACATATGAATATTGAAAATTTTGCCTGTTAAGTTAAAATATATATGAGGTGATACTAATGATGAATATAACCATATCAAATGAAATTAAAAATAATATTCCAACCATGGCATTAGGAATAATACATGGACATGTGAAGGTAACACAGCACAATGATAAACTTTGGGAAGAAATAGATAAGGCATGTGAGGAACTAAAAAACAGATTAGAAGTAAAGGACATAGGAACTCTTCCAAATAATAAGGAAGCCAGAGATGGATACAGAAAATGCAAGAAAGATCCTACTAGATACAGAATAGCATCAGAGGCCCTAATAAGAAGGGTAGTTAAGGATAAGGGGTTATATAAGGTGAATAATGTGGTAGACATAAACAATCTTTTATCCATAACCTCATATTATCCTATAGGTTGCTTTGACATGGATAAGATAAAAGGTAACGTGGTTATGAGAGTTGGGAAGAAAAATGAACCCTATGAAGGCATTGGTAGGGGTGTTCTTAATATAGAAAATATGCCTGTAGTAAGTGATGACCTAGGAGCCTTTGGAAGTCCTACTAGTGATAGCGAAAGAACTAAAATAACTAAGGACACTACTAAAATCCTAATGACCATCCTTGCTTTTGGAGGAACAAAAGGGTTAAAAGAGTGGAATGAAAAGGCTAAGGAACTATTTGAAAAATATGCAGAGGGAAAAAACATAGAAACGCATATAGTAGAATAGATAGGATATGAAATAGTTGATTTTACATGATATGTTTAATCAACTATTTTTATTAATAAGAAATCATAGGTGGTGGGATGAAATGTTAGAAGTAAATTATCATAAACTAGGTGAAGTAAGTGATGAAAAATTGGAATTTGCCATAATAGGAACTAGCTTTTGTGACAAATGGGTATTTGTAAAGCACAAGGACAGAACCACTTGGGAGATACCAGGTGGCCATCGGGAGGATGGAGAGGACATAAATCACACGGCGAAGAGGGAACTTTATGAAGAGACGGGAGCTAAAGGATGTGATGTGATTCCCATATGTGAGTACTCTGTAACGATAGATAATAATACTAGATATGGAAGGGTTTTCTATGCAGAGGCAGAAAAAATAGGAGATCTCCCTAACATGGAGATAAAAGAAGTGGCAGTTTTCCATGAGTTGCCTGAAAATCTCACTTATAAGGAAATACAGCCTATCATATTTGAAAAATTATTAGACTGGCAAAAAAATATATAAGGTAATTATGGTCAGTATCATTTTAGGATACTGGCTTTTTATATTTGAAGGGCTGAATTTGTTGTCATACTAAAATTTATTTTGTCTGCATAAAATGTCTTATTTTATAAAAAAGTAATTAACATTAATATTGTAAAACTTAGGATTAAGTTTAGGGTGAACTTTAACTTAATCTTTAAAAACTTAACTTTTCAAGGATAATACCTAAACTTGAAATTAATGTATTAAGGTCATGAGCTTTATACAGTTAAGTAACACTAGTAATAGTCTAAATGAAAACAACAGAATTTAAAGGAACCTACGATTAGAACAGATAGATCTTTAGATAATAGATAAATATACAAATCCATTCATCCTTTTCCATTAGAAAGGATGGAGGGATGAACAAAATAAGAAAATTTGTCTAAAATCATACTTTAGAAGAAGAAAAAACCTAAGAAAACCCAACAAATAAAATATTTCCCGAGAAATAAACATAAAACCATAAAAAAATTAATCATATAAACAAAATAATACAAAGATAGATTTATCAATAGGGGATAGATTTCTTCATTATAAACTTGCTTTATGTGAACCTACTTCAGAGAAATATATTGAAAATCTTTTCCACCCAAGTCCTTGTCAAAATCGAAAGTTTGAATCTTAGGAGATGGGTTCATGGCTCATGTTGACTATGCATAGGATGTTGTGACGTTCCACAATTTCGAAAATTTTCAATATATTTCCCCTTGTAGGCAAGTTGATGTATAAAGAAACCCTAGTGTTACGAAATCTATAACTTGCCTAGGAAGACAGATGTAGTTCGATTTTTAGAAGTCTGGAGGGGAACTGTATCTGTAGCATAGCCAAGATGACACATGAACCTATTTATGAAGAGGTCTTTAATATTTAAGGAAATTATAGTATTATTTAGAGTAGTGCAAACTATAAAAAAGTTGAGGTATTATAAATGGGAAATGATTTTTTGCAATCACTGAACTTAGAAGAGAAGAAAGAAAATGAAGTGAAATTTTTAAATTCTTTAGTATTAGCCCATATGGGAGACGCAGTATATGAAGTGTATATAAGACAATATGTTCTTCATAAATATGGTGGGTATGTGAATAACATACATAAAAAATCCACTAAATTTGTAAAAGCTTCTGCTCAGGCTCGTATAGTCCACGGCCTTAGGGATGAGTTTTCAGAGGAAGAATGGGGAGTAATAAAGAGGGGAAGAAACAATAAATCTAGTACGGTTCCTAAAAATGCTAATATTTCAGATTATAAGTATGCAACGGGCTTTGAAGCATTAATTGGTTACTTATATTTGACAAATAAAAAAGAGCGTATAGAAGAAATTATATTAAAGGGCATTGATATATTAGAAGAGGAATAGGGAGTTGATTAGGTTCAAGATAGGCCCATGAAGAGGTGGATGAATGTGAATAAAAGAGAAAAAATAATGTTATATGTTACCATTTTACTAACTATTGTACTTATAGGTAAATCCCTATTTCTTGATGAAGTAAAGGTAAGTGGAGAAGAACTTAAAGTAAAGAAATTTGTAGAACTAGCTGTTAAAGACAACCCTAAATATAATAACTTCTTTGCAAGAAAGAACATGGTGACCTATAAGGTAACGTCCATATCAAAGGTTAGTGAAGAGGGAACATCCTATATTGTATATGAGGAAAATGATAAATATATAAAAACTCATGTGGATGGTAAATATAGAGTTAAAGTAACTGGGTATTTTCTTAGGATCATACCATTTAAAAGATTTAGTATAGAGACTAATAGGCAATCATAAAGGAGATGAAATAAAGTGAATGTTAAATTAATCCAATATACCAATGAGCCAGAAAAGGTCGTAGCAACGGCAGCTAAACTATGTTATTCTCCTAGTGGTGTAGATGAAATACAAAAGGGATTAGATGATGAAAAAGTTGAAAAATTTATTAGCCTGTTAATGGGATTAGGTCATGAATCCCCCATTGAACATATAAACTTTACCTTTGCAGCAGAAGGTGTAAGCAGAGTTTTAACTCACCAATTAGTTAGACATAGAATTGCTTCTTATTCTCAGCAATCTCAAAGATATGTAAAGTTAGACCAATTTGACTACATAATTCCACCAAGTATAAAAGGAATAAAAGAGGCTGAAGATAAGTTTATAAAAGCCATGGAAGATGATCAAAAGACATATGATGAGTTAGTAGAAATCTTGCAAAAAAAACATATGGACAGATTTTTAAAAGATGGTGTTAGTAAAAAAAAGGCTAAGAATATGGCAGAGAAAAAGGCCATAGAAGATAGTAGATATGTATTCCCAAATGCCTGTGAAACTAAGATTGTATTTACTATGAATGCTAGAACTTTAATGAATTTTTTCCATCATAGATGTTGTGAAAGAGCCCAATGGGAAATAAGAGAAATGGCAACAAGGATGTTAAGGGAAGTAAGGAAAGTAGCTCCTAGTATATTTAAATATGCAGGTCCAAATTGTTTAAAGGGAACTTGTCCAGAAGGGACCATGACCTGTGGAAATATGAAGTCTGTAATTGAAAAGTTTAAAAACATATAAAGAGGTGTAATATGAGTAATATAGATAAAATCCAAGGAAGAAATCCCGTAATAGAAGCGTTAAAATCAAATAGGGAAATAGATAAGATTGTTGTGGCAAAGGGATCAGAAAGTGGATCTATGAAGAAAATAATGGGAATGGCCAAAGAAAAGGGAATCCCCATATCATTTGCTGAAAGAAAGAAATTAGACCAAATATGCGAGTCTCATAATCATCAAGGGGTTATAGCTTATGTGGCAGCCCATACCTATGTGGATGTGGATACTATACTAGATAAAGCAAAAGAATTAGGGGAAGAACCCTTTGTTATAATATTAGATGAGATCACAGATCCTCATAATTTAGGATCCATAATTAGGACTGCAGATGCAGTGGGAGCCCACGGGGTTATAATTCCAAAGAGAAGATCTGTAGGATTAACATCCACAGTGGCTAAGACCTCTGCTGGAGCCATAGAATATGTTCCCGTATCTAAAGTTTCTAACATATCATCAACTATAGATTACTTAAAGGACAAGGGACTTTGGATAGCTGGAGCTCACATGAAAGGTGAAGTTTCATATAAACAAAATTTAAAGGGAAGTATAGGTCTTGTCATCGGTAGTGAAGGGAAGGGCATATCTAGATTAGTGAAAGAAAAATGTGATTTCCTAGTAAAATTACCAATGAAAGGACAAGTATCTTCTTTAAATGCATCAGTGGCTGCTAGTGTACTAATGTATGAGGTTGTAAGACAGAGAGAATTTACGAAATAGGGTGGTAAATTTGGGAAAATACTTGTTGGTGGATGGGTATAATATAATAAACGCATGGCCTAAGCTTAAGAAGATAGGTGCCACTAACTTAGAAGAAGCAAGGGAAAAGCTTATTGAAGATATAGTTGAGTACAAGCATTATACAGGGGAAACAGTAACCATAGTCTTTGATGCACATTTAGTGAAAAAAAGTAGAATGAAGAAAATTAACATAAAGGGTGTAGCCATAGTATTTACTAAAGAGTATGAAACGGCAGATTCTTACATTGAAAAAAGAGTGGAAGAGTTAACTAAAAATAGGAAGAATCAAGTTAGGGTGGCCACATCAGATTGGGCGGAACAACAGGTGGTTTTAGGTAGTGGTGCCACTAGGATATCTGCAAGGGAACTTAATATAGAAATGGAGCAAGTTAAGAAAAAAATTCGTATAAAAACTGAGGAAACAAAGAAAGTAAGATCTACACTAGAGGACAGAATAGACTCAGAAATTGTCGAAAAGCTTGAAAAGTGGAGAAGAAGTCAAGGTCTGTCTTGACTACCTTTTCCCTATTAAGTTATAATTAATATACGGTTTTTAACATATGAATAAAAATTAGAGGAGTTGTGTATAAGGTGAATATACAGGGGGACGCTTACAAAAAAACAGATTCATTAGTATTAGTAGATGAAGAAATGGTGCAAGCGGCTCGAGGGGGAGATTTGCAGGCTCAAGAATACTTGATTAAAAAGTATAAGAACTTTGTTAGGGCTAAAGCTAGATCTTATTTTTTAATAGGAGCTGATAGGGAAGATATAATTCAAGAGGGTATGATTGGCTTGTTTAAAGCTATAAGAGATTTTAAGGAAGACAAACTATCTTCTTTTAGGGCTTTTGCAGAACTTTGTATAACAAGGCAAATAATAACTGCCATAAAGACAGCTACTAGGCAAAAACATATTCCTCTCAATTCTTATGTTTCACTAAATAAGCCTATATACGATGAAGAGTCAGATAGAACCTTGCTAGATGTAATATCTTCTACTAGAATATCCGATCCAGAAGAACTTATAATATCTAGAGAAGAATTAAAATTTATAGAAGGAAAAATAGGTGAAATACTATCTGATTTAGAATGGACTGTACTCATGTCTTATTTGGAAGGAAAATCTTACCAAGAAATGGCAGTGGAGTTAAAACGACATGTAAAATCTATAGACAATGCTTTACAAAGGGTAAAAAGGAAGTTGGAGAAATATTTAGAAGGTAGAAATGAATAAATTTATTATTTCTATGGAGTCAATATTGACTTGAGGCTTAATTGGTAGTAAAATAATATGGTAATGCCCATGTGGCTCAGCAGGTTAGAGCGTCGCCTTGGTAAGGCGGAGATCGGCGGTTCGAATCCGCTCATGGGCTCCAAAATACAAATTTCCATAGATGGATACACACGGATAAGTTTACTTACCTGTCTGTGTTAGATATACTTATTTTAAATAGGGAGGAATAAAAGATGGCTAAAGCTAAATTTGAAAGAAGTAAACCACATGTTAACATTGGAACAATAGGTCACGTTGACCACGGTAAAACTACATTAACAGCTGCAATCACAATTACATTAAATAAAAGATTAGGAACTGGAGAAGAAGT
>NZ_JAOART010000093.1 GCF_025210435.1 Anaeromicrobium sp.
TATTATATAATTTAACTATTTGTAATTTAAATTCATCTGTATATCTTTTAGATTTATTAGACATGATATTCCCTCCAATTATTGTTCATTTAATTCTATCACGTCCGAATAATTATTGTCTAATTAAGTATAACCTATCCAGCATTACTTTTATTTCAATACATCCAATGTTTAGGTTCTCCGATTTGACGGATGTATGGGGTCAAGGATACATATTCATATTTCAATACATCCAATGTTTAGGTTCTCCGGGCTTAGGCTCTCCTTGTTTGTTGGAGGATTGATAATTTCAATACATCCAATGTTTAGGTTCTCCTTCTATTTTCTTTTATTTCTTCTATAGTAATATCATAATTTCAATACATCCAATGTTTAGGTTCTCCTTTAAATGAAAAGTTTGTATGAAATCTATTATTGGCATTTCAATACATCCAATGTTTAGGTTCTCCACTTTTTTAATCTTCCAAAGCTGTTCCTCTAATCTAATTTCAATACATCCAATGTTTAGGTTCTCCTATACAGTATAATTTAAAATAAATCACTAATTTTAGATTTCAATACATCCAATGTTTAGGTTCTCCTTACCATATTAAAGCTAATACCCTTTAATTCACCCCATTTCAATACATCCAATGTTTAGGTTCTCCCTGCTTTAAAATATCCTTTGTTTTCATCTGATAACATTTCAATACATCCAATGTTTAGGTTCTCCCAACTTAATAGCAGTAGTTTAAGGGAGGAAAAAATATTTCAATACATCCAATGTTTAGGTTCTCCATGGAAGGGCACATCTATGTAATGTTGGAAGAAATGCATTTCAATACATCCAATGTTTAGGTTCTCCTCGATATTTGGGATGGTATTGGTTTGTTCATACTGAATTTCAATACATCCAATGTTTAGGTTCTCCAGTGAGTGGAATGGGAAGAAGGCACAGGAAATGGACATTTCAATACATCCAATGTTTAGGTTCTCCCAGAGTTTTGGTCAGATCCTAAAGTTGTTGAAGAAAATTTCAATACATCCAATGTTTAGGTTCTCCCCACCCACATTTTCATATTATGGTTTTTATTAAAAAATTTCAATACATCCAATGTTTAGGTTCTCCGCTTTCGTTGTAGCCACCCATACGTGACCCTTTTTATTTCAATACATCCAATGTTTAGGTTCTCCTACATGGGTACGAGTTTCTAAGCCACAATATTGGAAATTTCAATACATCCAATGTTTAGGTTCTCCTTGATAAAGTTATTACTATTGGAATTAAAGACAATGGCTCATTTCAATACATCCAATGTTTAGGTTCTCCTAATAAGCTAGGTCTCCCCTTATTATCATTACCCAAATTTCAATACATCCAATGTTTAGGTTCTCCTTTGCATTTTCCATATCAAATTCCCTCCTATTCTAATTTCAATACATCCAATGTTTAGGTTCTCCTTGCTGTAATTTGCAGAGTGTTTGGAAGGTGATAACAATTTCAATACATCCAATGTTTAGGTTCTCCTTACATAAATCCTTATAGTACAGATGATATTGTTGAATTTCAATACATCCAATGTTTAGGTTCTCCATTTAGGTGCAACACATATTATACATGCCGTTACAAATTTCAATACATCCAATGTTTAGGTTCTCCTATATGTACCTGATAAATATTGGCTAAGTGTAGACCTATTTCAATACATCCAATGTTTAGGTTCTCCATTCCCCTTCTAGAGTAAATCCATAGCATATGCGTATTTCAATACATCCAATGTTTAGGTTCTCCCATAGTAAAATGCACATTTGTATAAATAACTTTTTTACTATTTCATAGTATTTGCAACACTTTCAAAGATTTTTTTCTAATGATTTTCATGCTTTAGTAAATCTATCTAAAAATTCTTCTTTTTCCTTGTAATTTCAATACTTCTAAGGATTTAACCTTTCTTAATCATTAGAAAATATTAAATAAACATCTCTTCATCTTGCAAAACATATTTGCCTATATGTTCTTCTTCAAAAAAACTCTGGTTCAATAATTTTATCATAGATACATAATCAACTTCCTTATCTATAATTTTATCTAAATCTTCTTTTAATTTCAACATCTTTGATGGAGAAAGTTCACCTCTAAATACAGATTTTTGGTAGTGATTTAAATATTTTTTACACACTTTAAAAACCTTATTGCATCGCTTTTCTTCCACATCATAGAATAAAAATACATAGTTATAATTGTATTTCTTAACCATATTACATCATCTCCTTTATATTAAAAGGTATAAATGGCATATCTTCTAATACAAATTTAACTAGCTTCAAAGCGTCTAACTTTATTGCCGTGTTATAAGATACTTTCCTTTTTAGTTTTGGATGTTTAAAGGTATCTTCTAATCTTTTATTTAATTCTCCTATAAATATTTTTTTACCTTCTTCATTCATAAGGCAATACTCTAAATTTTTATCAAAGTGCTTGTCTACTTTTATCATTTTCCTATTAGCCAATGTTAATATGGTTCTAAATACAATTATAGGCTTAAACACTTCCGATAAATCTAAAGCTAATGAAAATCTACTTTCTGAGGGTTCATGTAAAAAGCTAATTCCTTGATTTAAATGAGTATGGTATATTTGTGTTATTGTTTTTGTATATAGGATACTATTTCCTAACGAAATCATTGCATTAATTGGGTTATCTGGAGGCCTTTTTACTCTTTTGAAAAATTCAAACTCTTCATTCAATACTAATCTAATTGAATCATAAAATGTTGCCCATATAGATCCCTCTACTGCCAAGATTTCTTTAATATTGTTGCATTTTTCTAGATTATTTACTAACTCATATCTAATAAAATCTATATTTCCTTTAATATGCTTATTCCCATTCTTATAATAGGTATATAGAACTTCTGATATATTAATTCCAATTCCTCTAACTATAGATTTAGCTACTACCAATCTTTCATTGGTATATTTTAACCCCTGCCTTACGGTTATTCTCCCACTAATATATTTTTCTCTAGGAAAAAATGTACCTGAATAACTTCCATAATAGTTAAAAAAATGTAATACTATGTTGTTACTTGCTAGAAAATCTAATAATTTTGTATTTAATGATACTTCATTTAAACAATATATTTCCTTTACTCCTTCTATAGGAATATAGTGATTTTTTGAATTTTTTCTAAAACATAAGGAATTATCTTTTCTCTTTAGATCTCCCTGTGACATTATGTATCTTACTGACTCTGCCATAAACTCCTCCTAATCATAGAGCACAATATGTATAATATGCACACTTTTTACATTTGGCCATTATCTTAACTCTAGGTATTTCTTCTGATAAAATAAGTTCTTTTATATGTTTTTCAGTTTTTTCTATTATCCGTATCATTTCATCTGTTAGTCTAAGTTCTAAAGTCTTTTTCACATTCCTATTTTTTTCTAGACAGATTAACTTACCCTTTTTAGTTATACCTTTTTTCTTCAATATGTATAGATAATATAAAACTTGCCATGATGCTGCCTTTATATCTGCATTGGATTTTTTATACTCTACTAAGTATTGGCCTTTTATTTTATCTATTTTTATATTTTCAATACTTATCTCAGCATTTTTATTACTCTCTAATTTATTGTGATGGAGCTGTTTTCCTATCTTAACCAATTCACTATAATCTTCTAAATTGACTTTGTTACCATGTAGCCAACATTGTCTTTTACAATGTATATAATAATTAACTAAAGTTCCTGTAATTTTCATATAAAAATATCTCCCTTTTGTGGAATCATTTCTTCTTCAAATAATATCCTATGGAATTTTCCATCTTTAAAATATTTTTCTCCATCTTCTATATAGTACATATCTTCTATTTGTTCATCATCACTGTAATTCAATTCTTCATAAACTGAATAAATAAAATAGTTCATAACTTCCTTTATCTGAGATAATTTTATTTGTTTTTCAGTGTAGGCCATGTGCATATCTAGTAGTATTTCTTTAAATTTAGTCCATATTTCTTTTCCATCTATAATTTCATCTGTCATAGGATTTTTTAATTTATGAGCTATGAATACACTATAGGTTTTATCCTTTATTAGTTTTAAACTCTCACATAATTTCATATACTCTAAGTATTTTAAATTGTTTTTATAAATCTCATAAGAATTTTCATTATATTCTTTTTTTCTTTTATCTACTATATTTAATACTTCATCATAGTACTTATCAAAATTTTTATTATTAAGTATATATCTATAGGATTCCTCTATCAGTGAAAATTCAGTTCTATAATCGTCTCTATAAACACTTTTTTCATCATCACAATGGAAAAAATATACCTTTGAATCATATTTTGTACTAGACCTATTTATCCTACCTAAGAACTGTTCCTCTGCTTCTAATATGGATATATCTTTAAATCCTATATCCATATCTATATCTACTCCAGCCTCTATTACTTGGGTGCATACTACAATCACATCATCTAGCACATATTTATCATCCTTCTTTTCCTTTAATCTACTTAACAAGTCTTTTCGCACAAGAGCATTATCGTCACCTGTTAATTCAAATAACTTATCTTTAAATAAGGAATTTTCTTTAAGTCTATCGTAAAATTCTCTAGCACTTTTCTTTTTTATAAATTCTATTAATATTCTCTTTTGCCCTAGCTTTTCTCTATATTTTATAAATTCATTAGCAACTTCTTCCACTTTCAATTTTCCCTTATCCAATAAAGAGTAGTCTAGATTTACTCTATCTTTAAATTTAGGGTTACTAAAATATATACTAGAATCTTTTATAAGACTTACTCCCATATTTAGATTTTCACATAGCTTACTTATTTTAGGCAAAGTGGCTGACATGATTATAAACTTTATATTTAGTATTTTAGAATATAGGTCTAGCATATTGGCTAACTCTTTCCATATACTAACCTTATAGCTTTGTATTTCATCTAATATAACTACACTATTACATATATGTATAAGAGGTATTTGAATTTCTCTTCCATTAGAAAATAAATAATTAAAAAAGTTCACATGACTTGTAAGAATACATGGATAATGTATAAAAAGTCTATCTAAATAGGATTTATCATAGTCTAGTATTTCCTCTTTATCTATTTTGATTGGTTTTATAGAGTTTAATATGGCCATATCCTTTTTGTCAAAATATTCTGATACCACATCATAGGTTTGATCACATAGGGTATTGAATGGAAATACATAAAATAATCTATCTAATTTATTGTGTTTTAATAAGTTCAATCCTAAATTTAGAGAGTTGATAGTCTTTCCACTCCCTGTGGGAGCTTCTAGATAAAATATATTTTCTCCCATATTATTTAGTAAACTTTTTTCACTTTCTAAAAATATTTCACTTCGTACACTATTTATAGAATCTTTTTCAAAGGGACATTCTTCATCTTTACCATTTCTAAATTTTTCGTATTTTCTTATTCCCTTTAGAATAGGACTATTATTGAAATTTTCATATACAATATCCATGTTTTTTATTTGACCAAAATCCTTTATCTCTTCATTCATATAATCACTAGTGGCATAATAATCACAGGCTATAATCAAACTGTACAACAATTTATTTATTAAAAAAAATACATCTCCAGATTTTATATATTGGTTAATATTATCCATAAGCTTTTTAAATGTATTTTTTTCAAATGTATCTTCCCTTTTAATTATTCTTTCAGTATATATATAATTCATAACCTTATCATTATCATACTCCATATCCCTAACTAAAGTCTGGAGTTTTTCTCTATACTCATCTAGGTTCATTAAATAACTATGATGTCTAGATATGGAATAAGAAAAGGAAATCAAAAATATTCTAAGCACATTTTTCTCATATTTATCTAAATTCATATTTTTTATTTCATCATAAAAAATATCTATATACATAAGGGAAGATAATAGGCCATGGGTAGTGTCATTTGTGGCTTTTATATTATTAAACTCTTTATTTTTCATCTTTATCTTTTGAAAGGATGGATTAATTTTTCCAAGATCATGATAATATATGGCTTTATGAAAGAGGTTCTTTACCATGTTTTTACCTTCCCTAGATAAGAATGACTCTTTATTTTTTTTGTTTATATAAAATTCATTTAATCCTCTATCCAGTATTTTTTCTATATTCTTTTCTTTATTAAGTTTCTTGTAATAACTAAATGTTAAGTCTAAATGTTCTTCTAGAGTTTCGTCCTGTTTATCTTTATGGGTGTGAGCTAAATATATATTTGAGTTATTCAAAATATCTTTTAATTTTTCCATATTTCCTCCTTCCTTATAATGAGAACTTGATTTTTCAAGTTCCCATTATTTTTTGAATATGCCTAAATCAATACTATATTTTTATTTTTGTCTACTATGATAGTCTGGTTGTCCATATATTCTACAGCCCTATTAGAAAATCCTAATTCTCTGAATTCATACTTGTTATTGATAGGGTTTAACTCCACAGGCATATAGTCTTTAAATAAAAATGGAGTTTCATCCTCATCTACTGCTTCATACTCAAGTTTTGTTTTATCGTAATAAAATAAACTATGAATTTCTTCCACATCTTTTATTTCATTGTAATTCAGTATTTGTCCATCACATATATTAGCCATATGATCATTTTTGCCTAAGTATGGAATATATTCTGCCTTCATGTGAAGTATATAATCTACTAATTTATCTTTCAGTAATTCATCTTTAAAATCATCTAAAGATACATAAATATCCCAAGATACATCCTCTAACCATTGTTCCCTTACTACTAAGTTACAGGGGTTACTCTTAGCATCAATGTTAGCGTATCCTACAGAATTGTTAAACTCTATTATTTTTTTAGAGAAATATCCTCTTTTTTCACCTTTAGGAACTATACCTATCTTTATATTCTTTAATCTTTCATAAAACTCTGGATATTGTTCTTCCTTTTGTTGTGCGTAACCATTTAATCCAAGTATAGCTCCTAATATTCCATATATGGATATTTTATGTATATGACTATATGTATAATAGGCATAAGAGTTTACATCTGGCTTTTTAAAATGTGCTGTCTTTCCTGATACATTGAATTTTAATATATTCACCTTATATCACTTCTCTCGTAAATATATTCAATAAACTAACCTTTTCTTTATCAATTCCTTCTATACTAATTTCATAAGGATTATAATAAAGTTCAATGTTCTCCACTTCTTCTAAAACTTTTCCTGCTAATAGACTGTTTAATTTCGTAAAGTCTATTATAGTCTTTTCATCTTCTTTTTTCATAGAAACAAATTGAGCTAAATTAGGTAAAGCCATTTTGCTATTTTCTTTTAATTTTATAAATAGTCCATATTCATTATCACAACCAAATTTACTATTAGTTCCAAAGGCTGTAGTAGCTCTTAAACATCCATCTTTGTATTTTTCGTAGGCTTCTATTGTGTACCCTTCAAAATCATCTATAGTACTTACATAGTCATCATAGGCATAAGGATTAATAGAAAATGGATATACATAGTGAGCTTCATCTACTACTATCTTAGTTCCTAATGAAGCTGCACCCGCATCTTCTGATTTAGCATTTCTAAATGGGGATAGTATATCTTGTATCTCCACACTAGTTTTTTCATATATATTCATTCCCTGACCTATTTGCACAGCTCCTGTTATGGATATATTTTGATTTTCCTCTGCAAAAGTAGCTCCAAAATTTTTTACATCTATAGCACTAAATAAATTTTTTAATACTTCCGTGCCCTTAGTTTTCTTTTTATCTAAAGTAGTATGAAATATTAGTTCATACCTTTCTTTTAAAGATCTCGGTCTTAAATCTTTTTTGTCTTCTTTAAAGGATTTTATGTATAATACACTCTCTCCTTCCACGTCCCAAAGATATTTTATAGGATATTTAAAGGCCTTATCACTTCCATATATCTGATTATTTGAAGTACTCTTTGGTCTTCCTGTAAAATCTGCATTCCAATTTGACATCTTTGCACTAATACCCACTAATCCAAATACTCTATTATTAAATTTCATTACCTTTCCTCCCTATTGTAAAAAATATTGTCCCCTAGGTAGCCCGCTAAAAAAATATCTTCATCTATTTCCTTTTCCTTATTAAATGCTAAAGTCATAGACAATGCCTTGTTAAATTTTGAATAGTTCATTCTTATGGCATGACCATATCTTTTAAACCAAAATTTTAACTCATCATTTATTTTAGATACATTTTTATAGTTACAAATCCTCTCTACCACATCATGATTTTTATTTTTAGATTTCGATTGATTCATAAGGTAATAGGATATTTGCCCTGCCAAATATGAATATTCATATATATCCTCTAAGTCATGTGTTTCTTTGTCTAATATGGTTTTTTCTATATTGTTTCTCATTTCTTTTATCTTTTTCACCAACTCATCTCCCCTTAAATCAAATAGTATTTTTAAGGCCATATAAGTATTAAAGCTATTGACTCCCTGTTCTTTACCTCTTTTTATTCCATCAATAACTAGGTTAATATATAGTTTATCTATACTATTTTTAATTCCATTTCCATCATCTTTGTATATGTAGTTATATACACTCTCTTTAGTAAGTAAAATAATATTACAAAATTTCTTACTCCCCCACCTAGGAGGTTTTATATCTTTTAAGTCACTATTAAAACTTTGCTTTAGCTTATTATTATATAAATGATCATTTATAGCTTTTAATACATCTTGTCTATTTTTGTTGTTATAATTTCTATAATTAGGTTCTATATATCCTTTAATTTCTTTATTGTAAAAAGACCCTTGAACATAGTTATGTATTTGAAAATTCACGTTATCTTCAAATCCTGGTATTATTTCAAAATCTACAAACTCTATATTACCTTGATTATTTTTCATATTAATTAATATGGAATCAGTATTAGAATTTTTAATCTCCTTTAAAGGTATTCTATAATCATAATCAAAGGGCTTAAAATTTCTACCTAATTTATTTGATAAAAGCCATACACTATATTTGTATAGGGACACAGCATCATTAAATTCTATATAATTCGGGTAGATATCCTTTCGATTCTTATGTTTTAAATAACTTTTTTTATCATCTAATGCTACATTCAAATTAGATATTCCATACAATCTTTTATCCAAAGTTCTAAAAGTCTTGACCTCTGACTTATTAAATATTCTAGGATATAAATACCTTTTAGATTCCAATTCATATATTGACCAATCATTATAATCAAAATATATTTTTATATACAGCTCTTCTTTTTCTTTTTTTGTAGATTTCTTTTTTACAAAATCACTTTCCTTAAATTGTCTAATTTCTCCAAAAATCAAATCTGAATTTTCAAGTATAAACTGTTTAGAATGTTTTAATTTCTCTTTATCCATTTCATCTACTATGATTTTCTTTATATATGATGAATCCAGTTCCTTTTCATTCTTATTTATAAATTTCATCAATAAATTGTTTTTTTTATCTTCTTCTAAAGTTTTATAGTATTTGTTTATACGCTCACTCACATCTTTTGGGAATTTTTCTTTTTTGAAATTTTTTTCTTTTATAAAAAAAGTCAAATAATTATTACTATGAATTTTCTTATCTCCAATGTATTTATTTGTATTTATAAGATTTGAATAAAAATCAGCTTTTCTAAACCATTCATAATTACTGTCCACTGTAGAATCTTTTTTTATAATAGTACTTTTCATAGTTCCATCTTCACATACTTTTATATAAAGACCTTCTTTTAATCTATGATTTTCAATAACTAAATCATCACCCTTTATATGATAGGCTTTTTTAAAAGTATCTAATAAATTATATATCAAATTATCACCCCTTCCTACTAATACAATATCCTGCTCCTATGGATGTGGATTTTTCAAGTATACCTGTACTAAGGGCTATAAATGCAAGTTTTTGAGATAATTCATCAGGCTTAAATCTTAACTCAAATTTATTTCCTAGTATTTTCCCCCCTTTATAATTCATAGTCACAGGTACTTTATTTTTTATATCTATACACTCAATGGCACTACCATTTAACTCTATAGGGTCACCATATAGTTGCTTATATTTTTTCTCTAAATTATTATCTATTCTCTTCCATAGCAAATCAAAATCATTTCCTACTATCCAATTTCTATTATCCACAGTAGTTACTGCGGGAGTTACTGTTAGTAATTTTTCCACATTGAAAAATCTCTTTGTTCTAAGATCGCAACCTAAAGGTTTTATTTTATCTGTATTATAAAAACTCAGTACCTTTCTCATCTCTTTAGCTATATATTCCTTAGGTGTTTTTAGCTTAAATACATATACCTTATTAGCTTTATATGTTTTATCAGCCTCAAAGGGATATGGATAGTCATAACAATATAATTTAGGTAAAGTAGATTTATGTATATCTCTAAGTATTTCATTTTTGGACATACAATAGTTTATATGCCTCCCTAAAACAGAACCCACATCTATCATTTTTACATCTTCTTTTAATAAAGCCGTTATTCTTAATTCATAATATTTCATATAGTCCTCCCTTCCACAAAGAATATTTACAGTTTTCTTCTTTGTCTTTTATTATATTTTCTTACCTGGACAAAAAACGGTAAGGTATATTCAAAAAATAAATTAGTTATTTCACTGGTTATTTGAATTATTTTCTTCGTTATGGAATCGCTTACATATGTTTAATATGCTCGCTCACCATGCCTTGAAAATAATCCAAATTCCTCAGAAAATTGACTAGTTTATTTTTTTTATATGCCTAAAAAACTTTTTTAATATTTTTTCAAACATTCTTGAAATTCTTTTTTCAATTCTTCTTTAATATGTTCTGGCTCTAAAACTAAAGCACTACTGCCCATGGATTTTATCCATGTTTTTATTTCTTCTTTTCCCTTCATGGTAGCTTCAAAGGTTATACTATTATCATGATTTTCTATTATCTTTTGATTATTAACCCACACTTGCTCTTTTATTATTTGTGCCATAGGATAATGAATTTTTAATTTAATAAAAATATCGTCTCCTCTGTAAACTCCTAAACAATTTCTACTATAATCTTGAAAATTAAAATTCTTATCCTTTTCAAATTTTTCTTCTAAAATTTTATACTCCTCTATTCTTACCATCTTAAAGTCTCTTACCTCTTCATTTTTCTCACAATAGGCTATAAAATAGATATGTCCTTTAAATTTATACACGGCATAAGGCCTTACTATTCTCTCACTTACACCAGAGTTTAAAGAATAATACTTCATTTTCATCTTTCTTTGTCCTATGGCTGCTGCCTGTATATCTATCCAAATTTTTCTATGCTTATCCACATCTATACTTGACACACTTTCATTGATTGTATGATTTACCAAACTTAATTCTTCACAGGTTTCTCTACTTTTTTTATATATACAACTAAGTTTTTCAAATATGGATCTATAATCTTCGTAAAATAGACTATTAGTTTCTTTTAATTCTTCTTTAGCATTATTTAAGGCTAAATATTCTTCATCTGTTAAATATACACCCAGCATATAATTCCTATCGTCTATATGATATCCTACATCTTTACCACCATAAGAAAATATACGAATATCTGCATCCCATAGTTCATTTTTAAGCCTTCTCACCGTTTTTTCACTTATGTTTAATTCCTCTGCAATCTCTCTTACTTTCATTCTTCCATGACTTTTTAACAATATAAGCATTTTAATAGCATTTGTTATTTTTCCCATTATTACCTCCAAATCCATTTGTTTATAAATCTTCTAATGATATTTTAGCATTTTATTACAAATAATTTCAATTTTTTACAATAAAAACACTCCTATTCTATAAAAGAATAAGAGTGACATAAAACTACTTCCTAAGTATGTGACAATGACTTCAATAGAAAATTTTTAAATAAATTTTCCTCAAGTAAACCTCATAAAACCCCATTCATACCTAACAAACCTAAATATCCTTCCTATATACAATAAAAACAGACCCTATCATAGCACCTAATGTACCAAATAACAAATCTAAGTTAGTGTCTACCAAACCTCTCTGAGTTTTAGTTTTTAAAATTATATCTAAGGCAAATTCTGCAAGTTCATAAAAAACACCCGTAGCAATACCTACAGACCATGCAAAGATAAAAACTAAAATTCTAGAACTTGAAATCTTTTTCACACCTAAGACATAATTGAAAAAAATCGTAACTGAAAAACCACCTAATCCATGCATCACATTATCAAACCACCCTGTAGTCTCATAGAGTTTAAAATAAAATCCGCCTACTACATCTATGATAATTGTAATAACAATGAGTATCTTTATATAAAGTTTTATTTTAAATATATTTTTCTTTTCAAGATAAAGAAAAATCATATAAATAACATATATAAAAATCACATAAATAACATAATATGTTTCTTTTTTCATAAAGAATTCAAGGAGACTAATAAACATAACTATTGTAAAAATAAATGTTAGTAACTTTGAACTAAAATCTTCCTTTGTCATAGACTTTAACCTCTTTCTTCACACATACATTTGTAATATGCTTTTTCACATATAATTCTAAAAATAGTTTTTGTCATACTACTATAGAATATGTAATGAGTTATAAGAGGATTTCTTTAAATTTCACCATAAATCATACAATTTATAATATTAAGTTCCTAAAGTTTGTGTTAGAATATTTATGGACATCTTGGAAGGAGGATTATCATTGAATAGACAACTTAAGGCAAACATAGGACTTCTTGTGGTTGCAATTTTATGGGGTACTACATTTATATATACTAAGGATGTATTATACGCCATGGAAACATTTAATTTTTTAGCAGTTAGATTTTTCATAGCCTCATTTAGTTGTATGGCTGTTTTTTATAAGACATTCATACAAATTGATAGGGACACTATAAAGAGTGGGCTCATAGTAGGTATTGCCATGTTTTTAGCCTACGCATTTCAAACAGTTGGACTTAATTTCACTACAGCATCAAAATCAGCTTTTATAAGTGGTCTTGCCGTAGTAATAGTTCCTATGATTTCATCTATAATTCTAAAGAAAAGACCTCCTAATGGATCTATCATAGCAGCATTCATATCTATTATAGGTCTTGGCCTTTTAACTTTAGATGGAAATTTAGAATTAGGAAGAGGAGATATTTTAACTTTAATCTGTGCCTTTGGATTTGCTAGTCATATTGTGAGTGTATCCACATATGCACCTAGGGTAAATCCCATAAACTTGACTATTGTACAACTACTAGTGGTAGCTATACTTAGTCTAATTGCATCTTTTATAGTTGGAACTCCTGTAATGCCACAGGGCACTTATGTATGGAGTAGAATATTATTTTTAGCTATAGTTTGCACTTCTGGTGCATTCATAATCCAGAATCTAGCTCAAAAGAATACAAATGCCAGCCATGCTGCATTAATACTAGCTGGTGAACCCTTGTTTGCTGCCATATTTGCATTCATTATTTTAGGAGAAATTTTACCATTTCGTGGTTTTGTAGGTGGCATGTTAATACTATTTTCCATGATAATATCTGAAGTTAAACTTCCTACAAATATATTCACATTTAAAATCAGAAAAGTAAAAGGGTCCATATCCTAGAATAAAAATCGTAAAGTAAGACATATTTGTGTAATAATAAAAGATATCATGGGTATAGCCCATGATTATCTTCTAAACCTAAAGAGTTCCATATGGGGGTTCTCTTTACCCTTATATAATTCTAATAACAATCTAGCCCCAAATTCTCCATATAATATGCCATTTGATCCGTATCCTAGGCAATAATATATATTAGGATCATCATATGTACCTATATAAGGTAACCCATCCTTAGTTTCCCCAAAAAATCCACTAAAACCATATTCCATTTGGAGATCCTTAATCCTTGGAAACATTTTTTTTACTTTCTTTTCCAAACTTTCATATTTCATGAAAGATACCTTATCTTCTTGCTTTAAATTTGTCATTTTACTACGTATTCCACCTAGTGCCAAGTCTTCTCCACCTACTATCATCCTATTATCCTCTGTGGATCTTATATAAATATAAGGATTATTGTCATCCCTTATATTGCATAGATTATACCATCCCTCTGGATTTTTAATAGGTTTTGTGACTATGGTAAAACTCCTAGCTAACCTTACTATCCTTTCTCTTATATGATCTCTTCCCTCATATCCAGTGGCTACTATGACCTTTTTAGCCTCTATTTTAAATCCATTTTTAGTATGTATAATAACCTTATTTTTTAAGGGTTTAACATGTATTCCTTGGGTATTTTCAAATACTCTTCCTCCACTTTTTACTCCATAAGCTAATAATTCATGGGATAATTCATAGGGGTCTAGTACTGCCGTGTCATCTTTACAGTATATGGCACTTTTAATATTAAAATCAAACTTATTCCCATTATCCTCTAAAAACTCCACATTAAAACCATGTTTTTTTCGCAAGTCACATTCCTTGTTAAACATATTATAATAGGATTTGTTGTCAGTATAATACAATAAATCCTTTTTCATAAATCCACAATGAGAATTTAAATCATCCCTTATTATTTTTTCAATATGATCTATAGATTCCCTAGTTAATCTAAAGGCCTTAGCTGCATTTTTTTCTCCTATCAATCCCCTAACTCCTATCATATTTATGTCCATAGAATAATCTAATATGGAGGTGGATGCACTAGTGGCCATATATCCAATGATATTCTTATCTATTAGGGTAGTATCTATCTTATTTTTATTAAAATAATAAAAACATAAACTTCCCGTTATCCCTCCACCTAGTATTAAAACATCCGTTTTTATATCCTTATGTAAATAGGAATATCTTTTAGGAATCTCCCTCCTATTTATCCAATATCTATCACCAGTAACTATATTCATATCCAATCTCCTTTTATCCATTATAGATTTATCAACTCAAAGCTTTCTCCATATAGTAACTTGCCTACGAAGAAAAATTTTCACTATATTTTCCTGAAGTAGGCTCATCCAAAGTCCATTTCCACATGACAAACCTCCAAACAATCTATTTCTAGTTTTAATAAAAGAAGTATTTATTATGCACTAAATCACCTTAAGGCATTTTTTATTAATCTTCTCTAACTTCATAATCGTTAACTCTAAATAATTCTTCTATCAAACTCCAAACATGTTCTTTCCCATCTCTATTTTGAGCTGAAACTGGAATTAGGATATCATCTGATTCCATTTTCAGTTCCTTTTTTATGATGGATAAATGTTTTTGTCTTTGACCTCTACTTATTTTATCTGATTTTGTGGCAATTACAATACCTTGAAAACCAAAGTGTTTAATCCATTCAAACATTTGCTTATCTTGAGCAGTAGGCTTATGACGAATATCTACTAATAAAAATACTGCTACTAGATTTTCTCTACTACTTAGATAGGTTTCCATCATATTTCCCCAAGTGGCCTTTGCGGCTTTTGAAACCTTGGCATAACCATATCCTGGTAAATCCACTAATCTAAATTCTTCATTTATGCCATAGAAGTTTATAGTTTGAGTTTTACCTGGGCTCGCACTAGTCCTTGCAAGCTTTCTTCTATTTAACAGCATGTTTATTGTAGATGATTTTCCCACATTTGATCTACCTGCCATGGCAATCTCAGGTTGACTTATGTCCTCTGGATATTGGGCTGGTTTTACTGCACTTATTAATATTTCTGCACTTCTAATTTTCATCTAATTTCTCCTCTTTAACTAAGGCATGTTCTATTACTTGGTCCATATTTTCCATTGGGAAGAATTCCAAGTCCTTTCTCACATTAGCTGGTATTTTTTCTATATCCTTCTCATTATCTATAGGAAGTAATATTTTTCTAATACCTGCCCTATGAGCTGCTAATACCTTTTCTTTTATTCCACCTACAGGAAGTACCCTTCCTCGCAGGGTTACTTCTCCAGTCATGGCTACATTTTTATCTATTGGAATTCCTGACAATTCAGATATGATGGCCGTTGCCATAGTTATTCCTGCCGATGGACCATCCTTTGGTATGGCACCTTCTGGAATATGTACATGAATATCCTTTGTCTTGTAAAATTCCTCATCTATGTTTAATTTATCACACTTAGATCTTATATATGTAAGTCCTGCCCTTGCAGATTCTTTCATCACATCACCAAGTTGTCCTGTTAAAACTAGTTTTCCAGTTCCCTTCATACTACTTACTTCTATGAATAATGTGTCTCCACCAACCCTTGTCCAAGCAAGACCTGTAGCCACACCTACCTCGTGATCTTCCTTCATTAAATCATACCTATACTTCCTATTTCCTAGGTAATTCTTTAGATTTGATGTGGTAATCCTAACTTTTTTAGCATCCTTTTCAACTATTTTCCTAGCTGTTTTTCTACAAAGGGTTCCCAACTGTCTCTCTAAATTTCTTACGCCAGACTCACGAGTATAATAATTTATAACATCCCTTAATACAGCCTCTGATACATCTAAATTTGTCTTTTTAAATCCATGCTCCTTTATCTGTTTTGGAAGTAAATATCTTTGCCCTATCTTAACCTTTTCTTCCTCCGTATATCCAGATACTTCAATTACTTCCATCCTATCTAAAAGAGGCCTTGGAATAGTACTTAGACTATTTGCCGTTGTTATGAATAAGACCTTAGATAAATCAAAGGGCACTTCTAAATAGTGATCTACAAACTCTTTATTTTGCTCAGGATCTAACACCTCAAGTAATGCTGAAGCTGGATCACCTCTAAAATCACTGGCTAATTTATCTATTTCATCAAATAGAAATACGGGATTTTTAGATTTTGACTCTTTAATAGAAGTCATTATTCTTCCTGGGATGGCTCCAATATAAGTTCTTCTATGTCCCCTTATTTCTGCTTCATCCCTAACTCCACCTAGTGACATTCTCACAAAGTTCCTATTAAGGGCACTACTTATGGATTTGGCTATGGATGTTTTTCCTACTCCTGGAGGTCCTACTAAACATAAAATAGGTCCCTTCATATTTTTAGCTAATTTTCTAATGGCTAAATATTCAAGGATTCTCTCCTTTACATCCTTTAAACCATAATGGTCTTCATCTAAAATTTCCTTTGCCTTTTTAATGTCTATTCTATCTTTTGTTTGCTTGTTCCAAGGCAGATCTAATATCCACTCTATGTATGTACGAATAACTCCACTTTCTGAGGAAGAAGGTGATAGTTTTGATAATCTTTTTAATTCCTTTTGTACCTTTTCGGCCACTTCCTTTGGTAGCTTTATTTTTCCCAGCCTATCCTTATATTCTTCCACTTCATCTTCTGGATCTGCATCTTCTCCTAATTCTTCATGGATGGCCTTTAATTGTTCCTTTAAATAGTACTCCTTTTGTACTTGGTTTATTTTCCCTTTAACCTTTGCTTGAATTTCTCTTTCTATTTCTAATACTTCTATTTCTTCTACTAATAGACCATATACTACTTCTAATCTATCCTTAACTACAATGGCATCTAATATGTCTTGTTTTTGATCTATCCTCAGAACCATGTTAGATGCTATAACATCGCAGAGCCTTCCTGGTTCATTTATGGATGTTACTGTTAAAAATATTTCTGGAGAAATTCTATTACTTGCTTCTATGTAGTTTTCAAACTCTGTAACGATATTTCTCATTAATGCTTCTGTTTCTTTATCCATTTTCACTTCTTCATCTAGATACTCCACTACTTTACACTTAAAGTATGGATCATCATCAGTTACTTCTTCAATAGATGCTCTACTTATTCCCTCTACTAGTACTCTTATGGCATCTCCTGGTAATTTAAGCATTTGCTTTATTTTACAAATAGTTCCTATTTCATAAAAGTCTTCCACAGTAGGAATATCTACTGTCGCATCCTTTTGGGAACTTAAAAATATCATTTGATCATCAAGCATGGCTTCTTCTAGTGCCTTTATTGACCTTTCTCTGCCCACATCAAAATGTAGTACCATATGGGGGAATACTGAAAGTCCCCTTAGGGGAATGAGAGGTAGTTCTTTTATTTTATCCTTCTTTTCCACTAATATCTACTCCTTAAGGTTATAATCTTCTTTGTATTTTTTGTATCCATATACTATGTTATTCTTTATTGTGATTTTTTAATAATTTATAGGAATCACGATGGAAATTTTTCCATATTTACTAGGATTTTTCACAATAACACTATTATATATAAACAGGATAGTTTTTTCAATGGTTATAAGGCTTCATGATCATAATCTCTTTTCATATGGCCTCCTTATAAACTTATTTTACCCTTAAACAATAATAAAAAACAAATGCAACCAGAAAAAGCATGTAACTTTTTTCGTCATGTTCCTTTAACCCATTATTTTTTAATCTTCCTTTCATATGTCTAACTGTGAATCTATTAATTTTCTGTCATATTCATCACAAAAAACAAAAAAAAGCATATATAATTAGTGAAAGGAAAATCATGTACGTTTCCTTTCACTAAAGAAATTTTTCTTATGATTAAATCATATTATTTATGTTTTTATAACAAAACATAAAATTTAATATTAACTAGCACTTTTATATTTGATAGTTAATAGAATAAATTAGAAAGACAACCATTTTCTATAATTTAAGTAAGTTTATATAAACAAAAACCAATTAATCTAATAGTGGAGGAATAAAATATGATGAATGAATTATCTTATGAACAATTAAAGAAAAGACTAAAAAAAGAAATTAAACTTGAATTAGAAGCAGAAGCTAAAGCCAAAGCCAAGGCAGATGCAGATGCTAAAGTTAAAAATAAAGTAGACGCAGATGCAGATGTTAAAAATAGAAACAAAGTAGATGCTGATTCTAAATCAAAATCAAAAAATACTAACATGGATATAGATAAGGAATATGAATTAGACAAGGAAATTGAAAAGGAAATTGAAATCGAAAAGGATATGCATAAGCAAACTCAATACAATAAACAAGTTAACTATAATACTGTTTATCAAAGACAATATCAAGGTCAAAAGGCCGAAAATGATGCAGATAATGACGCAGACGCTAAAAACTTAGCCTTAGCCGATGCTGATGCAGATGCTAAAGCTAAGAACAAAGCTAAAGCTGATGCAGATGCTAAAGCTAAAAACAAAGCTAAAGCCGATGCAGATGCTAAAGCTAAAAACAAGGCTAAGGCCGATGCAGATGCTAAAAATAAAGCCTATGCAGACGCAGATGCTAAAAATAAAAATAAGGTAGATGCAGATGCATATGCGGACGCAGATGCAAAACTTAGAGATAAGCCAAAGCGTTGGTGCTAGATATTAATTAAAATAGTGGGGGGATTTCCCCCACCATTTTAAAAATATCCTATAATAATCAACACTGCTTTTAGAAATTATAGGAGGTTCTTTTATGAGTTCACAGGAAAATCTTCCAGAAAAAGTGGCTACTAATAATTCTATTGAAAAAAGCGATCTAGTTCAAAGGGAATATGTAACAGAAAAAAACAACTCCCAAAAGGCACAAGATCAATCAAGTATTCAAAAAAGTATGCAAGACTTGGACCAGGATCAACACGTAGAAACTAATCCTTCCCAGTTTAACTTCCAGAATGTTCAACTAACCCTAGATAATGATATGAGCAAATTTGCTGGTAAAATCACTGGAGTAGTATATTCCAAAAACAACAGAGAAATCATTCCAAATGCAATTATCTTGCTATACTTTGGATCCTATGATGATTCCAGGTCCTATGCAGTATGTCAAACCAAGTCTGATGATAACGGAAATTTTGTACTAGATGGTTTACCACCAGGATATTACACCTTATATGCATATCTTGGAAGATATCTAAGGGAGAAAATACACAATATAAAGATGTTACCTGGACAAAATCATCACCAATCCATACTTCTGAAAAAAGTAGAAGACAATTTTCATTAACATAATACTTAAAATTTGTAAAGAAACAGGATGGGCATGCCCATCCTGTTTTTTATCTATTAAGTCATATTCAAATCCTTCCCTGAAATAGACTCACATAAAGGATTTTTTCAGTTTCCGAATCTTAAGCTTCTTTAAGCTTTGGTACTCCTACTAATATGGCTATTACTGCACATATTCCCATTAGGTATGGGTAGTATAAATGTCTCATTATATGAAATGATGACACCTTATTTGATGCAACTCCCACTGCCACAAGAATTTGCGCTCCATAGGGAATAATTCCTTGGCAGAAACATGAAAATGTATCTAATATACTGGCTGATCTTCTTGGTTCTATATTGTACTCATCTGCTATATCTTTAGCAATTGGTCCTGTCATTACTATGGCAATAGTATTATTAGCCGTACATAGATCAACTACACCTACTAATAGGGCAATCCCAAATTCAGCTCCCCTTTTACTTGATATTCTATTTTTAATAAAATCTAATAGGAAATTGATTCCACCATTAAATTTAATCACTTCCACCATACCACCAATTAATAGGGATATTATTATGATTTCTGCCATACCATTAATTCCCTTAGATACGGCTGATACAAATCCCCATATGTCAAAGGAATTTGTCATAATACCTACACTTCCTGCAAATAACGTTCCTCCTGTTAAAACTACAAATACATTTACTCCTGATAGGGCTCCTATTAATACTACTAAGTAAGTAAAGACTTTAATTATACTATATGGATGATCCCCTCCTAGGGCCGTATTATTTCCGCTTCCTATTAAAATAAATATTATTCCCGTTACAATGGCTGCCGGTACTACTATTAAAAAGTTCATCTTAAATTTATCTCTCATCTCACAACCTTGCGTACGTGCTGCTGCAATGGTGGTGTCTGATATCATAGATAAGTTATCTCCAAACATGGCCCCACTAATTACAGCTCCTAAGGCAAGACCTAATGATATATCTATCTTTTCAGCTAACCCTATGGCCACTGGGGATAGGGCAACTATAGTTCCCACAGAGGTTCCTATGGATAGGGATATGAAACAACCAATTACGAATATTCCTGCTATTAATATATTTCCTGGTAAAATACTAAGACCTAAGTTTACTGTAGAATCCACAGCTCCCATTTCTCTCGCCACACTAGCAAAGGCTCCTGCTAGTATGAATATGAAGCACATGATTATAATATTAGTGTTCCCTGCTCCTTTACAAAAGATCTCTATTTTGTCTGAAATCTTTTCCTTAGGATTCATACAGATGGCTATTATACTTGCTACTAAAAAAGATACACTCACAGGCATCTTGTAAAAATCTCCTATTACAATTGATGTTACTAAATACATAACTAAAAAAACTAATAATGGTAACAATGCTAAACCACTTTTTTTATTATTCATAATCCTTCCTCCTACATCTAGTTTAAATAACATACATTTTTTTAGGGACAATTATTTCCAATTTAAAAAGCTGTGCACATTAATTACTTTTTAATAAAATAAAAAACTTCTTGCAGATAATGCAAGAAGTTAAATTTCCTCTGTCCCTTATCTGTCAGGTATCACCTGCTGGATTTAGCACCACAGAATTTAATCCAGGTTGCCGGGCTTCATAGGGCCAGTCCCTCCACCACTCTTGATAAGATTATATTTACTTGTTCTTTGTAACATATATGATTATAGCTAAAAGAATTTATATTGTCAAATATTTTTTACTTAGGCATATTCAAAAATAATCATTGACAATTAAAGTTTACAATTGTAAACTTTAATTGAAATTACATTTGTAAATAAATCATTCTATCTATGGAGGTGTACGAAATGAAAAACATTCCTAAAATATCCCAATCTGAATTTGAAATTATGAAGCTTTTATGGAAAGATCATCCCTTGTCTTCTAGTGAAATCATTGCTTCATTATCAGAGAAAACAAATTGGTCCCATCAAACTATTAAAACTTTTATTAATAGACTTCTCAATAAACAGGTCATTGGATTTGAAAAATCTGGTAGAAACTATCTTTACTATCCATTGTTCTCTTATGATGATTATGTGAAGGTGGAAAATACTTCTTTTCTTCAAAGGGTCTATGATGGGGCTTTAGAAATGCTCTTTTCAAAATTTCTAGAGGAAGAGAATCTATCCCATGAGGAAATAGAAAAGCTTCAAAAAATCCTCAAAGAAAAACAAGAACTTTAAAATAAAAAGTAGCCTCTTAAAGGCTTAGAAGGAGATTTTATATGGACCTACTAGAGATTGTATTTTTATGGATTTTATATGCTTCATTGACTGCTACACTAATTACCCTTATGATTCTTTTTATAAAAAAACTCATGAAAAATCATCTTGATCTAAAATTTCGTCATGGTTTATGGCTTTTAGTAATCTTACGATTGTTGATTCCTTTTAATCCTGAAAGTCCATTGAGTTTTCTGAATCTTTTACCTGAAACCCCTAAGCATATAATGGCTTATCATAATTCTATTGATAGCTTTTATACATTAGAATCAGATGTGTTAGATAGTAGTCAAATAAATATAATTAAAAAGGAAAAAATCTCTCCTTTAAACCCTATAAAAAATCAAGACCTATATAAGAAAGAAAAGGTAATAAAAGATAAAAGGATAATCCCTTTAGAAAATCCTTCCTTAAGAAGAATATTTAAAATATCTTCATATATTTGGTTCTTTGGATTTTCATTTATATTTTTATTTCTTATTAGAACAAGCCTAGTCTTCCATAATAAGGTAAGAAGTTTTGATGAAATCAATGATCCTAATATAATACAAACTTTATATATTTTAAAAGAAAAATTAAGAATCAATAAAAATATTTCACTATATTACGCAGATACCATAAAAAGTCCTTTTATATCTGGATTTATTAATCCTAAAATCTATATTCCCAAGGATATTTTAAGTATGGTACAACCTAGGGATCTATATTATATTCTTTTACATGAATTGATCCATTATAAGAGGAAAGATTTATTTTATAATTTAGTTGAGACTATAGCCTTCACCCTTCATTGGTTTAATCCTATAGTATGGTTTGCAGTGAAAGAAATGAGATTAGATAGAGAATTATCTTGTGATTATGGAGTACTTGAAATTCTTGAAGAACATGAAGGAACTGAGTATGGCCTAACTATTCTAAAACTATCAAGTATCATTTCAAGTCATATTTCAAAGAAAATGTTTCCCTCATATTTTTATGAAAGTAAAACTCAAATTGAAAGGAGAATTATGATGATAAAAACCTTCAAAAGAAGTTCCTATAAAATGTCTATACTAGTTCTAATCTTTTTTTTATTCCTTAGCCCCCTTACACTTACTAATGCTCAGGTGAGTATTAGTGATAATGGAACAAACTCTCAAATAAAGGAATTGAGTCTAGGAACACCTGCTCATTTTAATACCCTGGACCGTGCCACTGATTTTGTTGATTTTGATTTTAAAGTTCCAGATAGGGAACTAAAAAATTATATTTTTGATTCAATTAACTTGTATGATGGTGTATTAAGCATAAAATTTCATGTAAAAAATATTGTTGATACCTCTGGTTTTACTTTGATGATTTCTAATAAAGACCTTCTCAGGGATATAAGGAAAAATCCCTATAAAACATATACGGGTATGACTGGTGAAAAAATCACAAAAAACTCTACCCTAGAGCCTCTCACCATGGGAAATATTCATGGTATTAATATGACTACTACATTTCACTATGATTGGACAGAACAAGGTATAAGAGAATTGAAAAAAAACAATACAAAAGATAGAAAGCGTATCCCTATACTAGAACATATTAGAAAAGATTTTGTCTGGGAAGAGGATGGCATCTGGTATAGTTTAGATTATTATGATAAAAACACTTCTTATTACGGAGATACTCATGAGAGTAAAGTTTCTAAAGAAGATATGGAAATGATTTTATCATCTCTTGAGTATACAAAAGATTTAAAGAATATGGACTATATATCTAAATCATGGGAAAATCATTTGTACATATATGGTCACAAGGATTTAAAGAAAGCAGAAAAAATTATTGGCTTTGTACCTAAGTTTCCATTACAATTACCTGGAGGATTTACCCCCATTTCTTCAAGTACAGGATGTCCTACTTATATGGATACAGAGCCATGGACTCAATTAATAACCAATTTCGAAAATAAAAAGAACCCTGACTCAAAAATAACATTTGTTCAAACACAATCTACCCACCGATATGACTTTTTAGAAAAAAACGCATATGACCGAGAAACAGAAACACAAGCACATATAATAACCCTAGATAATACTAATATTTTTACCTTTGAAGGTAAAGATAGGCACTTCTACATATGGAAAAAAGACCATATTGTATATACAGCAGAATTTATTGGAAAATCTCAAATTGAAAAAAATATTTTAAGGGCCCTTGTTGATAAAGACCCCTATTCCCATTAAAGCATATGAAAAAATAAACTAGTCAATTTACTTTAGTAACTCAAAAAAGGAGATGAATTAATCATCTCCTTTTATTTATGAAGCACTTTCTTTTTTAACTTTTTTCTTTTTCTTCTTGTCTGAAATAACTAAAGTAGGTTCTGATTTGTTAACAACTGTTTCTTTAGTTATTACACACTTTTCTATATCATCCCTAGATGGAATTTCAAACATAACATCTAGCATTAGGTTCTCCACTATACTACGTAGTCCCCTTGCTCCAGTTTTTCTTTCTATGGCCTTTTTAGCAATTTCTACTAAAGCATCCTCTTCTATGTCTAATTCCACATTATCTATTTCAAATAATTTTTTATATTGTTTTACTATGGCATTCTTAGGCTCCTTTAATATGGCAACTAGCGATTCTTCATCTAATTGCTCTAATGTTACCATAACAGGAATTCTTCCTACGAATTCTGGAATTAAACCGTATTTTAGTAGATCTTCTGGCTCTATTTTACCAAGTAATTGACCAATGTCCTTTACTTCCTTGCTTTGAATATCAGCTCCAAAACCCATAGTCTTTTTACCAATTCTCTTTTGAATAACCTTATCTAATCCATCAAAGGCACCACCACAAATAAATAATACATTAGTAGTATCTATTTGAATGAATTCTTGGTGTGGATGCTTTCGTCCACCCTGTGGTGGAACACTAGCAACAGTTCCCTCTAATATTTTAAGTAGAGCCTGTTGTACACCTTCACCAGATACATCCCTTGTGATAGATGGATTATCAGATTTTCTTGCTATCTTGTCTATTTCATCTATATAGATGATTCCCTTCTCAGCCTTTTCTATATCATAGTCAGCTGCTTGAATAAGTTTTAATAGGATGTTTTCCACATCTTCTCCCACATATCCTGCCTCTGTCAATGAAGTAGCATCAGCTATAGCAAAAGGTACATTTAATATTTTAGCCAATGTTTGAGCAAGTAAAGTCTTTCCTGATCCCGTTGGACCTACCATAACTATATTACTCTTTTGGATTTCTATATCATCCTTTTTACCCGCATGGTTAATACGTTTATAATGGTTATATACAGCTACAGCTAAGGCCTTCTTAGCTCTTTCTTGACCTACTACATATTCAGCTAATATGTTTTTGATTTCCTTTGGTTTAGGTAAATCACCCATATGAACTTCTATACTTTCATCAAACTCTTCTTGAATGATTTCTTGACAAAGTTCAATACACTCATCACATATATAGACACTAGGACCAGCTATAAGCCTTCTTACTTGATCTTGAGATTTCCCACAAAAGGAACATTTTAATTGTTTTTTTTCATCAAATCTTGACATATCTTCACCTCTACTATCTAGAAGTTATTACCTTATCTATTATTCCGTAAGCTTTAGCTTCTTCGGAACTCATAAAGTAATCTCTATCAGTGTCTTTTGAAACTTTTTCTAAAGGCTGGCCAGTTCTTTCACTTAAAATTTCATTTAATTTCTTTCTCATCTTGATAATTCTTTCAGCGTGAATTCTAATATCCTCTGCTTGCCCACGAGTTCCACCTAGTGGTTGATGTATCATTATCTCAGAATTAGGAAGGGCATATCTCTTTCCCTGAGCTCCTGCTGTAAGTAAAAATGCTCCCATACTTGCTGCCATACCTATACATATGGTAGAAACATCTGGCTTTATATATTGCATTGTATCATAAATAGCCATACCTGCAGTGATACTTCCCCCTGGGGAATTTATGTATAGCATAATATCTTTGTCTGGATCTTCTGCTTCTAGGAATAGAAGTTGTGCCACTACTAAACTTGCCGTATGGTCATTTACTTCATCACCTAAGAAAATTATTCTGTCCTTTAATAATCTTGAATAGATATCATAGGACCTTTCACCACGATTAGTTTGTTCAACTACCATTGGTACTAAAGCCATTGTATCAATCCTCCTAGCTTAAGAAAATTACTCAGCTTTCTTTGCATTATCTGCTAAGAAATCAACTGCTTTTGACATTTTTAATGTGTCTTTAATATTATCTACATCAGCACCTCTTAAAGTTTCTTTAAACTTATCTAACTCCATCTTGTATTGAGTTGCATATCTTTCTAGTTCTTTTTCAAGGTCTTCTTCACTTACTTCAATCTTTTCAACCTCAGCAACTTTTTCTAATACTAATCTAGTATTAACTCTCTTTTCAGCTTCTGGTTTCATTTGATTTCTTAAGTCTTCCATAGTTGTGTTAGTATACTTTAAGTATGTCTCCATGTTTAGACCTTGGGATTGTAATTGATATGCATATTGATTTACTACATCATCTACTTCATATTCAATCATAGATGCTGGAATGTCCATTTTAGCACTTTCTACTGCCTTTTCTACTAGTGCATCTTTATATTCAGTTTCTGCTCTATTCTTTCCTGCTTCTTCTCTTTTAGCTCTAATGTCTGCTTTTAATTCTTCTAGTGTATCGAATTCACTTACATCCTTTGCAAATTCGTCATCTAATTCTGGTAATTCCTTTTCTTTTACTTCATGTATTTTAACTTCAAACTTAGCTTCTTTTCCAGCTAAATCTTCTGAATGGTATTCTGTTGGGAATATTACATTTACATCTAATTCATCTCCAACATTTTTACCTACTAATTGCTCTTCAAATCCTGGTATAAATCGTCCAGAACCGATTACTAGAGTTTGCTTTTCTGCTGTTCCACCTTCAAATTGCTCTTCTCCTGCAAATCCTTTGTAATCTATAATAACTGTATCCCCATCAGCTACTGGTCTTTCTACAGCTAATAATCTAGAATTTCTTTCTCTTAACATTTCAACTTCTTTTTCAATATCTTCGTCACTAACATTATACTCGTTTTTCTCTGCTTCTATACCTTTGTACTCACCTAATTCTACTTCTGGCTTAACTGTAACAGTTACAATTAACTCCACATCTTCACCTTTTTTAATATCCTCCACATCTAATGATGGTCTATCAACAGGCTCTAAGTTATGGTCTTTTATTGCTCCTGCATAAGCTATTGGGAAAATTTCATTTATTGCTTCTTCATAAAAGATTCCTGCTCCATAGTTATTTTCAATTACAAACTTAGGTGCTTTTCCCTTTCTAAATCCAGGAATGTTGAATTTCCCTCTCATCTTCTTGTAAGCTTTATCTACAGCTTTATTAAAATCATCTGCTGGGATGTTTAATTTTAAAGTTACTTCATTGTTTTCCTTCTTTACAAATGTTGAATTCATTTCATTTCCTCCTCTATTGTTAAATCCTTAATATTCTTTTTAATAAAACTTTTACATAGCCTTTATATTATAACATAAATTTTCTTTGTCAACTATTTTTTTCATTTATTATTATATTTTTCATATCCATTTAACCATTCTTACCATTATAATATAAGTCTATTCAAAAGGATTACTTATTATCGTATATATTAGGGGCCATATATTAACCATCCTACATTAATATATATCTGAAAATTCTATGTCCCTTCTTCCGTCCCCTTCGTGCTCTGGTATTTTTTTAGAATGTAATAAACACTCTTTACCAATAGTATATATGGGTAATTCAACAATAAAGGTAGCTCCCTTATTAACTTCGCTTTCTAAGGATATATTTCCTTTGTGTAAATCTACTAAAGATTTTACTATGTAGAGGCCTATTCCACTGCCTTCCTTTTGTCTATTGTATAAAGAATGAACTTGAGTGAATCTTTCAAATATCTTTTCCTTATGATCATCAGGTATTCCAATTCCCGTATCCCTTACTATGATTCTTATGAATTTCTCCCCATCCTCTATTTTAACTAAAATGGCATCCCTTGGCTTAGTAAACTTAACTCCATTAGATATTAGGTTTAATAAAATCCTTTCTATTTTTTCCGAGTCAATGGCCATTATTTTTTCTTCCACATCCGTATCAAATACTATTTCTTTATTCTCACTACCCACATATTCTACAGTGGATAAGGTTATATCTTCTACCACTTCTACTATATTCACATTCTTCAAATTCAGTTTCATGAATCCCGACTCTATCTTAGTAGAATCTAATAAATTATTTATGAGCCTAAGTAATCTATTTGAATTTTGCCTAAGTATTTTCGTATGTTTATATAATACCTGTTCTTCTAATGGGCCATTTCCCTTTTTTACATGTAACTCTAATAATTGAGTAGTAGAAAAAATTAAGTTCAAAGGAGTTTTCAGTTCGTGGGATATATTGGAAAAAAATTCAGTTTTTAATTTATCATATTCCCTTGTCTCTTTCAATTCCCTTGTTTTATTAGTCACATCTTCACTTAAACTTAATATGGGTTTGGCTATTATCTTTCCTATTATTATGGATATTATGCCTATAATAAGGATTCCCATTGTGGCTAAGGACAATAACCTATCCGTTTCCTTTTTAATAGGTGCATATAAGGACTCTGTAACTATCTTTGTTATGAGTTTCCAATTATTAGTTCCAGGAATTTCTATGAAATATGCCCTTGAGTGAACTTTATCAAAATTATATTCAAGTATACCCATATGAGATTCTAATACATTTTCAAATTTCATTACTATCTCTTTACTTATTCTATCAGACTCTATTTTTACATTTTCTTTTATCATGGTCATATCAGGATGAAGTAATATATGTCCTTCCTTATCTATCAAATAACTATAGGAGTCCTCATATATTATTTTAAATTCTTCCATTATCTCATTTATGTACTCTAAATCTAAACTACCTCCTATGGCCCCAATTACTTTTCCATTGCATTTTATAGGTATATACATATTAAGGGCTAAGGATTTATTTAATTTTTCAACCTTACACATATGCTTTTGCCCATTTAATAGTTTGCGATAAAAGTGTTTAGATTTTATATTTTCTTCTTTATTATGTATGTCATACTTAATTCCATCTTCATTTATCAAAAATAAATTTACAAATCTATTGGATGTATAATCTAATTTTGTCTTTAGTATATCCATGTCGTTTTTGTCTATTTTGCCATCTTCTTTTATAGGAATTGCCCATTCATTTAATAATGTTTCTTTACTATCTATCCACTTTCCAATAGCCTTAGAACAGGCCTGTACCTGTCTAAAACTGTTTTCATTTACTAAATCTAACATTATATTTCTAGTAAGGGAAGTTGATAAGTAAATTAATGTTCCCGTCAATACCATACATACGGCTATGGTAAATATCAAAGTTAGGCTTATAGACCGCTTATATTCCCTATTCATAGGTCAACCTCAATCCCCTTATTTTTCCCAACCTTCAATTTCTTTTAATCTTTTAATTATTGGTAAATGTTGAGTGCAGATTTCCTCACACTTTCCACACCTAATACAATCCTTAGCGCTTGCTTTTTTCCCCACTAATAGACCCCATTCATTAGATCCTTTTAATATTTTTTCCATCTTCTCATCATTTGCCTTAAACATTTGTTTTTCATTATATACTTGCATATAAGATGGTACTGGTATTTCCATAGGACAATCCCAGCAATATCCACAGGCAGTACAAATGGAATTTAGATTTTCTCCTAATTTATTTTTTAAACTCTCCACATGAGCTTCTTTTATTTCAGCAGAATCTCCAATTTTACAAGCCATATGAATTTGCTCTTTTGTAGTAAAACCATTTAATGTTATGGTCATTTCCTTAGACCCAATTAAAAATTCTAAAGCACTTTCTGTTGGGCTTTTGTCTCCATCACTTAAAAAAGAAAGTTTTTCTTCATTTTTAGGAATGGCACCACCGGCTAAAGGATTCATAGCCACTGTACCATATCCTCTCTCATAGGCCTCTACCACACCATCCCATCTATAGGGAAAGTTTAATATATTTACACCTAATAAAACTCCATCAAATTTGTCCTCTTTAAGTATTTCTTTTATTTCATGTCCCGGTTGATGGGATGAAAAAACTATATGATCAATCAATCCTTCTTCCTTACACTTTAATAGACCTTCATATTGTCCACCTGGTTTCATTGCCAAATGATAATGGTCCATCTTTCTTAAACACCATACATGATAAAAATCTATTTTATCCACCTTTAATCTTTCTAGAGATGTTTTTACAGCTTCTATGGCCTTCTGTGCCGTATCATATTTTGTAGGCATACCCTTTGTGGAAACATAAAATTTATCCCTATCCATCTTTTTAAAAGCTTCTCCAAATATGATCTCACTTTGGCCTTTGCAATAATCTGGAGCCGTATCGAAATAATTTATTCCCTTTTCATAGGCATACCTTACTAGATCTACATTCTCCTCTAGTGAGCGATCCATGTCAAAACGCATACCACCAAAGCCCACTACAGATACTTTCTTTCCTGTTTTCCCATATTCTACATATTGCATAATAACATTCCCACCTTTTATTTTCTCTTTTATATTTTTTTACATTCTTATTAAATTATAAGGCATATGAAAGAAATAAACTAGTCAGTTCTCTGAGGAATTTGGATTGTTTTCAAGTCATGGTAAGGGAGCATATTAAACATATGTAACGGATTCCATAAGGAGGAAAATAATCAAATATATTTTCCTTTATAGGCCCACACAAAGCCAATTTCATATGATAAATCTATAACAATTTTCCATTTACAACCTTTCCATATCATGTTATAATTTAATACATGATTTTAGTACTAGGTACTAACACCACATGTAAATTTTTACCTTTTCCATAGATTTAGAGGTTTTTGAATTTGAAAGGATTGAATATAAAATGACTAATAATAAACGACTAGTATCTCTTAAAAGGGCTGCTGAACTAAAGGGAAGAATCACAGATTATTTAGAAGCTAAAAAATACATAACTCGAGGTTTAGATATTGAAGATAAGATTGAAAAAAGAAGAAACAACATATTAAATCACTTTAAGGGCACTATGGAAGATTGGAAAAATCACAAGTGGCAATTAAAAAATAGGATTTCAGATATAGATACTTTATCTAAATTCATAAACTTAACAGAAAGAGAAATCAATGACATAAAGAGAGTTGGAGAAGAATTTAGATGGGGCCTTACTCCATACTATTTAAGTTTAATTGATCCAGACGATAAATATGACCCTGTACGATTATTATCTATCCCTACAGGAACAGAGCTTGTAGAGTCAGCGGCTAATGCAGATCCTATGGGAGAAGAAACTACTAACCCTGCTGGTTCTATTACTAGAAGATATCCAGATAGATTAATAATAAACGTAACTAACCAATGTGCCATGTATTGTAGACATTGCCAAAGAAGAAGAAATATTGGTGGAGTAGATGAGCATAGATCTAGGGAAGTAATTCAAGAATCTATAGATTACATTAAAGAAAATCCTGAAATTAGAGATGTACTAATAACTGGTGGAGATTCACTATGTCTTACAGATGAAACCATAGAATGGATTTTAAAATCCTTAAGGGAAATAGACCATGTGGAAGTTATCCGTTTAGGTTCTAGAACACCTGTAACTATGCCACAAAGAATTACAGATAATCTAGTTAACATGATTAAAAAATATCATCCAGTATTCTTAAACACACACTTTAATCATCCACAAGAAATCACTGCTGAATCTAAAGAGGCATGTGCAAAATTAGCAAATGCTGGTATTCCCCTAGGAAACCAAGCAGTACTTTTAAATGGAATCAACAACGATAAATTTGTAATGAGAACTATGAATCAAGAACTTATAAAAATAAGAGTACGCCCATATTACATATTCCATGCAAAACACGTTATAGGAACTACTCACTTTAATACATCTATTGATGATGGTTTAGAAATTATGGAATACTTAAGAGGATATACATCAGGTATTGCCATTCCAAACTATATTGTAAATGCACCAAATGGAAATGGTAAAACTCCACTTCTTCCTCAATACCTAATTTCAAGAGGAAAAGACTATGCCACAATTAGAACTTGGGAAGGAAAAGTATTTGAATACCCAAATCATCCAACTCAAGATATTAGAGAATTAATATAGGATAAGGCATATTTAAAAAATAAATTAGTCATTTCACTGGTTATTTGAATTATTTTCTTCGTTATGGAGTCCTTTACATATGTTTAATATGCTCACTCTCCATGCCTTGAAAATAATCCAAATCCCTCAGAGAACTGACTAGTTTATTTTTTTCATATGCCTAAAAAGCCTTTGGATTAGTCCAAAGGCTTTTTTTGTATTATTTTTTATTCAACTCATATAGGGATTCTAATGCTAAAATTATTTCTCTTCTTTCTCCTTCTTCAGCCATCTTGCCATTGTCCACATAATCATTAATGCCATCTCTTACATCACTTTCATAAACTACCACATTATTTAGTATGGACCCTACTTTAACATTTCTAAGTCTACCTAGTGTCATTACAGTGGCCGTCTCCATATCTGCTCCTAAAATTCCCCTTTTATTCCAATATCTAACCACATCATCTTCATTATCTATATAAAAGGAGTCATGACTTCTAACTAATCCTGTATAATAGGTATATTCTAACTCTTCTGCTTTTTTCTTCAATACTTCTAATACTTCTGAGTTTGCCACAGCAGGGTAATTTTCACTTATATACATTCTAGACGCTCCATCTTCCCTAACGGCTCCCTCTGCTACGATTAAATCACCTATTTTTATGTGTTCCTGATAGGCTCCTAGGCTTCCTATTCTTATAAAACACTGAGCTCCACATGCTACTAGTTCTTCTAAGGCTATACAGGCTGAGGCTCCTCCTATACCCGTAGAGGTCACTGTCACATCCATGCCCTTATATTTTCCCTTTATAGTCTTAAACTCCCTATTATAAGCAATTTCTGTATACTCATCTAAATACTTTGCCACCCTGTCAACCCTAGCCGGGTCTCCTGGTAATATTACCATTTTTGAAATATCCTCTTTAGTACATTGAATATGTGGTTGTTTCATAGCTGCCTCCTTAAAATTTTATTGCCGTATCTAAAATTGCCTCTCCTAGGGTTGGATGTATAAAAAGTTTTTTCTTTATATAATCTATACTAACACCTTCATCTATCCATAATCCAATCTGACCTATTAAATCTGAGGCATTCTCGCTACTAATCCATATGCCTATTACCTTTTCATTTTCATCAATTATGATCTTTAAAAAACCATCTTTTATATCCTTTGAAAATCCCCTAAAGGTATCTTTAAAATAAGTCTTTTCTACTCTATAATTTATATTTTTATCCATTAATTCATTTTCTTCATATCCTGCTCCAGCTATTTCATATATAGTGTAAATAGATCTAGGTAAGGAAGTATATTCTTTAACTGGGTTCACATTATTCTCTAAATAATCAGCTAATTCTATACCTTGGTTTATGGCCACATGGGCCATACCTAATGTGCCATTTACATCCCCAATGGCATATATATTTTCCACATTTGTCTTAAAGTTCTCATCTACAGGTATGTGATTTTCATCATATTTAAGACCTATATTATTTAGACCCTTTGGAATATTCGCACTTCTTAGCCCCGTAATTAATACTTTATCTGCTATTATTTCTTCATCTGCTATTATTTCTTCTTTTCCTAATACTATTTTAACCTCATCTTCATATTTTTCTATTTTTTCTGCTCTCTCGCCAAGTATGAAAGTAACCTTATTTTCTTTTAGATAATTAATGGAAAGCTCTTTTAAATCTTCATCATTTCCCTTTAATATGTGCCTATCCATATCCACTACAGTGACTTTAACTCCCAGTGACGAGAACATAGAAGCAAATTCTATCCCCTCCACATTGGCACCTATTATGCAAATAGACTGGGGTAATTTATCAAACTCTATGGCTCCCATATGGCTTATAATAAATTCTTCATCTAGCTCATGTTCACCTAATCCTTTAGGACTTGTTCCTGTGGCCAATATGGCCCTTTTAAAGTTTATTCTTTCATTATCTATCTCTATAGTCTCTTCATCTATAAACTCACACTCACCATAGTATATGTCCACATTAAGTCTTTTAAGCTCCTCTTCCATTATAGATTCCACATTACCTAACTTGCCCTTAACACTTTCATATAATCTTTCAGAACTAAAATTCCCCTCTAAAATATGAGAATCCATAAGTCCCTTAGCCCTATTAACGCTTCTTATTGTATCCAAATATTTTTTTACAGGAAGACATCCAGTCCTAAGACCAACTCCTCCTAGCTTATATTTTTCTATCAATGCAATAGATTTACCACTCTTAGCAAATTCCTTCAAAAAATAATACCCTGCTGGCCCTGCTCCTAATACTACCACATCATATTTCATCTTCTGTCCCTTCTCCCTCTTGTTAAGTATTTTAGCGGCAGGTAGCAGATGACTTCCCCGTTACCAACCGCTTATAGATTTTGTAACACTAGGCTTTTTTTATACAGTAACTTGCCTACAAGGGAAAATAGGTTGAGAATTTTTGAAACCCGGGAACGTCACAACAGCATATGCTACTCTAACATGAGTCATGAACCTATCTACGAAGATTCACACTTTCGCTTGTGACAGAGACTTCAATGGAAAAAATTTTCAATCTATTTTCCTGAAGTAGGCTCACATAAAGCATGTTTATAAATACGAAATCTATACACACTCTTTATCTATCCCCTATACTGCCTTCTTACCTAACTTTCTCTTTGCAACTATAAATAGTGCAAATACAGTAGCTAAATAAGGTATCATCTGAGTAAACTGTGAAGGTATACCTACACCTTGTAGTCTTATACCTAGAGCATCAAAGAATCCAAATAATAAAGCTGCTCCAAAGGTCTTTATAGGATTAGATCCTCCAAATATGATTGCCGCTAGGGATATGAAACCCTTACCTGCACTCATATTTTCAGTAAATAGTGTTAAATATCCTAAGGATAAATGGGCTCCTGCTAAACCACAAAACACTCCACAAAGTAGTGAACTTATATACTTCATCTTCTTAGGACTAATTCCTACCGTCTCTAGGGACTCTGGATGTTCTCCCGCTGCCCTTATCCAATATCCGTATGGTGTCTTGTAAAGGAATATATATACTAAAATAACTAATATCCAACTTATATAAACGAACAATGAGTGATTATTAAATATAGTATCTAAAAATCCAATTTTATCTATTAAAGGAAAACTAACATCGGGTAAGGGTACTATATCTGGCGATGAAAAAGCTCCCTTAACCCCAAATATACTCCTTAATAAAAATACAGTAAGTCCCCCTGCAAATATGTTAATTGCTATACCTATAATAAATTCATCCGACTCTAATTCTATAGTAAATACTCCAAATAAAAGTCCTATTAACAATCCTGAAACTACAGCTAATAATACTCCCATTAAAGCACTATGGAAAAAGTAACTTCCTAGTACTCCAAAGAATGCTCCTATTAGAATCATTCCCTCCATACCAATGTTTAATATGCCTGCATGCATAGTTAAAAGTCCTCCAAGGGCTGCCAGTATAAGAGGAGTAGCAGTTCTAATAGTATTTTGAAGTAGGGTTAGATTAAATACGTCCTGCATAATTATTTCACCAACTTTCCTTTGTTTAATTTCCTTTTCTTAATGATCTTTTTAAATCCATTTTCTCCTGCTATGAATAATATTATTATGGATTGAATAACTAATATAAGTTCTGATGGTATTCCCGTTGCTATTTCCATTGAATTTGATCCAGTCTTTAACATGGCAAAGAATATGGACATAAGTACAATACCTACTGGATTATTTCTAACGATTAAAGCTATTAACATTCCATCAAAGGCGTATCCCTTAGATATGTTTTGTAAAAATCTATAGTGAACTCCATATACTTCAAAGGCTCCTGCTATACCACAAAGGGCACCTGATATGATCATAGCCCTTATCATATATTTTTTATTATTAACTCCTGCATATTTGGCAAATATACCATTTTCTCCAACCATTTTAAAGTTGTATCCAAAGGAAGTCTTCTTAATTAAATAATACATAAATATGGCTATTAATGCCGTATAAAAAATACTTGTGTTTAATTTAGATAATCTAACTAATTTAGTAAATTTAAAGGCCTCACTAATCATGTCCGTTCCACCCATTTTACCTTGAGATGCTGCAAAGGGATAGTTAACTAAATAGTTCGTAAAAAGTATTGCCACACTATTTAACATAATAGTTGTAATAACTTCATCTATATTATATTTTACTTTTAAAACCCCTGGAAAATATGCATATAATCCACCTACTAATGCAGATGCCATTATGGCTAATATTATGACCACAAACACAGGTAGACCAGTAAAAGTAAACCCTACATAAGCTGCTGCAAAAGCTCCTAAATATAATTGTCCTTCTCCACCTATATTAAATATTCCACTCATAAAGGATATGGCTGTGGCTAATCCTGTTAATATAAGGGGTACTGTCTTTGCAAAGGTAGTTGCTATTTTATATTTAGAACCAAAGGCTCCTACTACCAAGGCACCATATCCTACTATTGGATTTTGTCCATTAAATACCATTATAATAGCACCTATGAATAGGGCTGCAAATATAGACAGAAATAGAGAAGTTAAGTATTCCATATTCTCTTTTATCTTAAACATTACTCTCGCTCCTTTCTATTTCCAGTCATATAATATCCTATCTCATTCTTACTGATTTCACCATTTTTAAATTCACCAGTAATCTCACCTTCATAAAGGGTAATAATCCTATCTGATAACCTAAATATTTCATCGAGTTCTGCTGAAACTAATAAGATGGCACAACCTTCATTACGCTTCTTTATAATCTGGTCATGGATAAATTCAATTGCTCCTATATCTACACCCCTTGTAGGTTGTGATATCAATAGGACCTTTGTATCAAAGGAAAACTCCCTTGCAATTACTACCTTTTGCATATTTCCTCCAGATAGGGAACCTACCTTTACCTCTTCTGATGCAGTTCTCACATCAAATTTTCTTATTAGATTCTTAGCATATTCTGTTATTTTCTCTCTCTTTAAATGAATACCATTTTTACTAAATTCTTCACTATGTTGTTTTCCCATAAGTATATTCTCTGTTATGGATGCTTCCTTACTCAAACCTGTAACAAGTCTATCCTCTGGTATATGAGCCACTCCTAAATCCCTGATTTCCTTTGGGTTTAAAGTGGTAGATTCAGTATTATTGATAATAACTTTTCCTGATTCTATCTTTCTCATACCTCCTATGGCCTCTATTAACTCACTTTGACCATTTCCCTCAATACCTGCTATTCCAAGGATTTCTCCAGCTTTTACATTAAGACTTATTTTGTTTAATGCATCAAATCCCCTGTTATCCTTTGATACTAAGTCTTTGACCTCTATTAGGGTTTCTCCATCGGTTTTAGGTCTTTCTATATCACCAAGTAAAACTTCTCTTCCTACCATCATTTCAGCTAATATTCTCTCATTTACATCTGCTGTATTTACTACACCTTCTAGCTTTCCCTGTCTCATAACTCCAACCCTATCTGATATGGCCAATACTTCATTTAATTTATGGGTTATTATTATAACAGTTTTATCCAGTTCATTTACTAATTTTTTAATTACTTTAAATAACTCTTCCGTTTCTTGAGGTGTTAAAACGGCCGTTGGTTCATCTAATATTAGAATATCTGCACCCTTATATAAGGTCTTTAATATTTCAACCCTTTGCTGAATACCTACAGATACATCTTCTATTTTCATATTAGGATCCACTTCAAGGCCATAGGTCTTGCTCAAATCTTTCACTATTTCTACACTCTTTTTCTTATCTACAAATAGGTTGTTATTTTTAGGTTCACATCCTAAAACAATATTCTCAGCAATGGTAAATGAAGGCACTAACATGAAATGCTGGTGAACCATGCCAACACCCCTCTTAATGGCCTCACCTGGAGAAAAATGCTCCACCTTCTCTCCCTTTATATGAACTTCACCACTAGTTGGGCCATGCAATCCATACATGGTCTTCATTAAAGTAGATTTCCCGGCTCCATTTTCCCCTACTATGGCATATATCTCACCCTTATTTATATGAAGGCTTATATTATCATTTGCTAAAACTCCCGGAAACTGTTTAGATACATTCTTAAGTTCTATTATCCTTTCAGCCATTTTCTTCCTTCTTCCTTTCTGTAGTTTAGAGTTTAGGGTTTAAATAAAATATCTCTTAACTCTTAATCCGTTCTTAAATCTATATTACTTAAAAAATGAAGAAGCTTTATGCTTCTTCATTTTAATTTATTTAGCTTCTGGAACAGTGATTTCTCCACTCTTGATCTTTTCTTTTAATTCTTCAACTTTTTTCATAGCATCTTCACTAACGATCTTCTTCATATCTTCTGTTCCAAAGGATACGTCAACGCCCTTTTCCTTGATTCCATACTTATATACAGTTCCAGCTTTGAATTCACCCTTTTGGATTCTTTCAATAGATTCATATATGGATATTCCAACACCCTTAGTCATACTAGCCATGATGTTATCAGGGTTAATATATCTTTGATCTGAATCTACACCTATAGCATATTGATTAGAATCTTTAGCTGCTTCAAAAACACCTTCTCCAGTTTTTCCAGCAACTTGGAATACAACATCCACATCCTTAGCATATAAAGCTAATGCACTTTCTTTTCCCTTTGCAGGATCTTCAAAGTCTCCAGCAAAAATAGTTTCTACTACCACATCTGGATTTACATATTTAGCCCCTGCTTCATATCCAACTTGAAAGTTTCTTATAACTGGAATATCCATTCCACCTACCATACCAATCTTAGTTGCTTCGTTTATTCCAGCAACAGAAGTATCAGTAGTCATCATAGCAGCCATTGCTCCTGCTAAGAAAGAACCTTCATTTTCCATGTAGTCAATACAAGTAATATTATCTATACCTTCAATTACATTATCTATATAGATATAGTTTTTCTCTGGGAATTCCTTAGCTACCTCTTGAATAACATCATAAAACTCAAAACCAACAACTACTACCACATCACTAATTTGAGATGCTTGAACTAATTGGTCACTGTATAATGCTGGGTCACTTTTACACTCAAGTACAGTTCCATTTACACCTAACTTGTCCTTAGCCATAGTTAAACCTTCATTACTTGAATCATAGAAAGATCTATCTCCTAATCCTCCAGCAACTACTAAAGATACATTTAAAGCATCAGCTTTAGTTTCTTCCTTTGCAGGTGCTTCCTCTGCTGGTTTAGAACCACAACCTACAAATGCCATTGATACGATTAGTATCAAACTTAAAATTGTAATTAGCTTCTTTTTCACCTTTTATGCCTCCTGTGCTTTATTTTTAAGCTTAGACTTAAAGTTTTTAATTCCTTAACTCTAAACCTATTTTTACATGAATCTTTCCTTTTCTCTTTCTTCTTCTAATCCCTTTAAATCTATTATTTTTATATAGTTAGATTCAAAATCAATTAGGCTTTTATCATATAATTCTTTTAGTATTCTATTTATACTCCTAGTGGTCACTACAAACCTTTCACTTAAATACTTTTTACTCAAAAATATTTTATAGTGCTTATAATAGTCAGGATTTTTTTTACAATCTATTAAATAGTCACATATTCTAAACTTCAGTGAATATAAAGTGTCATAACTTGCCTTTTCTGATAAAGTATAACTAGAATCACATAGGGTCTTCATAAGATAATAAAGTATATTCATATCACTCCTTGTCCACTTTAAAAATATATCTTTACTAATTCTTATAATTTCCGTACCTGTCATAGTTTCTACTCCACATATGAAAGGTTTATTTGTAAATAATTCCAATTCACCTATATAATAACCCTTTCCATATACGGACTGAGAATAGGTTTTCCCCTTTTCCGACGTATGATATATATTTACAAACCCACTTAATATTACATAAAAATATTTACATTCATATCCGTATTCACAAAGGATTTCTCCTGGTCTATACTTTATGTATTCCCAACTTTTCTTAAAGATCTCTTCTGAATTTAAAATAATCCTAAAAATTTCCAAATCCTCATTTAATAATTTTTCTATACTCATATCCCTTATCCTAATTATATTTATTTTCATTATAACACTTAAGGACATATGTCCCTAATTTTGAAAGATATTGTCGAACTATGCAAGAATAGGGACGGTTAATCTACAATCCATAACCGTCCCCTTTCATAACTTCCTATTCTAAGGCTATTTTATTGTCCTCATTTAATTTTACTTTTATAGTAGCTCCTTCTTTTAATCTATTTTGTAAATAAAAGTCTGCTATTTCATTTTCTATATAACTTTGAATAGTACGTCTTAAAGGTCTTGCTCCATATTTTTTATCATAACCCTTTTCTAATATGAATTCTTTCACCTTATCTTCCACTTCTATGATAACTCCAGCCTCACGAGCCTCTTCTTTTACTTCTTCTAACATTAAATCTACTATTTTTCTTAACTCATCCTTCTCTAGATGGGTAAATACTATGGTTTCATCTACCCTATTTAAAAACTCTGGTCTAAATATCCTCTTTAAAGCATCCCTAACCTTATTTTCAAGGCCAGCATAATCTTCTTTACCAAACCCAATAGTATTAGATTTTATACTAGTTCCCGCATTAGAAGTCATTATAATAACAGTATTTTCAAAGAATACAGTCCTACCTTGAGAATCAGTAAGTCTTCCATCTTCTAATATCTGAAGCAACATATTAAATACATCTGGATGGGCCTTTTCTATTTCATCCATTAATATTACAGAATAAGGTTTCCTTCTAACCTTTTCTGTCAATTGTCCTCCCTGATCATATCCCACATATCCTGGAGGTGCTCCTATTAATTTAGATACGGTATGCTTTTCCATGTATTCAGACATATCCACTCTTATTAAAGCTTCCTCTGTTCCAAATAACTCACAAGCTAGTGCCTTTACTAGTTCTGTCTTACCCACTCCCGTTGGTCCTACAAATATGAAGGATGCGGGTTTTTTCTTCTTTCTAAATCCAGAACGATTACGCCTTATGGTCTTTGATATACTTTCTATGGCTTCATTTTGACCTATTACCCTTTTATGGAGGCTCTTTTCTAGGCTAAGTAACTTATGAGCTTCTTCTTCTGTAATCTTCTGAACTGGAATTTTGGTCCAAGATTCTATTACAAATGCCACATCTTCAGGAGTTATATCCACATCTAAGGAAGATCCCTTTATTTCTTTTATTTTCTCTTCTATTCTACACTCTTCAACCTTAAGTTTAGCTGCCTCTTCATACCTATTGGCATTAGATAAAGATTCCATTTCTTCCATTAATTTGTCATATTCTTCTTCTAAAGCCTTTAATTCTACTAGTCCTTGGTTTTTAAGATTAGCACGAGAACCAGCTTCATCAATTATATCTATTGCCTTATCAGGTAAATATCTATCTGTAATATATCTTTCTGATAATTTTACAGCAGCCTCTATTACTTCATGGGATATTTTCACCCTATGATACTCTTCATAGTACTCCTTAATTCCCTCAAGTATTTCTATAGACTCCTCTATACTAGGTTCATCTACCAGAACTGGTTGGAATCTTCTTTCTAAGGCAGCATCCTTTTCTATATGCTTCCTATACTCTTCTAAAGTTGTAGCACCAATTATCTGAATTTCTCCACGAGCTAAAGCTGGTTTTAATATGTTAGCCGCATTCATAACTCCACCATGAACTTCTCCAGCTCCCATAATGTTATGAACTTCATCTATAACAAGTATTATATTTCCATTATCCCTAGCTTCATTTATAATATTTTTCATTCTACCTTCAAATTGGCCTCTAAATTGAGTCCCAGCCACTACAGCTGTTAAATCTAGTAGATACACTTCTGCATCATATAATTTAGCAGGTACTTGTCTCTCATGAATCCTAAGGGCTAATCCTTCTGCTATGGCCGTTTTACCTACTCCTGGCTCTCCTATTAGGCATGGGTTATTTTTACTTCTTCTATTTAGAATTTGTACTACCCTGTCAATTTCCCTATTTCTGCCTATAATTCTGTCTATTTTATTATCCTTAGCTTTTTCTGTTAAATTGGTTCCATATTTTTCTAAATGTTTTCTCTTTTTTTTCTTCCAATCTTTATATTTTCTACTGTTACCTTCTTTATTAGGACTTTTTTTAGTTTCATCTATTTCTATTTCTTCACCACTATCTACAGGATCATCGTCTTTAGACCCACCAAACAATTCTGACATGATAGACTTTTCATCAAAATCTTCCATATCCATGCCCTTAAACATTCCAAGCATTTGCTCGTTTAAGTTTTCCACGTCTTCTGGCGACATACCCGTTTGTTCCATTAATTGTTCGATTACAGGTATACCCATTTTTTTAGCACATTCTATACAAAGTCCTTGAAGTTCAGTTTTACCGCCTTCCATTTTTGATGTAAATACTACGGCAATGTTTTTATTACAAGCAGAACATAACTTCATTTCCATCATCTCCATGTATAATTAAAATTAGTTTATTATTTTTCATTATTATTACAGTATATCATATTTAATACATATGAATAAGTTTATAATATTAATTTTTTATTAATTTTATAGTTTAAAAAATATTCCTATAATTATTTTATCACACTCTATTTTCTAAATATATTATATGTTTCCATGAACATACAATGATAATAGTTTATCTTTTTTTAAGGTTTTCTATTATAGATTTCGTAACACTAAGATTTCTTTATACGGTAACTTGCCTATAAGGGAAAATATATTGAAAATCTTTGGAACCCTGGAACGTCACAACATCCTATGCTACTCCAACATGACTCATGAACCTATCTACGAAGATTCACACTTTCGCTTGTGACAAGGACTTGGGTGGAAAA